>SKJX01000078.1 GCA_007121785.1 Nitriliruptoraceae bacterium
CGCCGGACCGGACGAAGCCGGCGGGTTCAGCGGCGGGGCAGCCCCCGTCGCGCGCGTGCGGCTTCGAGGGTGTTCTGCAGCAGCATCGTGACCGTCATCGGTCCGACCCCGCCCGGCACCGGCGTGATCGCCTCCGCCACCTCAACGACCCCGTCGAAGTCGACGTCGCCGACGAGCTTGCCGTCCTCGCCACGGTTGGTGCCGACGTCGATCACGGTGGTGCCGGGGCTGACCATGTCCGCGGTGATCAACCCGATCTGGCCGGCTGCCGCGACGATGACGTCGGCCCCGCGGCACACCGCGCCGAGATCCCGGGTCCGGGAGTGGGCGAGCGTGACGGTGGCGTCGCGCCCCTTGAGCGTCAGCATCACCGACAGGGGCCGCCCCACCAGGTTGGACCGGCCGACGATGACCACGTTGCTGCCGGCCACCTCTACGCCGGCGTGTTCGAGGATCTCCAGGACGCCGTAGGGGGTGCAGGACAGGAACGTCGGATCCCCAATCGCCAGCCGCCCCGCCGTGTAGGGGTTGAGGGCATCCACGTCCTTGGCTGGCGTGATCAGTTCCTGGACCCGACGCGCGTCGAGGTGGTCCGGCAACGGCAACTGGACGAGGATGCCGTCGATCTCCTCGTCGGCGTTCAGGTCGGTGACCGTGCGTTCGAGATCCTCCTGGGACGTGTCGTCGGGCAGGACGATCTGGCGGGAGAGCATCCCCGCGGCTTCCGTCGCCTTGTGCTTCATGCCGACGTAGACCTTCGAGGCCGGATCCTCGCCGACCAGGACCGCGCACAGCCCCGGGGTCACGTCGTGCTCGGCGCGTAGGTGGGCGACGTCGTCGGCGATGCGGGCGCGGACCTGCTGGGCAAGCGCCTTGCCATCGATGATGCGAGCGGTCACGGGGACCTCCGATCGTTGGGGCGGGGCCGTAGGAGGATCAGTTGCGGGGCCGTAGGAGGGTCAGGGGCGGGGCCGCAGGAGGATCAGTGACGGAAGTGTCGCCGACCGGTCAACACCATCGGGATGCCGTGCTCGTCGGCAGCGGCGACCACCTCGTCGTCGCGGACCGAACCGCCCGGCTGGACGATCGCACGGATGCCGGCGGCAGCGGCCGCGTCAGGGCCGTCCCGGAACGGGAAGAACGCGTCGCTGGCGAGCACCGCGCCGACGTGCCGGTCCTCGGAGCGTTCCACCGAGAGCCGGACGGAGTCGACGCGGCTCATCTGCCCGGCGCCTACGCCGACGACCTGCCCGTCGCTGGCGAGCACGATCGCGTTGGACTTGGTGTGCTTGGCAGCGATCCAGGCGAACCACAGGTCGGCGAGGGTGGCCTCGTCCGGCTGGGTGGCGGTCGCCACCTGCCAGGACGACCACGGCTCGCTGCCCACGTCGGCCTGCTGAACCAACAGGCCGCCGCTGACGCTGCGCAGCTGCCACCCGTGCGCGGGCCGGGCGACCCCGGGCATCGTCAGCAGCCGCAGGTTGCGCTTGGCCGTCAGCTGCTCCAGCGCGGCATCGTCGAACCCGGGGGCGATCACCACCTCGACGAACAGCTCAGCGATGCGCGTGGCGGTCGCCGCATCCAACCGGCGGTTGCACGCGACGATGCCGCCGAAGGCGCTGACCGGGTCACCTTCCAGCGCGCGGTCGTAGGCGCGCGCCAGGTCGTCGGCGATCGCGAACCCGGCCGGGTTGGTGTGCTTGATGATCGCCACGCACGGCTCGTCGACGTCGACCACCATCCCCCAGGCCGCGTCGGTGTCGAGCAGATTGTTGTAGGACAGTTCCTTGCCGTGGAGTTGCTCCGCGGCGGCGATGCCACCGTCGGTCCCGACCCCGCCGGCGGACGCGTCGAAGCGGTACAGGGCCGCTGCCTGGTGCGGGTTCTCGCCGTAGCGCAGCTCGGCCCGCCTCGGCAACGCGAGCGACAGCTGCTCCGGCAACTCCTGGCCCTGCTGGAACCAGCTCGCCACCGCAGCGTCGTAGCGGGCCGTGTGCTGGAAGGCCGCGGCCGCCAGTTCCCGCCGCAGGTCGGCCCGCAAGCCCCCGTGTTCGGCGAGCTCGGTCAGTACGCGGCCGTAGTCGGCCGGGTCGACGACGATGCCGACCGACCCGTGGTTCTTCGCCGCCGCCCGCACGAGCGTCGGCCCACCGATATCGATCATCTCGATCACGTCCGCGTCGGCCGCGCCGGCGGTGACGGTGTCCTGGAACGGGTAGAGGTTGCCGACCACCAAATCGATGGCGTCCACCCCGAGTTCCGCGAGCTCGGCCAGGTGCGCTGGGTCCTGACGGTCGGCCAGCACGCCCGCGTGGATCCGCGGGTGCAACGTCTTGACGCGACCATCGAGGCACTCGGGGAACCCGGTGACCTCTGCCACCTCGATGACGGGGACACCGGCGTCGCGGATGACGCCCGCGGTCGAGCCGGTGGAGACCAGCTCCACGCCGTGCTCGTGCAATCCCTGCGCGAGGTCCGCGAGCCCGGTCTTGTCGAAGCAGCTGAGCAGGGCGCGGGCCACCGGGGTGGTCGGGGCAGTGGTCACGGGCGATCCTCCGCAGGGTCGGGTGGGGCGGGCGCGGCACGGCGTGGTGGGGTGAGGCGGACGTGGCGGCCGTCGAGCTGGAGCCGACCCTGGCACATCGCCGCGACGCAGGCCGGCAGCAACCGGTGCTCGACCGCGCGGACCCGGTCGTGCAGCGTCGCCTCCGAGTCGTCGTCGCGGACCGCGACCGCTTCCTGCGCGATGATCGGCCCGTGATCGACCTCCTCGTCGACCAGGTGCACGGTGCAGCCGGTGACCTTCACCCCGTAGGACAAGGCCTCCCGGACCGCGTGGGCGCCACGGAACGCCGGCAGCAGCGACGGATGGGTGTTCAGGACACGATCGGGCCAGCGCGACAGGAAGGTGCCGGTCAGGATCCGCATGAACCCCGCGAGGACGACCAGGTCGACGCCGAACGGGTCGAGGTCGGCCAGCAACGCCCGCTCGAAGGTGGCCCGGTCGGCGTGGTCATGCGGGCGCTGGACCACCGTCGGGATGCCGGCCGTTCGCGCCCGGTCGAGCCCGCCCGCGTCGTCGCGGTCGGCGCCGACGACCACCACCTCGCCACCGAACCCCGGGTCGGCAGCGATCGCGTCGTTGAGCGCCTGAAGGTTGGTCCCACCTCCGGAGACCAGGACCGCGATCCGGGTGGGCGCAGCGAACGTGGGCACCAGGAGCGCTCCCCATCGGCAGGTCGGTGCCCGACGGGCTCCCCCGAGCGGCCGGGCGTGGCGGCGAGTGCGACGCGTCCCGCGACGGTAGCGGAACGCTCGCGGCCGGTAGCGTTCGCGCCACACGACCCCGCCGGCGATCGCGGCGACGGGGAGAGGAGGGGCACCGTGCGGGGTGATGCGGCGATCACCGCGGGGCTGCTGATGCGTCGGTCCGGGTTGGCCGGGCTGGCCATGGCCGCCGGCGGTGGGCTGGTCATCGGCTCCGCCTTCGCGCCGTGGCGGACCACGGTGGCGACGGTGACGATGCTGAGCCTCGACGACGAACGGATCATCACGGCGCAGCGGGGACTGCCGACGATGGCCAGCGGTTGGATCGTCGCCGCGCTCGGCGTCGTCGTCGTCGGCTTGGGGCTGGCGGTCGCGTTGGACCGGCCACCGCTCCGCGCCCGCTCGGTCGCCGCCGTGGCTGCGGTCCTGGCGGCGATCGTCGCTGCGGTCACGGTCGTGCTGGTGCCCGGCGGTCCACCGCCGGAGACCGCCGACCTACTCACCGCCCTCGGCGCCGACAACGGGCAGCTGCCGTCCGACGTCGAGGTGACCGGCGAGGTCCGCCGCGGCTACGGTCCGTGGCTCGCGGTGGCCGGGGCGGTGGTCACGCTGGCGGGCGCGGCCTGCGCGAAGGACGCCTGAAACGCCGCCCCGTCGCGGGCCGCGTGGGGCCGCACCACCGCGGCGCCTGGTCGGGGGTCGAGCGGCACGCACTAGCCTCGACCCCGTCATGCACCCAACCCGTCCACGCTGCGAGGTCACCCGTGCGGCCCTCCCGTTCCCACCGCCGGCCGGCCGGCCGGCGGCCGTAGCGCGCCACCGTGGAGCCTGCGGACCACCCAACCGGCGCGCGGGTGCTCGGCGTCGACGTCGGTGGCACCTTCACCGACCTGGTCCTGGCGAGCGCCGACGGCACCGAGGTGGCCAAGGTCCCCTCGACACCCGATGACCAGGCCGCCGGCGTGCTGGCCGGGATCGAGCGGTTGGACGCGGACGTCCGGCAGCTGACCCGGTTCGCGCACGGCACCACCGTGGCGACCAACACGGTGCTCGAGCGCGACGGCGCCCGGACCGTGCTGATCACCACGGCGGGCTTCCGTGACCTGCTGGCGATCGGCCGCCAGGATCGCCCGCACCTGTACCGGCTGGATGCCCGTCGTCCGGACCCGGTGGTCGGCAGCGACGAGACGGTCGAAGCCCACGAGCGGGTCGGCGCGGACGGGCAGGTGGTCACCGACCTGACCGACGAGGAGGTCGCGCGCGTCGTCGCCGAGGTCCGCGCGCTCGAGCCGGACGCGATCGCGATCGCACTGCTGTTCGGCTTCCTCCGCTCCGACCACGAGGAGCGGCTCGCCGCCGCGGTGGAGGACCTGGGCGTCCCCGTGACGGTCGCCAGCCGGCTCCTGCCGGTCCTGCGTGAGGTCGAGCGCACCTCCACCACCGCTCTGAACGCCTACGTCGCCCCGCGGTTGGACCGCTACCTCGGTTCGTTGGCGGGTCAGCTCCGCGATGCGGGGCTGCGCCCGGCCGTCGAGGTAATGCGCTCGGGCGGCGGCACGTTCACCGCGGAGGTCGCCGCGCGTGAGCCGGTGCACACGCTGCTGTCCGGCCCGGCTGCGGGCGCCTGGGGTGCGGCCGCGCTCGGACGCGCCGCCGGCGTCACCGACCTGATCGCCGCGGACGTCGGGGGCACATCGACGGACGTGACGCTCATCGCCGACGGGCGCCCGACGACCACCACCGACGGGGCGATCGATCAACTGCCGTTCGCGGTCACCACGACCGACATCCACACCATCGGGGCCGGCGGCGGGTCACTGGCCTGGGCCGACGCCGGCGGGGCGCTGCGGGTCGGACCGCGGTCGGCCGGCGCCGTGCCGGGCCCGGCGTGCTACGGGCAGGGCGGGATCGAGCCGACGGTCACCGACGCGAACCTGGTCCTCGGGCGGCTCGATCCGGACGTGCGGCTCGGTGGTGCGATGCCGATGCGCGCCGACCTCGCGCACGAGGCGGTGGGTCGCTTGGCGGCGGCGCTCGGCCTCGACGTGTCGGCGTGCGCGGAGGGGATCGTCCGGGTCACCGACGCGCAGATGGCCAAGGCGCTACGGGTGGTATCGGTCGAGCGTGGCCGCGACCCCCGGCGCTTCGCCCTGGTGCCGTTCGGTGGTGCCGGCCCGCTCCACCAGGCGGCGCTGGCCGCCGCGCTCGGATGCCCCCAGGTGTTGGTGCCGCCGAACCCGGGGGTGCTGTCCGCCCAGGGGCTGCTGGCCGCGCCGGTGACCGTCGACCGGGCACGGAGCCGGCTCACCCCGGCGGACCGGCTGGAGCGCGAGCAGCTGGCCGCGGGGTTCGAGGAGCTGGCCGCCGACGCCCGATCGGTGCTGGCCGAGCAGGGCGTCGAGGTGGCCGCGGAACGACGGACCGCGGACCTGCGCTACCGCGGGCAGGCGTTCGAGTTGGAGGTCCCCGCCGAGGTCGAGCCCGCGGACCTCGTCGACACCTTCCACACGGCGCATGCGCAGCGGTACGGCTACGACCAGCGCGGTGAGGACGTCGAGCTGGTCACCCTGCGGGTTCGTGTGGAGGGTCCGGCTCCGGAGCTCCCGTTGCCACGTCTGACCGGTGGCGGCGGGATCGACCAGGCATGGCTCGCCGACCACGAGGTCCGGGTCGACGGCGACGTCGTGCGGGCGGGTGTACTGGACCGCGCACGGCTCGGGGCTGGTACGACCCTGCGTGGCCCGTTGGTGCTGCTCGGGGTGGACGCCTGCGTGTGGGTCGCCCCGTGGCAGGCCGGCGAGATCGACGAGCACGGCATCCTCGTGCTCGAGGAGGCCGGATCGTGAGCGACGACCGTGCCGACGCGGACGCCGGCCGCGACGCGGACGACGCGGGCGCCGGCCGCCGACCGCACCCGGGGATGGTCGACCCGATCACCCTCGAGGTGGTGCGCAACGCGCTGATCGGCATCGCGGAGGAGGCGGGCGCCGCGCTTCGCCGGACGGCCTACTCCCCCAACATCAAGGAGCGCGTCGACTGCTCGACCGCGGTGTTCGACGCCAACGGGCGCATGGTCGCCCAGGCCGAGCACATCCCCGTGCACCTCGGCTCGATGCCGCTGTCGGTGGCGGCGGCACGCGGCGGGTTCGCGGCGCTCGATCCGGGCGATCAGGTGCTGGTCTCCGACGCGTTCGCCGGCGGCACCCACCTGCCGGACTGGACGCTGGTCGCTCCGGTCCACGACGGAGAGGGACGCCTGCTGGGGTTCGCGGCCAACCGGGCACACCACTCCGATGTCGGCGGCTCCGCTCCCGGGTCGATGCCGGCGGGTGCCACGGAGATCTTCGAGGAGGGCCTGCGGATCCCACCGGTGAAGCTCGCTGTCGGCGGTGAGGAGCAGCGCGACATCGTCGCGCTGCTGCTGGCCAACACGCGCACGCCGCGCGAGCGTCTGGGCGACATGCGTGCGCAGCTCGGCGCCAACCACCTGACGGCGACACGGCTGCGCGAGTTGGCGGACGACCTCGGCGTCCGGGGGTTGGCCGACGCGATGGCGGCGACGCTCGACCACGCCGAGCAGCGGATCACCCACGCGGTCGAGGCGCTGCCCGACGGGGTCTACGACGCGTCCGACGAGCTCGACGACGACGGCACGGGTGTCGGTCCGATCCCGCTGCGCGCGCAGGTGACGATCGACGGTGGACACATCACCTGCGATCTGACCGGCTGCGCCGCGCAGGTCCCCGGCAGCGTCAACGCACCTCGGGCGGTCACCCTGTCGGCAGCCGTCTACGCGCTGCGCGCGATCGCCGCCCCCGACCTGCCGGCCAACGACGGGGCGCTGCGGGCGCTGGAGCTGGTCACCACACCCGGCAGCGTGGTCGACGCGCTGGCGCCGGCATCGGTCGCGGCTGGCAACGTGGAGACCTCGCAACGGATCGTTGACGTGCTGCTGGCGGCGATCGGCCAGGCCGCACCCGAGCGGGTCGGCGCGCAGTCGCAGGGCACGATGAACAACACGCTGTTCGGCGGGACCGACGACCGTGACGGTGGCAGCGAGCCGTTCACCTACTACGAGACGCTGGCCGGCGGCATCGGTGCGGGGCCGTGGGGGCCAGGCGCCGACGGCACCCACTCGCACATGACCAACACCAAGAACACCCCGATCGAGGCCTTCGAACTGGCCTACCCGCTCCGGGTCACCGAGTACCACCTGCGCGAGGGCAGCGGCGGCGACGGCGAGCACCGCGGCGGGCAGGGCTTGCGCCGGGTGATCGAGGTGCTGAGCAGCGAGGTGGTCGCGTCGCTGCTGACCGAACGCCGCAACCGGGCGCCCGCTGGCGCACACGGAGGTGGTGATGCCGCCCCCGGACGCAACGCCGTCCAGCGCTGCGGCGAGGACCACGAACAGCCGCTGCCGGGCAAGGTGACGGTACGGCTGTTCAGCGGTGATCGACTGGTCGTCGAGACCCCTGGGGGCGGTGGCTACGGTCGGTCCCGCCCCTGACGAACGACCGTGTGACGAACGACCGGGAGATCTCCATGGCCGTCAGTTCCACCGAGTCGATGCCGCTGGGC
>SKJX01000158.1 GCA_007121785.1 Nitriliruptoraceae bacterium
AGGCCGCTCGAGGCGTCGGGTGACCGACGCCCCAGATAGATGGTCGCCACCCGCAGCCGGGCAACCAGCTGCGGGGACAGGATCCGGCTTACCGGCCGACTCCTCCCGTGTCCTCGACGTCCCGCCACCCGTCACCGCTGACCGAGCGGCTGGGCCGGCGGGGTGTCGCTGGGCCCCGCCGTCGAAGCGTGTGCAGATCGGTGCAGATGTGATCGCGGGTGCACACGTTTCGGGGCGGACCGGGGGACGGCGGCGCCGGGACCCCGCGAGGTGGGCGTTTGGCGTCGAGTGGCGTGCACCCAACGCTGACGACGTAGGTGGTTCGGGCCGGATCCGACCTCCCCTGCGGGGGCGTGGCGGCGTAGGCTGGCCGCCGGGGCGGATGGATCACACGGATGGATCACCTCGACGGGGTCGCTCGGGGTGCTGTCCGGACGGGTATCCGCGTCATCCGGTATCCGGGCTCGGTCACTGCCGAGCGTCGCGTGCGAGAGGGACCGTCGTGAACCGGGTCGAGCGCATCACGGCCCGCGCCGTGCTGGCGCTGGCCACCGTGGCCGTGCTGGCGGTCGCGACCGCCGCCGCGGCCGCCGAGAGCCGCGTCGAGGTGGAAGCGGGGGCCGAGGAGGTCGAGGAAGCGGCGCTGACCGACGTCGTCCGCGACGCGGAGTCGGACGGGCTCGTGCTGTCGGTGTCGGTGCTCGCCGGTGAGCCCGCCGGTGGGGCCGAGGCTGCAGCCGACACACTGGTCGATCAGCACGGGGGCGCCGCGCTGGTGGTCACCCCCGAGGAGGTCGGCGGCGTCAGCGATGATCACGGCAGCGCGCAGGTCGACGTGGCGGTGGACCAGGCGCTCGAAGAACTCATCGAGAGCGACGACGTGGTCGCGGCTGCCTCCACCTTCGCTGACCGTCTCACGGGCGGCGCGAGCGGTGACGCCCAGACCGTGACCTCCGGTGGGCTGTTCAGCGGGGGGTCCGGGCTGCCGATCCCGCTGCCGTTGCTGGTGATCGGTGGTTCCGTGCTCCTGCTGAGCGTCTTCGGGCGTGGACGCCGCCGCCGTCGGCGAGGCTACGTCGACAACGGGTACGGACCGGGTTCCCACCACCCTCGGCGTCGCCGGACCACGCGAGCCGGCGTCGGAGCCTCCCGTGGTGCGTCGCGGGGGAGCGGGTCGCGGAGCCGTGGCTCGAGCAGCCGCAGCCGCAGCCGGAGCCGAAGCAGCAGCCGCGGCCGGAGCAGCAGCAGGCGCCGCTGAGCTCGGGGACGACCCACCGGACGCGCTGATGGCCTGTCCGCAGCCGGTCGCCACCGTCGACCCCTGCCGGTGACCGGTCGCCCATCCGGTCCGGCACGGGGCGTGGCGTCGGCGCTGGGTACCGTGCCCGGTCCACGTCCGGCCAGGACCCCGCTGTGATCGATCCCGCTGCGCTCCGTGCCCGCCACGCCGACAGCCCGTTCATCCGGGCGTGTCGGGGCGAGCCGCACGACATCGTCCCCGTGTGGTTCATGCGGCAGGCCGGTCGGGCACTGCCCGAGTACCGGTCGATCCGCGAGGGGCACACCTTCGAGGAGGTCGTGCACACCCCGGAGCTGGCCGCGGAGGTGACGCTGCAGCCGGTGCGGCGTTACGGCACCGACGCGGCGATCCTGTTCTCCGACATCGTCACGCCGGTCGCGTCCCTGGGCATCGACGTGCGGATCAAGCCGGGCGTCGGTCCGGTCGTCGACCCGCCGATCCGGCATCGCGAGGACCTCGCTCGGCTACGGCACCTCGAACCCGAGCTGGACGTGCCGTACGTGCTGGACACGGTCTCGATCCTGGCCGAGGAGCTCGACGTCCCTTTGATCGGGTTCGCCGGCGCCCCGTTCACCGTCGCCAGCTACCTCGTCGAAGGCGGACCGTCCAAGAGCTACAGCCACACCAAGGCACTGATGTACGCCGACGAGCTGACCTGGCACCGCCTGCTCGACCAGCTCGCCTCCATCACGATCGCCAGCCTCAAGGCCCAGGTCGAACGCGGGGCGTCCGCGGTGCAGCTGTTCGATTCGTGGGCGGGGGCGCTCAACCCGCTCGACTACGAACGCCACGTGCTGCCGCACAGCCAGCGGGTGTTCGAGGAGCTGGCCGATCTGGGTGTGCCGCGGATCCACTTCGGGGTCGCCACCGGCGAGTTGCTCGGGCTGATGGCAGCGGCCGGTGCGGACGTCGTCGGGATCGACTGGCGGGTGCCGCTGGACGTCGGCCGGGCACGCATCCCGGAGGGTGTCGGGTTCCAGGGCAACCTCGAACCGGCGTTGGCGTTGGGCCCGTTCGACCAGGTCGCCGAGCGCACCCGGGACGTGCTCCGTCGCGCTGGCGGGGCGCCGGATCACATCTTCAACCTCGGTCATGGGGTGCTGCCGGAGACCGACCCGAGCGTGCTCGAGCGCGTCGTCGACCTCGTCCACACCGAGGGCGAGGTCCGCGCGCCGGCCGACGCACCGACCCGTGACGTCGACGGCCGCGGCGACGGGGACGTCGAGGTGTCCGCATGACCTCGGCGCTGTCGGTGGCGTTGCTCGGCGGCCGCGACCTCGCCGGATCCCTGGCGGAGCGGACGGGGCTGGCGGTGTCGGCCACGACCGCCGATGACCACCTCGACGTCGCCGAACAGCTGGGGGATGCCGGAGGGCTCGTCGTCGGGATGGCGACCGTGCCCTGGCCGGTCGAGCCGGAGCTGCACGCGCGTTGCTCGGCGCAGTTGCCGGCCTACACCGGGGTGGTGTCCTGGCACGCGTTGCCGTCGCTGCACGAGCGGTTGGCGCAGGCGGTGGCGCCCGGTGCTCGTAGCGGCGCCCATGTGCTGATCACCGCGCCGGACCCGGGCGAGGACGTGGACCCCGGCGACGTCGCCTTCCTGCGTGAGGTCGCGGAGGCGCTCTCCGGACACGTGACGCTGCCGTCACGCTCGATCGCCTGGCGCGGGGATACGCGGACCCCGACCGCGGCCGACGCGTTGCGCTCGGTCGTGGAGGCGCACGGCAAGCGGGACGTGGTCGAGTGTCCGGTCGCGCCGGGGACGGGCGGCGACCCGGCGCTGCTCGCGATCGCGGAGGAGCTCGGCGCCCGGCTCACGACGGCCGACCTCGGCCGGGCGACGCAACTGGACCTGCTCACCGAGGTCGTCGCGACCGTCGCCGCCCACGAACTGGTCGACGTCGACGAACCGGATGACGCGTGAGTCGGCCACGGGTCGCGGTGATCGGTGCCGGGCTGACCGGGCTGGCGACCGCCTGGCGGTTGCGTGACGACGCCGACGTCGTCGTGTTCGACGCGGCCGAGCGGGTCGGTGGCCAGGTACGAACGATCGAGTTGGCGGACCGACCGTTGGACGTCGGTGCGGACGCGCTGCTCGCCCGGCAGCCGGAGGGTGAGGCGCTCGTGCGGGCGCTCGGCTTCGGTGACGACGACCTGGTCGCACCCGCGACCGGGCAGGTCCACCTGTGGACGCGGGGTCGGCTGCGGCCGTTGCCGCAGAACACCGTAATGGGCGTGCCGACGGACCTGCGGGCGCTCGCCAGGAGCGGCGTGCTGACCCCCCTCGAGCTGGCCCGGGCGGCCGTCGAACCGCTGGTGCCGCGCCGCCAGCTCGCTGGCGACCGCAGCGTCGGTGATCTGATCGGCGAGCGGTTCGGTTCTGCGGTCGTCGAGCGGCTGGTCGAGCCGCTGCTCGGCGGTGTCTACGCCGGCGACACCGACCGGCTGTCGGCGGAGGCGGCCACGGCGACGGTGTGGGCGGCGGCCCAGCGGCCGCAACGATCGCTCACGGCGGCGTTGCGCGCCCACCGCGCCGACGCACCGTCGACCGACGGACCGGTGTTCCTGACCCTGCGCGGTGGCCTGACCCGGTTGATCGACCGGTTGCACAGCGAGCTCGGGGACCGGGTCCGTTCAGCGACGCCCGTCCGCACCGTGGAACGCTCGACCGGCGGGTGGCGGCTGCACCTCGACGAACGGGTGAAGGTGGCCGACGCCGTCGTGTTGGCGGTGCCGGCGCCAGCGGCGGCCGCGCTGCTGGCCGAGCCGGTCCCGGAGGTGGCTCGGGAGCTGGCCGGGATCCGCATGGCGTCGGTCGGGGTGGTGGCGCTGGCCTACGACCCGGCGGACGCCGTCGACGCACCGCAGGGCTCGGGGTTGCTCGTCCCGCGCGGCGAGGGTCGCCTGATCAAGGCCGTGACGATCAGTTCACGCAAGTGGCCGCACCACGCGGACGGTGCGGCGTTCGTCGTCCGAGCATCGGTCGGGCGGGTCGACGACGTCCGGGCGCTCGAACTGGACGACGACACGTTGGCGGAGCGGGTCGACGCCGAGGTGCGTTGGGCGCTGCGTCTGCGCGGACCGGCCCGGGAGCGGACGGTCGTGCGCTGGCCCCGTGCGCTGCCCCAGTACGACGTCGGCCACCGTGCGCGCGTCGACCGGGTGCGGTTCGCCCTGGAAGCGATGGACGCCCGCGGGCTCCACATCGGTGGGGCGTGCTTCGATGGTCTCGGTCTGTCGGCCCGGGCCCGTGACGCGCAAGGCCTGGCCCAGGCGGTCCGGGAGGACCTCGCGAGGGTGTCGTGACCGGGACGAGCGAACCGGTGCCGCTCGAGGACCCCGACCCGGAGCTCACCGACGGGATCGTCCATCTGCGCGCCTGGCGTGCCGGCGATCTGAACTGTGTCCGGCGTGCGAGCCGGGACGAGCGCATCCTGGAGGCCACGACGGTGCCGGCTCGCTTCTCCGAGGAGGCCGGACGCGCGTTCATCCGACGCCAGCAGCAGCGGACCGAACGCGGGCAGGGCTGGTCCTTGGCGGTCGTTGACATCGCCTCCCGGACCGCGATCGGCAACGTCGTGCTGCTGCGGCGACCCCAGCCCGGGGTCGCCGGGATCGGCTACTGGATCGTGCCGGAGGCGCGCGGGTGTGGCGCAGCGTCGCGGGCGGTGGGATTGCTCGCCACGTGGGGGACGGACCAGGCCGGGTTCGCGCGGGTCGAGGCGTGGGTCGAGCCGGACAACGTTGGCTCCATCCGTGTCCTGGAACGGTGCGGGTTCGTGCGGGAGGGGCGGCTGCGGTCGTTCCTGACGTTCCCGGATCGGCGTGCCGATGCGTGGGTGTACTCCCGCGTGCGTGGACCGTCGGGCCCCACGGCCGGGGTACCGTCGCCCTCGTGACCAGGACGGTTCGATCGGGGACGAGGTGGCGGACGACCAGGCGGTGAAGACCGAAGGGCAGGCGGTGGATGCAAGCGGACGAGGTGGGCTCAGCCCCCTGTTCACCGGCCTGATCGGGCTGTTCGTCGGCTTGGCGTTGGGCGCCGCCCTGTTCGCCGGCGGTGACGGCGAGGCGGACGCGACGGTCGTCGCCGACGGGAGCGATGCCAGCGGCGCTGCGGACGACCCGGATGCGGGGGAGACCTCCGGGGAGGTCACCCGGTCGACGCTCGGTGACGCCGATGCGCCGGTCACCGTCACGCTGTACAGCGACTTCCTGTGCCCGTACTGCGAGCAGCACGACCAGGAGGTCGAGCCGGAGCTGGTCGAGCGGTTCGTCGAGACGGGGCAGGTCCGGTTGGTCTGGCACGACCTGCCGCTGCAGGGACCGGGTGCGGTGGACCTGGCGATCGGCGGTCGCGCGGCCGAACGCCAGGACGGCTTCTGGGAGTACAAGGAGGTCGTGTTCACCGAGGGCGCGGATTCCTCGCGGGAGGGAGTCGTCGCCGCAGCGGAGCAGGCCGGTCTCGACACCGAACGGTTCGAGCGTGACCTCGACGATCCGGCCCTCGAGCTCGCTGTGCGGCGCGACCGGGAAGCCGCCCAGCAGCTCGGGGTGCAGGGCACGCCAGCGTTCGTGGTCGGCGAGCAGGGCATGGTCGGCCTCCAGCCGATCGAGGCGCTCGCGACCGCGATCGAGGAGGAGCTGTCCTCCGAAGGATCGTCCTCGTAGCGTGTCACGGCCGGCGAGGGTCGCCGGTCAGTCGACCGTGCCGGGCTCGAGAAGCTCGGGCCCGTCGTTCCTCACCGAGTTGACCCGGTCGGTGATCGCGGTGGCCCGCAGGGTCGGCGCCGGCAGCGCCGCGACCGCGTCGAGCAGGTGCGGGGCCTGGTCCTCCGAAGCGGTCAGCCAGTCCTGCCAGAGGGTGGCCGGCAGCACCACGGGCATCCGGTGGTGCAGCTCGGCCATCGTCCCACGGGCCTCGGTCGTGACGATCGCGGCGCTGAACAGCGGATCCGGATCCTCCTGCTGCGGGTCGCGCCAGGAGGACCAGATCCCAGCGAACGCCAACGGGGCACCGTCGGGGTCGGCGAGGTGGTACGGCTGCTTGCGTCTGCCGTCGCCGCGGTCCTGCCACTCGTAGAACCCGTCGGCGGGCAGCAGGCACCGCTTGCGACGGAAGCTCGGCGCGAACATCTTCGAGGTCGCGACCGACTCCAACCGGGCGTTGATCGGCTGCGGACCGCCCTTGAGCTGCTTCGCCCAGACCGGCACGAACCCCCACCGCAGGGTGCCCAACCGGCGGGTTGCCTCGTCCTCGAGGATCGCGTACACCTCGGTGGACGGTGCCACGTTGTACCGCGGAGGCTGCGGGTCGGTGCGGATCTCATCGACCTCGAAGCGCTCAGCGAGCTGCTCCGGGTCCGAGACGGCGAGGTACCGGCCACACATACGGACAGGGTAGCCACGCCCCCGTCCGAGCTTCGGGACGTACGATGCGTGGTCGAGCCACGCGGTTCGATCCCCGGGTGGGCCCGCAGCCGGGCGACCGGGAGGGTGCAGGTGAGTAGCGAGGCCCGAGAGCTCGCACGGCGCATCGTCGAGGATGTCGCCGCGTCGTACTCCGTGCCGCCGACCGCACCGGCCTGCGATCCTCCGGCGGACGCGGACGACCCAGACGTCGCTCCTGAGCCGGTCGCGCCGGTGTCCTCGGCGCGAGCCACGGCGCGGCGCATCGTCGACGCGGTGTTCGCCGCGGCCCCGTCCACGGACGTGACGTCATCGGCCGCTGACGAGCGACCGTCCGAGGATCCGGACCCCGTGCTGGCCACCGACGAGCCAGGTCACAGGAGCGTCCTCGCGTCCGGCGAGACGGACCCGACCGGTGACGCCACGATCCCGGAGGAGCTGTTCGCGACGCATCCGGCCGCGAAGCGGGAACCGGAGGGTCCGTCGGAGGCTGATGCCCCGGATGGGCCTGCGGACCGCGAGCGGTCGGCCGACGTCGCACCGTCGAACCCGATGCCGGGCGCTCCGACGGGACCCCCTCCCGGCGACGTCGTGGTCGACATCACCGACGAGGCGATCCTCGAGACCCCAGCGGTCGCGGAGCTCCCGGCCGGTGCGGACGGGACCGACGCGGCGGCGCGGCCCGACCCGACGGTCGTCGCGGCGCGTATCGTGGAGGACGTCCTCGCGGCGCAACGGGCGGCTGACGGCGCGCAGATGTCCGACGCGACGGCGTCGCCCGAGGAACCGCTCGACCCCGGGATCGCTGAACCGGCGGTGTCCGAGGAGCCGCTCGGCTCGGACGTCGCTGAACCGGTGGCCACGGAAGCGACGTTCGCACCGCCCGCCGCGGAGCGCGGGATCGGACCGGCAGCGTTCCCGCCGGGCGAGGTCGACGTGTCCGAGCCGGGTTGGCTCGAGGTGTCGGACGAGCACGTCGAACCGGCGTACCAGGACGGACCGCCGCCGGTGCCGCCGAAGGCGCTCGCTGGGGACCAGCGACCGTCCGGGACGGAGCCCGCTGCGGAGGTGCGCCCGCTCGACGAGGAGCTCACGGTCGCGCTGGAGTTCGAGGAACCGTCCCGCGCCGGCCGCTGGCTGTTGATGACCGTCATCGGCGCGATCGGCCTGGCGGTGCTGTTCCCGTTGGCCGTCGCGGCGATCCGGCAGCTGCTGTCGATGTCCTGAAGCCGCCGCCCCGCCCGTCACCGCCAGACGTCGGCGTACCAGGGGCGGGGGTCGACCGGCGGCCCTGGCGGGGTGAAATGCTCGGCGGCGTCGGGCGTCAGGTCCAGGGTGAACACGTAGCCGTCCCCGGCCGGGAAGCGAACGTCCAGGTCGGGCCGGCGCTGGAAGCCCACCCGCTCGTACAGCCGGTGCGCCCGATCCATCCACGCCATCGACACGATCAGGATCCGCCGGCAGCCGAGCTCCCCGGCCCGCCGCACGCAGGCGTCGACCAGCGCACGGCCGACGCCCGCGCCTTCGGCCGCCGGGTCCACGGCCAGCACCCGGAACATCGCGTCTCCGTCCGGTTCCGCGCGCCCCTCCCAGCCCTGATCGTGCGGGAGGACGAAGGTGACCGTGCCGACGACCCGTCCCTCCACCTCGGCGACCAGCACCGAGGTGGATCCCTCGATCCGAGTGGTCGGGTCCTGGAGCTCGTGGCGGTAGTCGCCCTCGATGTCGCCGTAGGCGTCGTAGCCGGCCAGGGTGATCTCGCCGACACGAGACGCCTCGTGGCGGCGCATGCCGCGGACACGGACCCGTGGGGGACCGGCCGACCGGGCCGAGGCAACCAGGACACGGTGCTCGAGGTGCGTAGGTGGTTCCTCGGGGATGCGATCCGGGTCACCGGCGTAGCGGGTGAGCAGGTCGCGGACCGCGTCCGGATCCTCCCCGTCGAAGCCGAACGCGGAGGCGAGCACCTCGACGTCGAACCTGCGGTCGGCGAACCAATCGGGATCCTCGCCACCGCTGGCGACACCCAGCTGGGTGAGCTCGTCGTCGCCGGCGTTGTTGACGATCACGATCGGGCCGCCGGGTCGGACGACGCGGTGGAGCTCCGCCAGCCCACGTGAGGGATCGATCACGCTCGGGAAGAAGTACGCCCAGGTGGCGTAGGCCGCGTCGACCGCACCGTCGGCCAGGGGCAGCGCACCGGCGTCACCGCGGAGCCAGGTGACCGCCGGGTGGGAGGCGGCCCGCTCAGCCATGCCTGCGGCGGGCTCGACCGCCAGGATCCATCGGCCGTCGCCGGCGAGGTGGCCGGCGGTCCACCCGTCGCCCGCGCCGACGTCCAGCACCGAACCGGTCCGGGGCAGCAGCTGGTCGAGCCGGGCGAGGACCCGACCGGGGCGATCCATCGCGCGCCGCTCGAGCGCGGAACGTTCGGGTTCGGCCGTGCCGTAGAAGGGCAGGACGGCCACGACGACCTCCTGCGTGGACGTTGACGAGGCGGTGAGGGTAGGACGTCGATGGTGTCCCAGCCGGTGGCCTCCCGCTGGTGGTCGATTCGAGCGGTCCGTCCGACGTGGAAGGCCAGGGGCGCGGGGAGCGTCAGCGTGACCGACGGGGCAGCGACCCCGCTCAGAGCCCCAGGGTCTTGGCGATGGTGCCGCGCATGATCTGGTCGGTGCCGCCGCCGATCGGGCCCAGGCGGGTGTCCCGCCAGACGCGCTGGATCGGGTACTCCATCATGTAGCCGGCGCCGCCGTGCACCTGCAGGCACTCGTCCGCCACCTCGAACGCGAGGCGCTGGGTGGCGAGCTTCGCCATGGCGACCGTGCGGACGACCTCCGTGGGGTCGACCGCGTCGGCGCGTTCGGCCTGGGCGACGACCAGGCGCAGCGCCTGGTAGGTGAGGGCACGGCCGGTCGCGATGTTCGCCCGGCAGTCGGCGAACCGGTGCTTCCAGACCTGGAAGCGGGCGATGGGTCGACCGAACGCTTCGCGTTGCTGGGCGTAGGCGATCCCGAGCTCGAGGGTGCGCTCCGCGCTGGCGACCGCGCCCAGGGACATGGCCAGCCGCTCCCAGGCGAACGCGGCCATGACGTGGCCGAAGCCGGCCCCGATGTCGCCCAGCCGACGGCCGTCGTCGAGCCGCACGCCGTCGAAGGTCAGCTCACCGGTGTACGAGGTCCGCCACCCCAACATGGGCAGGCGTCGACGCTCGAAGCCGTCCGCGTCCGCGGACACCAGGAACAGCGTCAACCTGGCGTGCGGATCGTCGCCGGGAGCGCCATCGTCGGGTGACACCATCGCGGCGACCACGACGTCGTCGCAGCGGGCCCCGTTGGTGATGAACACCTTGGATCCGTCCAGGATCCAGCCGTCACCGTCGCGGCGAGCTCGCGTGGTGATGCCGGCGACGTCGGAGCCGGCGCCCGGCTCGGTGATCGCCAACGCACCGATCCGTGTGCCCGCGAGCAGCGGTGGCAGGAAGCGCTCGCGCTGCGCCTCGGTCCCGGCCGCGTCGATGTAGGTGGCCGCCAGGTCGCTGGTCGCGCCGAGGTCCGCGGCGACCCCGCCGCACAGCGCACGCGCCAGCTCCTCGATCCAGACCGCCTGCGCGAGCCGATCCGGGCCCGACCCGCCCACGTCCGGCGCGAAACCCAACCCGAGGAACCCGGCGTCGCCGACCCGCTCGAACAGTTCCCGTGGGACCTGCTCGTCGCGTTCCCACGCCTCGACGTTGGGGACGATCTCGCGGTCGACGAACGCCCGGGCCGACGCTCGCAGTTGGTCGTGCTCCTCACCGAACAGCGGGAGCGTCGGCCCGTCTGCGGTGGTCGTGGGGGAGAGGTCGAGGTCGCTCACGGCCGGGTCCTCATCGTCGGTTCGTCCGGGTGTCGGGGATCGGTCTCCCTGGCGCGGCTCACAGACCGAGGTGCTTGGCGATGATCTCGCGTTGCACCTCGTCGGCCCCACCGCCGATGCGGCTGAGCCGGGCGTCCCGCCAACTGCGCTCGACGTCGAACTCCGCGCTGTAGCCGTAGCCGCCGTGCATCTGCAGGGCGGTATCGGCCGCGTCGAAGGAGAGCTGGGCGGCCATCAGCTTGGCCGTGGCGATGCGTTCGGTGTCGTAGCGACCCTGGTTCCAGGCATCGCAGGCCTCGTAGACCAGCGCGCGGACCGAGGCGATCCGCGTCGCCAGGTCGGCCAGCGTGTGCTTGGTGACCTGGAAGTCCGCGACCGTCCGACCGAACGCCTCGCGGCCCTGGACGTAGGCCAGCGCGCCGTCCAACGCGAGCTGCGCGGAGGCCACCCCACCGATCGCGCCGATCAGCCGCTCGCCCTGGAGCTGCCACATGATCTGTTTGAAGCCGTGGTGCAGTTCCCCGAGCAGTGCCTCACCGGGGACCCGGACCCCGTCGAGGTGGATCAGGGCGGTGTCGGATGCGCGCATGCCCACCTTGTCGAGCTTCTCGGCGACCTCGAACCCGGGCAGGTCGGCGTCCACGAGGAACAGCGAGAGGCCGCCCCACGGATCGTCCCGGTCGGCCTCCGCGGTGCGGACGACCATCGTGACGAAGTCCGCCCGGACCCCGTTGGTGATGTACACCTTGGCGCCGTCGATGACCCAGCCGTCCCCGTCCGGGCGGGCGCGGGTGCGGATGGCGCGCACATCCGAGCCGGCGTCGGGCTCGCTGATACCGATCGAGGCGACCTTCTCACCCCGCATCGCCGGGGCGAGGTAGTCGCGCTTCTGCTGCTCGGTGCCGAACTTCAGGATCGGCGGCGTCGCCATGTCGGTCTGGACCCCGATCGCCATCGGCAGCGAACCGGATCCGCACCGTGGCAGCTCCTCCGCGAGCACCACGGTCGACCAGTAGTCACCTCCCTGACCGCCCCATCCGGTTGGCACGCTCAGCCCGAGCAGGCCGAGTTCGCCCATCCGTGGCCACACCCAGTCGGCGATCCAGCCGGCGTCCTCCCACTCGCGGGCGTGGGGAGCGAGTTCGCCCTCTACGAAGGCCCGGATCGACGCGCGGAGCAGCTCGTGCTGTTCGGTGAACGGTGAGGTCCGCACGTCTCGCTCCTCGGCCGGCGTGGCGCTCGGTGTGCGCGCTCTGGTCGAGGTGGAACGGTATCGCGTGATCCGTTCCGCGCGGTGGTCGCGTCCGGCTCAGCCGGCGACGTCCGGTCCGGCGTCGGTGAGATCGATGCGCACCAGCACACGCCGCTCGGAGGTCATCGCGGCCCGGTACTCCTCCCAGTCGGGGTGCTCGCCGTTGATCCGACGGAAGTAGTCCTCGAGCTCGTCCATCGCCTCCGGCAGATGCAACACCTCCGCGGTGCCGTCCACGCGGACCCAGCCGCCGTAGAAGGCGTCGGTGAACACGCACAGAGAGGTGCGGGGATCGCGGTCGAGGTTGGTGACCTTCACCGAGGTCTCGCGGGTCGAGACCATCGCATGACCTTCGTCATCGACGGTCACCGCGACCGGGGACAGCTGCGGTGAGCCGTCCTCCCGGTAGGTGTGCATGACGGCTTGATGGTGTTCTGCGAGGAAACGACGGGCGTCGTCGAGGTCCACGGGGTTCCTCCGTCTTCGACGGGTCAGAGGTCGTCGGCCAGGCGGAAGCGCAGTGACTCCTCCAGGCCGAAGAGGAGCCCTTCGAGCAGATCGAGACGGTCAGCGCATCGATCGGTCGCCAGGACCCGTTGGGCGTCGTAGCTGTTGAGTGGTGCCATGACGGCGGCTTGCCAGCAGGCGACCTCGGCGTCCTCGGCGAGTTCGAAGTCGGGTGGCACCCCATCCTCGCCGAGTCGGTCCTGCAACGCGAGGACCCGACGGACCAGCGGGATCAGCTCCTGCCAGCGTGGGGCGACGTCGTCGTCGCAGTGCTCGTCCTCGAGCGTCTCGACGTGGGCACGAGGATAGGGCGCGTCCGGCAGCCAGTCCTCCACACGGAAGCGGCTGGTACCGATCGCGATCGTCAGCCAGCGTCCGTCATCGAACTCGTCGGCCCGCAGGATGCGTGCGATCGTGCCGACGTCGGTGCGCAGATCGCCGCCCCCGACCTCGTGGCCGCGCGAGATCAGGACCACACCGAACTCGCGGTCGTCCCCGAGCACGTCGTGCATCAGCGAGCGGTACCGGGGTTCGAAGACGTGCAACGGCAGCACCATGTGAGGGAAAAGGACCGTTCCGAGTGGGAACATCGGTAGTTCGCGCACACTGGCCTCATCGTTCGTTCGTCGCTCGGACTCGGGTCGACGTGGCGTCCTCGACGGGCCACCCTCGTGCTTCGCGACCGGGCGCCTGGCGGGTCGGGCCTGCCTGCCGGTGCGCACGGTGCGATGGTCGTGACCGAAGCGAGCCCTGGCCAACCGAGCGAGGAGTATCCCAGCCATGAGCATCCTGGACGAGTCCACCATCAACGACGCGCTGACCGACCTCCCGGGATGGCAGCTCGACGGCGAGCGCATCGCACGCGAGTACCGGTTCGACGGCTTCCGGGAGGCGATCGCGTTCATCAACCGCATCGCGGACGCGGCCGATGCGGCCGACCATCACCCGGAGCTGACCAACGTGTACTCGACGGTCACGGTGGCGTTGACCACCCACGACGCCGGAGGGGTCACCGACAAGGACCTCGAGCTCGCGCGCGAGATCGAGGCCGCGGCGCGGTAGCGGTCCGCGCGAGCACCGCCGCTATGGTCCGCTCTCGACCGCGACGAGGGAGGCACGGTGGAGGTTCGGGTCGATGGCAAGGTGGCGCTCGTGACCGGTGCCAGCCGGGGCATCGGGGAGGCCATCGTCAGCCAGCTGTTGGACGCCGGCGCCGCCGGGGTCGTGATCACCGGACGCAAGGCCGACACCCTCGAGCCGCTCTCCGAGCGGCTCGGGGATCGTGTCGTGCCGGTCGTCGGCAACGCCTCCGACGAGGCACACGTGGAGGCGGCGGTCGCGACCGCCGTCGAGCGGTTCGGCTCCTGCGACCTGCTCGCGCTGAACGCCGGGACGAACCCGGCTGGTGGCGCCCTCACGGACGTGGAGATGTCCGCGGTCGACAAGACCTGGGAGGTCAACCTGCGGGCCCCCCTGCTCTGGGTCCGGCACGCGTGGCACGCGTCGATGCACGAGCGGGGAGGAGCGATCGTGGGTATAGGCTCGGTCGGCGGCCTGGGACCGAGCCCAGTCATCGGCGCCTACAACGTCTCCAAGGCGGCGTTGCACCACCTGGTCCGCCAGCTCGCACACGAGCTCGCGCCCGGAGTCCGCGTCAACGCCGTCGCCGCTGCGATCGTGCGTACCCGGCTCTCGGAGCTGCTCTGGACCAGCGACGAGCAGGCGGTCGCGGCCATGCACCCGCTCCAGCGCCTCGGTGAGCCCGAGGACGTCGCGCGGGCGGTCACCTTCCTCCTCTCCGACCAGGCGTCGTGGATCACCGGGGCGATCCTGCCGGTCGATGGTGGGGCGTCCGGCGCCTCGGCCAGCCTCCCGGGCTGACGGCAGCTGTCGACGGCCCCGGCTTCTCCGTCGCTTGGGCGTGCGACCGTCAGGGGGTGGGTGTGACCTCGACGGCGCCGGCCGGCGGCGTCGTCCGGCAGCCGTGCCGTTCGCCGACCGCCTCGAGACCTCGGAGATCGCCGTCGCCGAGGATCACGGGCCCCTCGCCGGGGTAGGTGTACATCAGCTGGTCAGGATCGTCGACGTGCGCCAGGCCGAGTAGGTGCGCCAGTTCGTGGAGGATCGTCGCTCGCCAGGATGAGCTCCGGTCGGCGCTGCCGCACTCCAGGTCGTCGCGGTCGACGTTGAAGACGACCTGGCCGCTGACGTACGTGCGGTCACCCTCGGTGCCGACCGCGACGGGCACCGCGACTCCGCGATCGATGTCGCGCAGCGGCAGCCCCGCTTCCCCAGGTTCGGCCCAGGCGATGAGCACCGGCGCCCATCGCTCGCCGTAGCGCTCCGGTTGGTACGGCAGCCGCGAGCCGCTGGGCCGCTCGTCGGTCGTGCCGACGATCTCCAGGTCGAGCCCGCTCGCGCGCCCGAGCGTGTCGATGGCGGCGTCCAGGTCGGCGCGGGTCCCGTCCGGCCACCCGTCGGGGGCGAGCACCAGTTCGATCGGCTCGCACGGGTCCCAGCGGACCGGCACCCCGTCGTCGTTGCGTTCCCACACGGCGTAGCCGTCCTGTGCGGCGGCTGGGTAGCTGACGCGCCCGTTGGTGGCGCCGTTGCCCACGCCGTCGTCCGCGGCGCCGTCGAGGATCCAAAGCCAGCCGCCCAGGAGCGCCAGCGCGCCCGTCAGCAGCAACGCCACGATGCCCAGCAGGAGCGGCCACCGCGACGATCGGGCTTCCACCTCGCTCACCGCCACCCCTTCCGTGCTGCCGGTGACGGACGGTGACGGTACCCATCGGCCATCGCCGGGCGGTCGGGCGACGGCCAGCTGACGCTGGCGGACCGATCGGGGCGTGGTCACGTCCGGGCCCGTAGGGTCCGTCCCGCGCCGCCCCAGGGGAGGTCCGAGCATCGCACCCGTGCCCGCCGTGCAGCACCTCGACGTCGCCGACGCCGAGGTGGCCGTGCTCGAGCTCGGCGACGCCGACGGCGCGCCGGTGGTGCTCCTCCCCGGGTTGAGCGACGGGCTCGCGCCGGTGACCGAGCCGGCGGCGCGACGGTCGTTCGCTGATGCCCCGGTGCCGCTGACCGGCTACCGAGGTCTGGTGCTGTCGCACCGGTCGCCGATCCACAACCGCCCGACCACCCGTGACCTGGCGCTTGACGCCGCCGGGGCGCTGGAGCGGCTCGTGGACCGGCCGGTGGTGTTGGTGTGCCACTCGATGGGCGGGATGGTCGCGCAGCACCTGGCCGTGGAGCGACCCGACCTGGTCGCCGGGCTGGTGCTCTCGGCCACCACCGCCGCTGCGGACACGCACCTGCAGGCGGTGCTTCGACGCTGGGAGCGGCTGGTCGCCACGGGTGACCACGTCGGGTTCGCCCGGGACGCGGTCGAGCGGTCGTTCACCGGCCAGGCTCGCGAGGACCGGATCGCGCTGCTCGGGGCGGCCCCGCCGGACCCACCCAGCCGGGCGCTCGTGGAACGCCACCTCGCCCTGTCCGCCGCCTGTGCCGCGCACGATGCGCGCGACCGGCTGTCCGGGGTGACGGTGCCGGCGCTGGTGCTCGCCGGCGATCGCGACGAGGTGGTGCTCCCGGGCAACAGCCGGGACCTGGCGGCCGGGTTACCGGACGTCGCGATGGAGTGGTTCCCCGGCCTCGGCCACGCCTTCCCGGAACAGGCGGGGGAGCGGTTCGCCGCCCGGGTGCTGCGGTTCCTGCAGCAGGTCCTCCCGTCACCGTGACGGCGCCGCCCGCGGGTCCCTACGATGTGCGCCATGTCGAACCTGGTCATCGTCACCGGCGGCTCCAGCGGCATCGGGCGAGCGCTGCTCGCCAACGCCCCGGAGTCCAGCCACCGCATCGACGTCAGCCGCTCGGGCACCTCCGACGTCGTTGACGAACACGTCGCGGCCGACCTCAGCGATCCGTCGCAGTGGGCCGCGGTCGCCGCCACGCTCGCGGCCCGCATCGTCGAGCGGTCCTGGGACCGGATCACGGTCGTGCAGTCGGCCGGCACCCTCGAGCCGATCGGGTTCGTCGGGGAGGTCGACGCCGATGCCTACACGCGCAACGTGCTGCTCAACGCGGCGGCCGTCCAGGTGCTGGGACACCACGTCCTGGCTGCGCTGCGGCGGGTCGACACGCGAGCGGAGCTCGCCCTGGTCTCCTCCGGCGCGGCTGGCAACCCCTACCCGGGTTGGTCGTCGTACGGTGCCGCCAAAGCAGCCGTGGACCAGTGGGTGCGGACCGTCGGCGCGGAGCAGGAGCAGCGTGGTGGTGTGCGCGTGCTCTCGGTCGCGCCCGGTGTCGTCGCCACCCCGATGCAGGAGGCCATCCGCGCGACCGACGAGGCCGACTTCCCCAACGTGGCGAGGTTCCACCAACTCCACGAGGACGGGGAGCTCATCGCCCCCGACGTCGCCGCCCGGGCCTTCTGGGCGCTGCTCGATGACCGCTCGGTGCCCACCGGTTCGGTGACCGACCTGCGCGACCGGTACTGATCACGGCTCGTCGGTGTCGGACGTCCCGGCCTCGTCGGAGCCCGAGGTCCCGGCGTCGTCGCCGTCACCGTCACCGCTCTGGTCGTCCGGTTCGTCGGGCTCGTCCGGCTCGTCCGGTTCGTCGGGCTCGTCCGGTTCGTCGGGCTCGTCCGGTTCCTCCTCTTCCTCTTCCTCTTCCTCTTCTTCCTCCTCCTCAGGCTCGCCGAGCACCTCGACGCAGGGACGACCCTGGAAGTCCCGCGGCTCGTCGAGGACGTCCGGGAAGCGCCCGAACTCGTCCTCCTCCGTCGGCGGGTCGGCGAACTCGTAGCCGGCCGGGCACTGCTCGAGTTCCGGCTTGTCCTCGACGCAGGGGCGGCCGTCCTCGTCGGTGATGTCGACGAGGATGTCGGGGAAGAAGCCGTCCTCGTCGGCCTCGCTCGGGGGGTCGGCGAAGGAGTAGCCCTCGGGGCACTCCTCCTCGGGCTCGCCGTCGAGCAGTTCCAGATCGATCGACGGCGGCGTGAACTCGACGATGTCCATGCCCTCGACGGCACGGTTCATGTAGTCGCGCCACACCGGTGCGGCGAGCCCACCACCCGTGGCGTTCTCCGCTTCGATGGGGGAGTTGTCGAGGTTGCCGAGCCACACGCTGGTCGACAGCTGCGGGATGTAGCCGGAGAACCAGACGTCGCGACCCTCCTGGGTCGTCCCGGTCTTGCCGGCGACGGGGCGGCCGTCCTCGAGCGCCGCGTTGGTGCCGCTGCCCCCGGTGACCACGCCCGTGAGGACGTCGGTGACCGCGCGGGCGATCTCCGTGTCGACCGACTGGGAATCGCGGGGTCCCGGCTCGTAGAGAACCCGGCCGTCCAGATCCTCGACGCGGGTGACGAACCGCGGACGGACCCGCTGCCCATCGGCGGCGTAGGTGGCGTGTGCGCTGGTCATCTCCAGCGGCGTGATGGACGCGACCCCGAGCGTCAACGTGGCGAACGGCTGGAGGACCGGTCCACTGCGGTCGGTGCTGTGGATCTCGTCGGAGGCGTCCACCGGCAGGCCGGCCGCGCTGGCCGCGTCGATGACGGCGCCACGGCCGATCTCCTCCTGCATCTGCATGTAGACGGTGTTGGTCGAGGAGGCGGTGGCTTGCCGCACCGTCTGCTCACCGAAGCTCGATCCGCCGAAGTTGCGGACGGTGGCGTCATCACCGTCTTCGTCCTCGATCTCGATCTCCGCGGGGGCGGCGAACGTCGAGTCGGGAGACCAGCCTGCGTCCATGAAGGCCTGGAGCGTGAAGGTCTTGAACGTCGACCCTGGCTGACGCACCGCCCGGATCGCGGTGTTGAACGTCTGCTGGTCGATGTCCGGCCCACCAGCCACCGCGCGGACGCCGCCCGTGGCCGGGTCGATGCTCACGATCGCGCCCGTGTCGGTCGGGCCTTCGGTGACCGCCTCCGCCAGCACCTGCTGCGCGGCGGACTGCATCGACGGGTCCAGCTCGGTGTGGATCCGCAGCCCCCGGAACACCTCGCCTTGTGCGAACGACGGGTTGGACCCGAGCTCGCGCCGGACGGCGTCGAGGTAGTAGGCGTTGGGGCCCTGGTCGATCACCGCACGGTCGCTGACCTCCGGGAGGCCCTCGTCGACGAGTTGCTGGTACTCCTCCTCGGTCAGATGCCCCATCTCGCGCATGCCGTTGAGGGTGAATCGACGGCGTTCGTCGGCCCGCTCCGGGTTGTCCCCCGGGTCGAACCCTTCCGGTGCGGCGATGATCCCCGCGAGGGTCGCCGCCTGGTTGGGGCTGAGCTCGGCCGCAGGCACATCGAAGTAGGTGCGGGCGGCGGCCTCGATCCCGAAGGTGCCGCGGCCCCAGTAGATCGTGTTGAGGTAGCTCTCGAGGATCTCGTCCTTGTCGAACTCACGCTCCATCTTGATCGCGAGGGCCGCTTCCTCGACCTTGCGGGTGTAGGTCTGATCCGGGGCGAGCGCCGCGTTCTTGATGTACTGCTGGGTGATCGTGGAGCCACCCTCCTGGACCTCTCCGGCTCGGACGTTGGTGAACAAGGCTCGTGCGACGCCACGGACCGAGACGCCGTAGTGGTCGTAGAAGCCGCGGTCCTCGGCGCCGAGCACCGCCGACGGCACGTGGTCGGGCAGCGATCCCAAGGGGACGTCCTCGCGTGCGAGTTCGCCGAGGAGGCCGCCGACCTCCTCGCCGTCCTTGTCATGGACGACCGAGGACGTCGTGGTGAGGTCGTCCGGCAGAGGCACGCTGGAGAAGATCAGGTAGAAGGCCAGCAGCCCGACCGCTCCGAGGGCCAGCAACGGGACGACCAGCAGGCCGAGCAGCCAACGACGCCAGCGACGGCGCCGCGGGTGGGCGGCCTTCTTGGTCGAGGCCGTCGACCCCCGCCGTTCGCCGCCGCGGGACGCCCGTGAACCTGAGCTCATCCGATCCCCCACAGCCGACGTGGGACCGGTCCACACCGGTCCCGGTCCGCGGTCGCGGACGCAACCGACAACGGTACCCCGACACGGTCGATGAGCGTCGGCAGCCACACGCCGCAGCCATCGTCCGGGCGCCCGGCCCGCCGACGAGTTGAGGCCCGGACCCGCCCGGGTCCGGGCCCCAGCTCACACGGGCGTGGGCGGCTGCCGGTCAGAACGCTTCCGCGGGCAGGTCCATCAGCGCGCCGTCCTCCTGCTCGGCCCCCGCCTTGCGCAGCGCGACCTTCGGCAGGACGTTGCGGGCGAACCAGCGGGCGGTGGCGACCTTGCCGCGGTAGAACCCCTCGTCGGCGCCCGCCGCGTCGGCCTCGAGTCGGTCGCTGGCGATCTCCGCGTGGCGCAGCAGCAGCCAGCCGATCGTGACCTCGGCCAAGGACTCGAGGAACGAGGTGCTGTGCAGGCCGGTCTTGTAGATCTCGGTGCGCTGTGCCTCGTCCTGGGACGCCATCGCGTGCTGGATCAGCACCCCGAGGTGGCCCTGTACCTGTTCGAGCGCCTCGCCGAGCTGTCGCCGCTCGCCGGCGAACGGGTCCTGGTCGCCGCCAGCTTTGACCACCTCGCGGATCTGATCAGCCAGCCAGGTCAGGGTCGTGCCCTGATCGCGGACGATCTTGCGGAACAGCAGGTCGAGCGCCTGGATCGCGGTCGTGCCCTCGTAGAGGCTGTCGATCCGTGCGTCGCGGATGTACTGCTCGATCGGGTAGTCCTGGGTGTAGCCGGAGCCGCCGAAGGTCTGCAGTGACAGTGACAGCAGCTCGTAGGCCTTCTCCGAGCAGTAGCCCTTGACGAGCGGAAGCAGCAGGTCCTCTCGGGCGATCCACCGATCGTGCTCGTCGTGGTCCGCCCCGTCATCCGTGTCGTGCGAGGAGGCGAGCTGTGCCTGGTCCTGCACCCAGCCGGCGTACATCACCAGCGCGCGCATGCCTTCGGCGTGGGCCTTCTGCTCCATCAGCATCCGGCGCACGTCCGGGTGGTTGATGATCTCGACCTTGGGCGCGGTCTTGTCGGCCATCTCGGTCATGTCCGCACCCTGGACGCGGACCTTGGCGTAGTCGAGCGCGTTGAGGTAGCCGGTGGACAGCGTCGCCATGGCCTTGGTGCCGACCATCATCCGGGCGTACTCGATCACGAGGAACATCTGCTTGATGCCCGCGTGGACGTCGCCGGCGAGGTAGCCGACGCACGGGGTGCCGTCCAGGCCGAACGAGAGCTCGCAGGTGGCCGAGCCCTTGATACCCATCTTCTTCTCGAGGTTGGAGACCCGCACGCCGTTGCGTTCACCGATGTTGCCGTCGGTGTCGACGTGCCGCTTGGGCACCAGGAACAGGCTCAGGCCCTTGGTGCCGGGGCCAGCGCCCTCGGGGCGGGCCAGCACCAGGTGGACGGTGTTCTCGTGGGTCTGGGCGTCCGCGGAGGTGATGAACCGCTTGACGCCTTCGAGGTGGTAGACGGCGCCGAGGTCGTCGGCACCCGCCTTCTCCACGAACGTGGCCTTGGTGGTGCCGGCGCCGACGTCGGAGCCGGCATCGGGCTCGGTCAGGACCATCGTGCCGCCCCAGCACCGCTCGACCATCGGACGCCCGAAACGTTCCTGCTGCCCTTCGGTGCCGATCTCGTCGATGATGCCGCCCATCAGCGAGCCGATCGGCCACAGGCTGGCGGTGGCATGGCCTCCGGCGAGCAGTTCGGTGCCAGCCCAACGGATGGTGGGCGGTGCGCCGGAACCGCCGAGGTGGGTCGGTAGCGGCATGAGGTGCCAACCGGCTTCGTAGAAGGCGCGGAGCGCAGCGTCCAGGCGCTCGGGGATGGTGACGTCACCTTCAGGCGAGAGCTCGAGCGGCTGACGATCGGCGTCGGCGAACGAGTCCGCCCAGATCGATTCGCGACAGAAGCGGTCGAGTTCGCTGAGCAGCATCCGGGCCTGCTCGCCGTCGACGTTGTCGAAGGGCCCCGTGCCGAAGTAGTCATCGGCACCGAGCACCTCGAAGAGGTTGAACTCGATGTCACGGAGGTTGCTGCGGTAGTGGCTCACGTTGCGTCCTCTCTCGGTCCACCGTCGCTCGCGCGGCTCCCTCACGCGTCTCGACCGCCGGGGCGAAGACGTCCCGGCCACGGCTCCATCTTGGAGCGCGTGCTACATATTGGAGTGTACACTCAATTTCTGCAAGTCCCGGTCCGCACCTCGACCGCCCGGGTCGGGCAGCGTCGGAACCCCGCGCGCTACCGTTCGCGTGTCGTCAGATCGGTCAAGGAGAGGTCGTGGCCCGGTACCGCGTGGGTCTGGAGACCCGTGAACGCATCCTGGCGGCGACGCGTCGACTGTTGTCCGAGGTCGGTATCGAAGGCGTGACGCTCAAGGCCATCACCAACCAGGCGCGCGTCGGAGCAGGCAGCTTCTACAACCTGTTCGACTCCAAGGACGACGCCGTCTTCGAGGTGGTCCGCGAGGCGATCGAGGCCGTCGACCCGGACCCGGCCGGCGTCGGGAGCGATTCGCTGGCGGATCTCGTGGACGCGTTCGTGGCGTTCATGACCGGCTCATCTCCCATCGCCCGCATCTACCTGCAGTTGGCGGGTCGGGGGTTGACCGATCCCGCGATCGCCGCGCGGGTCTTGCGTAGCCACCGCCGTCGTGTCGAGCGGTTCGCCGACGCCTGGCAGCGCGAGGAGCCGCAGATCCCACCGGAGGAGGCCGAGCGACGCGCCGAGTTGATGCTGGCCGCGTTGACCGGTCTGGGGATGACCGCGCTGATGGATCCGTCGTTCGACATGCGTCGGCATGCCGTGGAGCTGCTCCCGGCCTCGGCGACGGCTGCCCGCTAGCCTCCGCCCGTCGGGGGCGAGGCCGAGGCATCGACGCCGAGCCACGAGCCGGGTTCGTCACGGACGTCCTGTGGCAGGACGGCACGGAGCAGGTGCGGTGTCGGACCACGCTGCAGGCGTCGGACGAGCGACCGCTCGCTGCCCAGGGCGTGCTCTCGGTCGACCTCGTGCTGGAGCGTCGTGAGGATGCGGTGGAGCGCCGACCCCAGCAGACGGTCGAACTGGACCCGGAGGTGAACGCCGGTGGCCGCGAGGCGATCCCGCCTGCTCCGTGGACGCGCATCGAACCGGACGAGCTCAGCGGCGTGTACGGCGATGCCACGTTCGAGGCGCGTTGATCGTCGTCGTGGAGGCGTGCTCGGGCGCACGGTCGTCGGCAAGTAGCCTGCATCCGATGGACAGTGACCCTCCCGATCAGGTGCCGACGGCGTGAACGGTGCCGTCGGCCTCATGCTGGTCGCGGTCCTGATCGGGGCCAACGGGCTGTTCGTCGCGGCCGAGTTCTCCCTGGTCTCGGTCCGCCGACCGAACGTGGAGGCCCGTGCCGCCAGCGGTGAACGACGGGCGAAGCTGGTCAGTCGCGAGCTGTCGGACGTCACGTTCGCGCTGTCGGTGGCGCAGTTCGGGATCACCGCGACCTCGCTGCTGGTGGGCTACATCGCCGAGCGAACGATCGGTGACACGCTGGTGCGGCCGCTGCTGGACGTCGTCGGGCTCCCGGAGCAGGCGGCGTTGCCGCTGGCGGTCACCGCCACGCTGCTGCTGTCGACCGCCCTGCAGATGGTGATGGGCGAGCTGTTCCCGAAGAACCTCGCTATCTCCCGGCCGCTGGGTGTGGCGCTGGCGGTGGTGCCGTTCACCCGCACGTTCGGCCTGGTCTTCGGGCCGGTGGTCCGGTTGTTCGACGCCGCGGCGGAGGCGTTCGCCGAACGGATCCTGCGCGTGGAGGTCGCCGAGGAGCTCGAAGCCGGTCACAGCCTGGACGAGCTCGCCCGGATCATCGCGGCGTCCGGCGAGGAGGGCAGCCTCACCGAGGAACAGGTCGAACTGCTCGGTCGGGCGGTGGAGCTCGGCGATCGTCGGGTGGGCGAGGTGATGGTCCCCCGCCCCGATGTGGTGTGGCTGACCGCTGACGACACGCTGGCCCAACTGCGGGCCGCGGCCAGGCGGACCGGACACAGCCGCTTCCCCGTCCGCGGCGTGACCGAGGACGAGGTGCTCGGCAGCGTCCATGTCAAGGACCTCACCGGGGTGCGGCTCGAGGAGCACGCCACCACGCCCGTGATCGAGCTGGCGACGCCGATGCTGGCCGTGCCGGAGTCCGAGTCCCTACGAGGCTTGCTGACGGATCTGCGGCGGGAGCGGCGCACGCTGGCGCTGGTCATCGACGAGTACGGCAGCACGGCCGGCATCGTCTCCCTCGAGGACGTCCTGGAGGAACTGGTCGGCGAGATCGAGGACGAGTTCGACCGGGCCGGCCATCTGGTCCGACGTATCGGCGCCGGCCGTCACCTGGTGCAGGGCTCGCTGCGGGTCGACCGGGTCGGTGAGCTCTTCGGGCAGGAGCTGCCGGAGGGCGAGTACGAGACGATCGCCGGCTTCGTCCTCGACCAGCTCGGGCACATCCCCGAGCCCGGTGAGGTGGTGGTCGTCGGTCGACTCGAGCTGACGGTCACGCGGCTCGAGGGCGTGCGGATCACCGAGCTCACGGTGCGCGAACTGCCGTCCTCCACGGCGGTGACCGATCCGGACGTCGGGCCGGAGGAGCAGCGATGATCCCGCTGCTGGCGGTGTCGGTCGAGGACGCGGTCATGGCCTCGTTCTCGTGGACGGCCGTGGTGGTCGGGCTGTTCCTGCTCCTGGCCAACGGGTTCTTCGTCGCCGTGGAGATCTCGCTGCTCGCGGCGCGCCGTGGTCGGATCGAGGAGGTGGCCGAGTCCGGTGATCGGGCCGGCAAAGCGGCGTTGCGGGCGCTCACGGAGCTCTCGGTGACCTTCTCCGGCGCTCAGCTGGGCATCACGGCGTGCTCCCTGGGGCTGGGAGCGATCGCCGAGCCAGCCCTGGCCGCGTTGTTCGCCGACCTGTTGGGCGGGGTCGGTCTCCCGCCAGGGGTCGTGCCGATCGTGGCCGTCGTGATCGCCCTGTCGATCACGGTGTTCCTGCACATGGTGATCGGTGAGATGGCGCCGAAGAACGTCGCCATCGCCCGCGCCGAAGGGGTCGCGCTCGCGCTGGCCCGCCCCTTCGGCTGGTTCGTGGCGATCCTGCGCCCGTTGATCCTGCTGCTCAACGGCGTGGCCAACGCGCTCGTCCGTCTCGTGAAGGTCGAACCGGTGGACGAACACAAGCTGGTCCACTCACCGCAGGAGTTGGCGCTGGCACTGGCGGAGTCACAGGACGTCGGGACGATCGCACCGCAGGACGCTCGCCTGCTGGGGGCGGCGCTGCGGCTGGCATCGATCGATGCGGAAGCGGCGATGACTCCCCGCGTCGATCTGCATGCGGTCGAGGACACGACCTCGGTCCGTGAGGTGCTCGAGCTGGCGCATGCGACCGGACACACGCGAATCCCGGTCTACCACGAGGACATCGACCACATGGTGGGCCTGCTGCACGTCAAGGACGCGCTGATCCGTGACGACGACGAACTCGAGCGGCTCGAACTCACCGACCTGCTGCGACCGATCCCGGCCGTGCCGGAGTCCCGTGACCTGGAGCGGCTCCTCCGTGACATGCTCGATGACCGGACGCACGCGGTGCTCGTGGTCGACGAGTTCGGTGGCACGGCCGGCGTCCTCGCGCTCGAGGACGTCCTGGAGGAACTCGTCGGTGAGATCACCGACGAGTTCGACGACGAGCAGGTACCGACCGCGACCGACGATCGCCGCTGGGTCGTCCCCGGAACCCTCCGTCGCGACGAGGTCAACCGGACCACCGGCGTTCAGCTGGACGGGAGCGACGCGGAGACGGTCTCCGGTTGGATGGTCGAACGGCTGGGGCGCCTGCCGCAGGTCGGCGATCGCGTCACGACGGATGACGGCTGGGAGCTGACGATCCTCGATCTGGAGGGTCGCCGCGCCGGTGAGGTGGAGATCCGCGCGCCGGGCACGGTCGCTGACGGGTGACGCCGTCCATCGCGTGAGGGCCGTCGGACCCTGGCCGGTGCAGTCCCGTTGGTGCACGCTCGCTGCCGAGGTCGGATGGACCTGGCGAAGGACGTGGAAGGGGCGGGCATGCGCACCGAACGGCGGGCCGTGAGCACCCACCTGGTCGACTCGGTCGGCCTGGTCGGCTGCCCCGAGCGGCGTCGCGACGTGGCCTTCGAGGAGTGCTTGTCGTGCCGCTACCTCACGGGGATCGAGCAGGACGCGCGCGGCCGCGTGAAGGAGATCCACTGCTCCGGTGGGCGCCGCGAGGCCCCCTGGATCACTCCGTGGGGGTGGATGGGGCCGTTCGGGAGCTGACCCTCACGCCCGTTGGGCGAGCTGCTCCACCTGCCAGCGACCGAAGTAGGTGATGTCGGCCGCTCCAGCATCCCGGAGCGCGTCGCCGATCAGCTGCTTGCCCGCGGCATGCGGCTCGTCGCCGACGTCGTCGGGGTCGGGCAGTTCGACGGTCACGACGTAGGCGCCGTTGCGCAGCGCGGTCGCCAGCGACTCCAGGTGCGGGGTCTCGTCACCGAACAGCTTCCGGACGCGTCGCAGGAGCGGATCGACGTCGGACTCCGGTGGGGTGATGACCTGGTCTCGATCCTCGGGAGCGAGGACCTCGATCGAGGAGGAGGTGAGCTCCGTCCCTTCGACGGCGTCGCGGCAGGCAGCCACGGTCGCCTCGTCCGCGGCGATGCCGACGACGTGGTTCGTGGGGTACTGGGCCAGTTGCTCGGACACGTGCGAACCCTCCGTCGGGGACGGCGTGGGCGGTAGCAGGCCCGCCCCAGCGTAGAGCCATCGCCGCTGCCCGAACCGTGTGGAGCCTGCCCGTCGGGACAGGGCGATCGAGTCTGAGCCGGCAGGCGTGTGTGCCCGACCTGCCCCCGCGGTTCGGTCATGGACCAGGGGCCGGCCCGGGCAGGTTGCACACCGGTCAGGACTGCCTACGTTGGAGAGAACCCGCGCCAGCGGGTTTCGCCCAGCAGGAGGGACGGCAGATGAACCGCAAGCTCTCGAGCAAGATCGCCCTGGTCGCCGCGGTGCCGCTCGCGCTCGGCGCGGTCGCTTGCGAGGTCGAGGATCCCGACGACGCCGACCTCAACGGCGAACTCGACGACGGCATGGACGACGACCTCGATGAGGACCTGTAGCCGGATCCGCGTCCGCAGCCACGACGCCACCGCCTGCGGGCGGTGGCCGTCGTGTCGAGGGTGACCGTCCCGGATGTCGCTGAAGCGATCCCACCAGCGAGCCAGTCGTCGCCGAGGTCGACACCGGCGGCGACGTTGGGCGTTGCGGGTGGCGGTCCTCTCGATGGCCGTGCTGCTGCTGCCGATCCCGTGGATCCACGTCAGCGATGACATAACGCCAGGGACCGCGTGGCGGCTCGATGGCCGGCTGGAGGTCGACGGGCGGACCATCGAGCCGGACGGGCGGTGGACCTGGCTGAGCGTCGGCCGGCCACAGCTGGTCGGCGAAGCGCTCTGGGCCCGACTGCTCGGCAGCGACGTGCCGTCCCGCGACCTGCGCGAAGGGTCGGTGACCGTCAGCCCGTCGCTGGCCGAACCCGCCGCCGCAGCGATCGGTTTGCGTGCCGCCGGCCGGGACGTCCCGCTCGGTCTGATCGTGGAGGCTCGTGACCCCTACATCGAGGGCTATCCGCAGTCCGCGTTGATCGTGTCCATCGACGGGCGGGCGCTGACCAACCGTGAGGCCTGGGAGGAGGCCATGAGTGGTTGGGAAGCGGAGGCCGGGCTGCCGACCAGTGCCGCACAGGCGAGCCCCCGGGCCTTCGCGTTCGAGCTGCCGGACGGGAGGGAGTTCACCGCACCGGGGCCCCAGCTCCCCTACCGGGAGGTCAACACCCTCGACACCGCCCCCCTGGATCTCGAAGCGGGCATCTCGTTCAAGTTCGCCCAGCGGCTCCCGGTCGACTGGTTCCGGAACCTCTCGCTGGGCCGGTCCCACGGCCTGATGGTCGCGTTGACCACCTACGCTGACGTCTCGGGCCGCGACATCGCGCAGGGGCGACACATCGCCGGCACCGGTGGTATCCGCGGCGACGGAACCGTCACGCGGATCGGCGGTCTGCCGACCAAGGCCAGGGCCGCGCATCGTGCCGACGCCGACGTGATGTTCTTCCCCGCCTCGCAAGCCGACCAACTGGAGGGCATGGAGTTCGACGGGATGTCGCTGGTACCGGTCGAGACGCTCGAAGACGCGATCGACTGGTTGGAACGGCCGGTCACCTGAGCGGTGACGGTCCGGCAGGGGAGAGGGCGCACGGTGCCACGCAGGTTCACGCGGGAGGAACTGCTCGCCTACCGGGGTGCCGAGGTGCCGGACCTGGTGGGTGGGCGGCCACGGTTGGTGTTCGTCGGCATCAACCCGGGCCTGTGGACCGCGGCGACGCAGTCCCATTTCGCTCATCCCTCGAACCGGTTCTACCCGGCGCTGTACGCCGCCCGGATCACCGACCGTGAGCTCGACCGGGTCGACGGCCTGACCGACCCCGACCGAGAGCACCTGGTCGATCGTGGCATCGCGATCACCAACCTCGTGCAGCGAGCGACCGCGAAGGCGTCCGAGCTTTCGAGCAGCGAGCTACGCGCCGGGGCGGACGCCGTGGGCGAGCGGATCCGGTCCTGGCAGCCGAACGTGGTGGCGGTCGCCGGGGTCACGGCGTTCCGCACGGGCTTCCGTCGGCCCGAGGCATCGCTGGGAGAACAGCCGGAGCGCCTCGGTGGCGCGACCTGTTGGGTGGTGCCCAACCCGAGTGGGCTGAACGCCCACGAGACGATCGACAGCCTTGCCAGGTGGTACCGCAGGGTCGCTGAGGCCGCCGACGTCGTCCTCCCCGGTGCCGCCTGAGACCTCACCGGCGCCGATCCGCCTGGGTCGCTGGCGCCGCGCGGCCTTCGTCCTGGCCAGACGACCACCCGCCGGACGAGTCCCTCCGGACACCCGTCCAGTCGTTGGCGGCGACCGACGGGACGCGGCGCGATCGTGGGTCCATGATGCTCATCAGCCCCGCAGCCGATGCCCGGTGCGGGAACCGACGATCGCAAAGGCAGACCATGCTCACCCTGGGAGTCCTTCTCCTGATCCTCGCCGTGCTCTTGGACATCGGCGTGCTCTGGACGATCGGAGGGATCCTGACCGTGATCGGCCTGATCCTGACGGTCCTGGGCGTGCTCGACCGCTCGGTCGGACCGCGTCGCTACTACTGGTAGGGCGTGGCGGGGGCGGCCCGGGCACGGCCCCTTCGGACCGCCCCCGGCACCCCCGGCCAGGTGGTGGCCGCGGTCAGGGCTCAGGGGGCGAACAGCACGCTGAGGCTCTCGTGCTCGTGGATGCGACGGATCGCTTCCGCGAAGAGCGGGGCGACCGAGACGATCCGGATCCGGTCGCTGAGGATCACCGGCTGGTTCTCGACCGAATCCGTCACCAGCACGGTCCGGATCGGGCTGGCGTCGATCCGCTCCATCGAGGCACCCGCGAACACCCCGTGGGACAGCACGGCGACGATGTCCCGTGCACCACGCCGGTCGAGTTCCTCGGCGATCTCCACCAACGTGCCGGCGGAGATCGAGAAATCATCGACGATCACCGCGGAGCGGTCAGCGACGTCGCCGATGAGGTCGACCACCTCCGCTCGCTCGTCGTGTTCGGCACGCTCCTTGTCGCCGATCGCGAGCGGGTAGCCGAGGTGGCGCGCGTACTTGCGTGCCTTCTTCGCGAAACCCGCATCCGGGGCGACCACCACCGGGTCGACGAGCCCGAGTGAGCGCACCTCAGCGGCGAGCGTGGGCATCGCGTAGAGGTCGTCGACCGGGATGCGGAAGAAGCCCTGGATCTGAGGTGCGTGCAGGTCGAGGGTCACCAGCCGGTCTGCCCCGGCGGCCTCGATCGCGTCGGCACACACCCGAGCACGGATCGACACCCGCGGCTCGTCCTTCTTGTCGCCCTTGGCGTAGCTGAAGTAGGGGACGATCGCCGTGACCGAGTCGGCGCTGGCACGGGTGAACGCATCGAGCCAGAACAGCAGTTCCATGAAGTGGTCGTTCGCCGGGAAGACCGTTGACTGGACGAGGTAGACCTCGCGACCACGGACGTTCTGCAGGATCCGTGGAAACAGGTTGCCCTCGCTGAAACGCAGCACCTCACCGTGCCCGGGCTCGATCCCCAGGTGCTCACAGATCGACGCCGTCAGGCGTGGGCTGCCGGAGCCGCCGAAGACCAGGACCTCGTCCACCGCCACGCGGTGCCTCCTCTCGTCCACACGTGGGGTCAGCTGTCGACGATCGGGAGCCCACCAGGATCGTCGGATCCACGCTTGGGGTCGACGTCACCGAAGACGTCGCCCATCGCCGGGAGCGCGTCGACCGCGTGCTGCAGTGGATGCAGGAACGGCAGCGCGGTCGGGTCCAGCTCCTCGCTCGCGACGAACTCGTCGAGCGAGCCGTCGTCATCGAAGGCCGCGCCGGTCAGATGCGGCGCGTGTCGCCGTGCTCCGTAGACGACGACGACCCCGTCGGCGCCGGCGAGGTCCGCTTCCGCGACGAACCCCCAGCACGGGATCGACGCCGCGGTGATCCGGTCGTGGGCGAGCTGTGCGATCACCGTGTGGCGCGCCTCGTCCTCATCTGGCAGTTCGGGCAGCGTGACCAGTTGCGTGCGCTCCGGTCCCGGCAACACCACGGTCGGTGGCATCGGCCGGCCCCGTTGGCGCAGGATGTCGAGCGCCGCTTCCTGGCACACGAACCGCAGCTCATCGAACTGCACGGCGACCTTTCGCGAGGAGCGGGCGGTCGACGGTACCGCCCAGCCTGCACCGTCCGCGGTCTACGGGGTGGTGATCGCTCCATCGGCGGCGGACGATGCCAGGCTGGCGTACTTGGCCAGCACCCCGCGGGTGTAGCGCGGTGGCAAGGGCTGCCATCCTTCCCGGCGGCGTGCGAGCTCGGCCTCGTCGGCGTCGATGTCGATGCGACGGTTCGGCACGTCGATGCGGACACGGTCGCCTTCGTCGACGAACGCGATGGGACCGCCCTCGGTGGCCTCGGGCGCGATGTGGCCGATCGAGAAGCCGTGGGTCGCGCCGGAGAACCGGCCGTCGGTCAGCAGCGCCACCGTGCCGCCGAGCCCGGCTCCCTTCACTGCGGAGGTCACCGCCAGCATCTCGCGCATCCCGGGCCCCCCCTTGGGGCCCTCGTACCGGATCACGATCACGTCCCCATCGACGATGCCGCCGGTCAGCACGGCCTCCATCGCGGCCTGCTCGCCGTCGAAGACCCGTGCGGGGCCCTCGAACTCCAGCTGCTCGTCGGTGAGCCCGGCGATCTTGACCACCGCACCCTCGGGTGCGAGGGTCCCGCGGAGGATCGCGAGCCCGCCGTCCACGTGGATCGGGTCGCTGAGCGGGTGGACGACCTCGCCATCGGGTTCCGGGACGTCCATCGACTCCAGTTCCTCACCGATGCTGCGCCCCGTGACGGTGAGCGCATCGCCGTGGAGCAGCCCAGCATCGAGCAGTTCCTTCATCACGACCGGTATCCCGCCGATGCGGTCGAGGTCGTTCATCACGAAGCGGCCACCGGGCTTGGTGTCGGCGATGTGGGGGACGCGACGTCCGATCCGGTCGAAGTCGTCGATCGAGAGCTCGACCTCGGCCTCGCGAGCGATGGCGACCAGGTGGAGGACGGCGTTGGTGGAGCCGCCGATGGCCATCACCACCGCGATGGCGTTCTCCAACGCCTCGCGGGTAACGATACGTCGGGCGCTCAAGCCTGACTCGAGCAGCCCGACCACCGCCTCCCCGGAGCGGGTGGCGAAGGCGTCCCGGCGAGGGTCGGGTGCCGACGGCGCTGACGACCCGGGCAGCGCCAGCCCGAGCGCCTCGACGGCGGAGGCCATGGTGTTGGCGGTGAACATCCCGCCGCAGGCACCTTCGCCAGGGCAGGCCGCGCGTTCGATCGCGCCCAGCTCCGTGTCGTCGATGGTGCCGTGACCGCGCGCGCCGACGGCCTCGAAGACGTCCTGGATCGTGATGTCGTGTCCGTCGTGCTGCCCCGGCAGGATCGACCCGCCGTAGAGGAACACGCTGGGCACGTCCAGCCGCACCGCTGCCATGACCATGCCGGGCAGCGACTTGTCGCAGCCAGCGAAGGTGACCATCCCGTCGAGCCGCTCGGCGTGCATCACGGTCTCGACCGAGTCGGCGATCACCTCGCGGCTGACCAGCGACGCCCGCATGCCCTCGTGGCCCATCGAGATGCCGTCCGACACCGCGATCGTGTTGAACTCGATCGGGTACCCGCCGGCGTCGAACACCCCCTGCTTCGCCTGCTTGGCCAACCGGTCGAGCGGCAGGTTGCACGGGGTGACCTCGTTCCACGACGAGGCGATGCCCACCTGCGGCTTGTCCCAGTCCTTATCGGTCATCCCGATGGCACGCAGCATCGCGCGGGCGGGCGCGCGCTCGTAGCCCTCGGTGACGTCGCGGCTGCGGTGCTTCGGATCGGCCATGGGTGCTCTCCCTCGCCAGGGACGCCGTCGTGGATGGCCATCTGAGCATACGGCCATCGTCGCCGTCGAACCTGTCCGAGGTCACCAGGGCCGTCCCTGCCGCGCCGAAGACCGACCAGGCTCGATGCCGGTGGGCTACCGTCCGGGCCGGTGGGCGCCGGTGGGCGCCGGTCGGTGCCCGGCTGCGAGGACGTCGGAAGGGTCCGTTGTGGTGGAACACAGGAGCGAGCCGGTCGCGTCGTCGGCTGGCGACGACGGGCGGGCGGAGGGCGTCGGGCGTCCGGCGCCCGGACTCCCCGAGGAGATGGCACGCATCCTCGAGTGGCTCGCCGCCGGCGAGGAGATCCGGGTCGCCGACCTCGACCACGGTGTGGAAGTCCTCGGCGAGGACGGGTTCGCGGGGACCACGCTCGGTCTTCAGTGGGACACCCTGGCCAGCGACCGGGTCACCGCCCACCTCGACGTCGACGAACGTCACCACCAGCCGTACGGCATCGTCCACGGTGGCGTGTGGTGCTCGATGATCGAGAGCATGGCCTCGATCGCGGCGGCGTTGCGGATCGCCCCGGCCGGCAAGCTCTGCGTCGGGGTGAGCAACGCCACCGACTTCCTGCGCTCGCACCGTTCGGGCCGGATCGATGGGGTCGCGACCCCCGTCCACGTGGGCCGTCTCCAGCAGCTGTGGCAGGTCGAGTTGACGCGTGCGGACGACGGCAAGGCGGTCGCTCGCGGCCAGGTCCGGCTCCAGAACGTGGAGCTGTCCCAGCTCGGCAGCTAGCAACGCGCGCCGACACGCGACCGGTCGGCGTTCGGATCGTGCGGTGGGAGGGAGCAGCATGAAACTGGACGCGGTGACCTACGGCCTCCCGCTCAGCGACGTCGTGGGCGAGGTCGAGGCGGCACGGGATCAGGGCTACGACGGCTGGTTCGTCAGCGAGACCACCCACGACCCGCTGCTGCAGTGCGCACTGGCGGCGCAGGTGTCGGGCCCGATGGAGGTGGGCACCGCGATCGCGGTCGCCTTCCCGCGCAGCCCGATGCACCTGGCCTACGCGGCTCACGACCTGCAGGCCCAGACCGGAGGACGGGTCGTGCTCGGGCTCGGATCGCAGATCAAGCCACACATCGAGAAGCGGTTCTCCACCGAGTGGTCGCAGCCGGCTGCCCGGATGCGTGAGTACGTGCAGGCGCTGCACGCCATCTGGGATGCCTGGGCCAGCGGGGAGCGGCTGGCGTTCCGGGGGAGGTTCTACCGCCACACGCTCATGACGCCGTTCTTCACCCCCGACGACCACGGTCACGGCCATCCCGCGGTGTGGCTGGCTGCGGTCGGTCCGCTCATGACCCGGGTGACCGGGGAGATCGCCGACGGTCTGCTCCCCCACGCCTTCACGACCGCCGCCTACCTCCGCGAGGTCACGCTTCCGAACCTGATGCAGGGCCGCGAGGTCGCTGGCCGTGCGCGCACGGACGTCGAGATCGCGCTCCCGGTGTTCGTGGTCACCGGCCACGATGCCGAACAGCGGGCGGCGGCCGAAGCCATGGTCAAGGAGCAACTGGCGTTCTACGGGTCCACCCCGGCCTACCGTGCGGTCCTGGACCAGCACGGCTGGGGTGACCTGCACGAGGAGCTGCACCAGCTGTCGACCCACGATGGCTGGGACCGCATGCCGCAGCTGATCACCGACGAGGTGCTGCACGCCTTCGCCGTGGTCGCCGATCCACCAGAGGTGGGTGCTGCGATCGTGGAGCGGTACGGGGATGCGGTCGATCGTGTCAGCCTCTCGACCACGTCCGCGTTCGACGACGCCAGCCTCGCGCAGGTCCGCGCCGACCTCGCTGGCGCGTGAGTACGGCGATCGAGGACCGTCGCAGCGAACGCCTCTGCGCAGGTGCGGTCCTGGTCGCTGCGGCGCTGTGGGGAACGATCGGGGCGACCCAGGAGCTCGGGGCCGCCGAGGTGCACCCGGCAACGGTGGCAGCGGTCCGCAGCGCTGGTGCCGGGGTCATGTTGCCCGTGGCGCTGCTGCTGGCGGGGTACCGCGAGGTGATCGTCCGCACGGTCAGGATGGCGCCGGCGGCCTCGTTCGGAAGCGGTGTGGCGATCGCGATCTTCCAGGTCGGGCTGATGACCGGCGTCCGCGAGGCCGGGGTGGCTCTCGGCACGCTGCTGGCGCTCGGCAGCGCACCCGTCTGGGCCGGCGTGTTCGCCGCCCTGGCCGGGCAGCGTCCCCGTCCCCGGTGGTGGGTGGCCACCTCGCTGACGATCGCGGGAGCGGCCGTCGTGCTGCTGGCCGGGACGCAAGGGCAGCCAGGCGCCGACGTGCCGAGCACCCTCGGGGTGATCGCCAGCCTGACCGCAGGTGCCGCGTACGCCACCTACACGACCGTGTCCAAGCGCGTGCTGCGGGCCGGCGGTGACGGCCCGGCTCTGGTCGTGGTCGTCTTCTTGGTCGCCGGGCTCGCGCTGTCGCCCTTGCTGGTGGTCGGCGAGCTCGGGTGGGTCGCGACCCCGGTCGGGGCCAGCGCGGCGGGGTGGCTCGCGGTCGCGACCACGGTCGGCTACCTGTTCTTCGTTCGGGGTCTGCGAGGGCTGGATGCGCCGACGGTGACCACGTTGACGCTGGCGGAGCCGCTGACCGCGACCGCGCTGGCCCTGGTGGTCGTCGGCGAGCAGCTCACCGGGCCCGGCCTGGTGGGGGCGGTGCTGTTGATCGCCGGGTTGGGCCTGGTCGGCGGACGGGCACCGCGTCCAGCGGGCTGACGGAAGGCGGGTCGCCCCGCCGCGTCCTACGCTCACGACGGCAGGAGGTGCTGGGTGCGGACCGTCGGGATCGACCTCGGAGGGACCAACGTCTACGCCGTCGTGCTCGACGGCGACACGGTCGTCGGTTCCGCCAAGCGCAGGACGCCGGTCGATGGTGGCCGTGACGGGGTCCTCGAGGCCATGGCCGCCGCTGCCGGCAAAGCCCTCAAGGACGGCGGCCTCGATCTGGCCGACGTCAGCGCGGTCGGGATCGGCACGCCGGGGGTGGTGATCGACGGCACCGTCGGTTCCAGCGCCAACGTCCCGGGCTTCGACGAGCGGTTCGACCTGGCCGGCGCGCTCCGCGAGCCGCTTGGCCGGCCGGTGCGCGTCGCCAACGACGTCACCGCGGCGGCGGTCGGCGAGCACCGGCTGGGTGGTGGGCGCGGTAGCGATTCGTTGCTGTGCGTCTTCGCCGGCACCGGGGTCGGTGGTGGGCTGATCCTCGACGGACGTCCCTTCGAGGGTGTCCACGGCGGCGCCGGCGAGCTCGGTCACGTGATCGTCCGGCAGGGCGGCGCCGTCTGTCCCTGCGGTCGCCGCGGGTGCGTCGAGGCGTACGCCGGACGGCGGGCGATGGAGCTGACGGCCGAACGTCGCCACGCCACCGGCACGCCGACGATCCTGTTCGACGTCATGGCGGAGAAGGGTAAGACCCGGGCGACCTCGGGGGTGTTCCGCACCGCGTTCGAGAGCGGTGACCTGCTGGTCGCCGACCTGCTGCAGGAGGCCGCGGAGGTGCTCGCCGCCGGGATCGCGAGCTCGGTCAACCTGCTGGACCTCGACCGGGTCGTGTTGGGCGGGGGCCTCGCGGACAAGCTCGGGGCGCCCTTCCAACGGTGGATCGAGGCGGCCCTGCAGCCGCTGCTGTTCCTCCAGCCGCCCGAGGTTGACGTGGTCGCCGCCGAGTTGGGAGATGACGGCGGCGCCGTCGGGGCGGCGCTGCTGGCCCGCGAGGTGGCCTGAGCCCATCGGCGCACGTTCCAGCTTGGCGGCGACGCACCGGGGGTGGCAGGCTTCGCTCGCGTCCGTCGCGCCCCGCATCGTCCGGGGAGAACGCGGCCCGGACCCTCCCTGGAGGCCGATCCCATGCACCTCGACCACGCATCCTCGCTCGCTGCAGCGCTCCGGGAGGTCGTCGACCGGGCCAGCCGGCACCTCGCGGCTTCCTGTGTGGTGGACGGCCGGATCAGTACCGGCCGGATCGACGATCACGGGTCGCTCGCGTACGACCTCGCGACCCTGGCTTCGGCGGTCACGGCGGCCGAGCGGTTGGTCGATTGGGGGGAACGCGGCGAGGTGGAGGCGACCCTCGCGCTGGTGTTCGCGGCGGATGTCGCGGCGGACCTGCGCGCGAGGATGAGCGGTCGCGAAACGGCCTTCGGTGTGCCGTACGACGTGCTCGCCGACCAGGCCGAGGCGATCGCGTTCGGTCGCGATCCGGCGACGCTCGCGGTCGTAGGTGAGCGGGTGCTCGCCACGGGCGAAGCCGGAGGACGGCACCTGCCGGAGGATCTGGAGATGGTCCGCCAGACCTTCCGACGGTTCGCCGAGGATCGCGTCAAGCCGGTCGCCGAACGGATCCACCGCGAGGACGAGGACCTGCCGGAGGACATCATCGCCGGGCTCGCCGAGCTCGGGTGCTTCGCGTTGTCGATCCCTGAGGAGCACGGTGGGTTCGCGACCGGCGACGACGACGAGCTACTCAACATGGTGCTGGTCACCGAGGAACTCTCCCGCGGATCGCTGGGGGTCGCCGGGTCGCTGATCACCCGCCCGGAGATCATCGGCACCGCCATCCTCAAGGGTGGGACCGAGGAGCAGAAGTCGCGTTGGCTCCCGGCGATCGCCGCTGGAGAGAAGATGTGCGGGGTCGCGGTCACCGAACCCGGTGTCGGCTCCGACGTCGCCGGGGTGAGTTGCACCGCCAAACGCGACGGGGACGAGTGGGTCATCGACGGGGTGAAGACCTGGTGCACCTTCGCCGGTCGGGCTGAGTACCTGTTGGTGCTCGCGCGGACCGATCCCGATCGGGGCCTCGGCCACAAGGGTCTGAGCCTGTTCGTGGTCGAGAAGGACGCCTTCCCGGGACATCAATGGCGGGCAGAGCAGGACGGTGGCGGCAGCATGGATGCCCGCGCCATCCCCACGATCGGCTACCGCGGCATGCACTCCTTCGAGGTGTCGTTCGATGGCTGGCGCGTACCTCATCGAGCGCTGATCGGGGAGGACGACGGGCTCGGGCGCGGCTTCTACCTGCAGATGCAGGCCTTCGCCAACGCCCGGTTGCAGACCGCCGCGCGGGCCCAGGGGGTGATGCAGGCAGCGCTCGAGGAGGCCGTGCGCTACAGCGCGGAGCGGCACGTCTTCGCGACGGCCCTCGGGGACTACGAGCTCACCCGCGCCAAGCTCGCCCGGATGGCGGCGTGGATCGCCGCGTGTCGGGTGCTGTCGGTCGACGTCGCCCGGCAGCTCGCGCGTGGGGACACCAGCGGCCAGCTGTCGGCCAGCCAGGTCAAGCAGCTGGCCTGTCGGGCCGCGGAGTGGGTGACCCGCGAAGCCCAGCAGCTGCACGGCGGGTACGGCTACGCGGAGGAGTACACGGTCAGTCGGCTGTTCGTCGACGCCCGGGTGCTGTCGATCTTCGAGGGCACCGACGAGGTGCTGGCGTTGCGGGTCATCGCCCGGCAGTTGCTGGCCACAGCGCTCGAGGACCCCGTCACGGTCTGATCCGTCCGGTCACGGTCTGATCCGTCCGGTCACGTTCGGAGGGCCCTGGTCGTGGCCCGCCGACCGCGGACGTTCCCGGCAGGCCGGCTCGGGGGATCCCACCGTAGGGACGATGGTCCCGACCGGTGGGGCCGGGCGTCCTCGATCCTGGATCCGTCACGCCGATCGGAATGAGGTCTCGGGCGCGTCGCGTTGTCCGCGATATACCCCTGGGGGTACATGCCCCCGGGGGGCCGACACCGCTCGACGCGACGAGGAGACGACCATGACCGATGCTCGGACCGCCCCGATGCCGACGGGGACGATGACGCTCACCGCCGGGACCGACGGCACCATCAACCGCCTGATCAGGGTGTTCATCGCGGTCGCGGTGCTCGGGTGGACCGCCAGCGCGATCCTGACGGCGATCCACTTCTGGGTGCTGCCGCTGCCCGCCGGGGTGGAGCCGCAGGGGGCCATGGCCGTGATGCACAGCCCGTGGGCCTACGTCGGTCCGATCCCGTTGGCGACGATCGGTGCCGCCTACTACGCCGTCATGATCGCGGCGGGTGCGACGTGGCTGCACACCAAGCACCGGCTGCTCGAGCGGGCGTTGCTGCCGCTGACCGCGATGGGCGTGGCGTTCTCCGCGGTGTTCGTCTACCTCCAGCTGGTGCCGATCGGGGCGATCTGCCCCTTCTGCATGGTCTCGGCGGGTGCGACGACGGCCCTGTTCGTCCTAGAGCTGGTCATCCGCAAGCGGGGCGGCACCGCCAACGCACCGGCGGTCGCGGCCGAGCGGGTCTGGCCGGCCACCTTCGTGGCGGTGATGGCGATGACGATCGTGGCGATGTGGTCGCTGACCGTCCTGCCGTTGCCGGGCAACTGAGCGCGGGGCACGACCGCGACGGGCAGGACCACCGGGAGGCCCCGGTGGCGCTGCCCGTCCGGGTCGGCGGGTTACGGTGCCGCAACGACAGGAGGCCGGTCATGGACGTGCGGGAGCTCGGTGAGGACCCGGTGCGACGAGCCGCTGGGCGGCTGCGGCGCGTCGAAGGGCAGGTCCGCGCGATCGAGCGGATGCTCGACGAGGGCGAGGACTGCGAGCAGGTCCTGCGCCAGATCGCTGCTGCGAGCAAGGCGTTGCGCCGGGTCGGCGTGCAGTTGGCTGTCGAAGGGGTCGAGCGGTGCGTGACCGCCGGCGACGCCGACGCCGATCTCGAACGGTTCCAGCGCGCCTTCCTCGAGCTGTCCTGACTCGCCGGTGCTCACCGGCCCTCGAACCGCGGCGGTCGCCGCTCACGTGCCGCGGTGAGCCCTTCGACCAGGTCATCCGAGCCGTAGCTGACCGCCTGTCCGGCCGCCTCGGTCGCCAGCGCCGCGTCGAGATCCTGACGTTCGACCGCGGCCAGCGTCCGCTTCAGTTGGCGGACGGTGCCCGGTGCGGACGAGGCGATCCGGGCGGCGAGATCCAGCGCCTTCGGTACCACCTCGTCGGCTGGGGCAGCCTCCAGCGCCAGCCCCTGGGACGCGGCGGTGGCGCCGTCGACCAGTTCGCCGGTGTAGAGCCAGGCTGCCGCCTGCTGCGCTCCAAGCAGGCGCGGCAGGAACCAGGTGCCACCCATCCCGGGGTGCAGGCCCAGCTTGGCGAAGTTGAGCCCGACCTTGGCGTCCGCGGCGACGATCCGCAGATCGCAGGCCAGGGCGACACAGAGGCCGGCGCCGACGGCATGGCCGTTGATGGCCGCGATCACCGGGACCGGGAGGTCACGGACGGCGAGGAACCGGCGGTAGAAGGCCTGCATCGTGTCCGTCGCGTCGAACCCCGTCTCGCGGGTCCGGTGGCTCAGATCCTCGAGCATCGCCAGGTCGCCGCCACCGGAGAACGCCGGCGGGGTCGCGGTCAACACCACGGCGCGAACGTGGTCGTCGTCGGTGAGTTCGGCGCAGCGCTGCGCGAGCGCGTCGCCCATCGCGTCGGTCATCGCGTTTCGACGGTCGGGATCGTCCAGGGTCAGGACCGCGACGCCGTCGTCGCGATGCTCGAGTTGCACGGCCATGGTCGCCTCCGGGAAGGGACACGACACCGTCGCCAGCGAGGTGTCGGGGAACGGGCGGGTCAGGTGGTCGGCGGACCCTCGGTGGGGTCGTCATACCCTTCCATACCTGGTTCCTCGTGTCGTTCCTCGTCGTGATCGTCGTCGGTGTCGTCGACCTGTTCGGTGGCGTCCTCCGGCAGCGGTGCGAGCTTCGGGCGGGCGCGCCGGCGGCGACGGGCGGGGACGAGGTCACGCATCTCCTCATAGCGGCCGAAGCACAGCAGCCGGTCGTGCGCCTCGAGTTCGCGGGTGCCCTTGGGGTTGGGCACGACCCTGGTCCCGCGGGTGAGCGTGAGCACGCTGATGTCGCGCTCGCGAAGGCCGGACTGGGCCAGCGTCCTGCCGACCATGCTGGAGCCCTCACCGATCTCCAACTCCGCCACGCCGTAGCTGGCGCTGACCGTCAAGCGCTGCCGGACGTCGAGTTCGGGGAATGCGACCTGGTTGGCGAGGAAGTCGATCACCGCGCCGGCGATATCGAGGTCGGTGGCCGTCTCGATCCCCTCGAGCCCGGGGGAGGAGTTGACCTCCATCACCAGCGGTCCCTTGTCGCTCTCCAGCATGTCCACGCCGGCGACCTTGAGGCCCATGATCTGCGCGGCCTGGACCGCGACCCGCTCGGCCTCTTCGTCGAGTTCGACGACCTGCGTGGTGCCACCGCGGTGGACGTTGGAGCGGAACTCGTCGCCCTTCGCGCTGCGACGCATCGCAGCGACCACCCGATCGCCGATCACGAACGCCCGGACGTCGCTACCGCGGCTCTCGGCGATGAACTCCTGGACCAGCACGTTCTGACGGGTCGACTGGAGCGTCTCGATGACGGCCTCGGCGACCTTCTTGTCCGGTGCCAGGATCACCCCGATGCCCTGGGTGCCCTCCAACAGCTTGATGACGACCGGTGCCCCGCCGACCCGTTCGATCGCCGGCGGCACGTCCGCGCGGTCGCGCACGAACGTCGTCGCCGGCATCTTCACGTCGTGACGCGAGAGGATCTGCATCGCGCGCAGCTTGTCGCGGGAGTTGGCGATCCCCGCGGCCGTGTTCGGCGTGAAGACGTCGATCTGCTCGAACTGTCGCACCACCGCTAGACCGAAGAACGTGATGGACGCCCCGATCCGGGGCATGATCGCGTCGTAGTCCGACAGCGGCTTGCCGCGGTACTGCAGGTCCGGTTCGTCCGAGGAGAGGTCGATCGCGAAGCGCAAGGTGTTCAGCACCTTGACGTCGTGCCCGCGCTCGATCGCGGCAGCTCGCAGCCGGCGCGTGCTGTAGCTGCTTGGGGCTCGGGAGAGGATGGCGAGCTTCATCCGGCGGCACCGTTGGTCGGCGGTCGGTCGGGGATCCGTGACGCTAGCGGCTGCTCTACAGGCTCCGTGCCGGCCCGTGCGCTCAGCCGAGGTCGAGGTCGTCCAGCGCGGCGACGTCCGCGAGCGTCCGAGCCGCCGTCTGGACCAGCGGGACGCCCAACAGGGCGCCGCTGCCCTCCCCCAGAGCGAGGTCGAGGTCGAGCAGCGGCCGCAGGCCCAGGTGCTCGATCGCGATGGTCGCGCCAGGCTCGGTCGATCGGTGACCGGCGATGAGGTGGTCGGCCAACGCCGGCGCCAACCCGACGCCCACGAGCGCCGCGGCGTCGGAGACCAGCCCGTCGAGCACGACGGGGACCCGCCGGGCACCCGCGGCCAGCAGCATGCCGACGACCGCGGCGTGCTCGGTGCCGCCCACCTCGGCCAGGGTGGTCAGCGGAGCCACCGGCTCGTCCGCGATCCGGTCCAGGGCGCGTTCGACCAACGCCACCTTGGTAGCGAGCCCGTCCGCGTCCAGCCCGGTGCCGGGGCCGGTGGTCTCCGCGGCGGGTCGACCGGTGATCCGGGACACCAGCGCCGCACTCGCCGTGGTGTTGGTGATGCCGACGTCGCCCGGCAGCAGCAGGTCGGCGCCATCGTCGATGAGCGCGTCGGTGACGGCCGCACCGGCGAGCACGGCAGCGATCGCCTGATCGCGGGTCAGCGCCGGCGCAACGGTCAGGTCGCCGGTGCCGTCGACCACCCGTGCGCGGACCAGGCGCGGGTGGTCGGCGAGTGGCTCGGCGAGCCCCACGTCCAGCACGGCCACACGTGCGTCGACGCTCCCAGCCGCGGCAGAGGCGCCGGCGCGACCCTCGCACAGCAGCGAGGCGATCGCCCGGCTGACGGTGCGTGGCCACGGGCTGACGCCGTGCCCGTGCACCCCGTGGTCCCCGGCAGCGACCAGCAGCGCCGGTCGCGTCGGTGCCGCCGGCGGCACCTGTCCAGTGATGCCGGCCAGCCGCACCGCCAGCTCGCCGAGCTCACCCAGCGCGCCGGGCGGGGCCGCGCGTGCGTTCAGGCGTTCACGTGCCGCAGCGACCACCTCGGCGTCGACGGGTCGGACCGCGGCGGTGCGGTCGCGTAGGGCGGCATCGAGGTCGTCGACGCCGGGATCGACCCGGGGGGCTGGTCGCTGCGCCCACGACGGTGGGGTGACGTCAGCCAGTGGTGGTGCCTCGTCGGGGAGCAGTCGCACGCGGCCGGCGACGACCTGCCGGACCTGGCACGCGGCGGCTGCCAGCTGTTGCAGGCAGCGGCCGTGCAGGTCGACGTACCGGCGGGTACCGGCTCCGAGCGCGTGCAGCCCGCCCCCGGGCTCGCCGGCGATGACGACCGTCAGGCCCGGACGTCCCGCCGCGGCGTTCGCCCACCGGCCGAGGTCGTCGACCAGCCGGTCGGACGTCGCCGCACCCTCCGGACCGAGCGGCGCGACGTCCTCGCCGGTGAACAGCTGTCGGTCCGTCATGGTCTGCGCCAGCCAGGTGTCGAGCGCGTCGACGAGCACGGTGTGCTGCGGGTCGGTCTGGGCCAGCGCGGCGGCGAGGTCGAAGGTCTCGAGCGTACGCCAGGCGTCGGGCCGGTCGGCGCGGTGGCGCGCGATGCGTTCGGCGAGCTCCGGATCGTCGCCGCGTGCGGGGGTGACGACCGTGACGGGCTCGCCGGTGGCGGTCGCCAACGCTGCGGCGTGGGAGGACTTGCCGGCCTTCTGGCCGCCGACGATCAACACGAGCGACATCGGGACTCCGTGGGTGCGGTGGAGGCGCGGGGATCGGTGCGGTGACGGGGGAGCTGCGGTCAGCCGCTGAACCGGTCGAGGGTGAACCGGCCCTCACCCCACGCACGCAGTTCGGTGACGGTGGCGGTGCCGACCCGAAGCCGCAGCGCCACGGCCGGCGACAGCTCCAGGACGTGGCCGATGGCGTGGGTGATGGGGCCGCCGTGGCAGACCACGACCGCGGTTCCCTGGCCATCGTGGACGTGGACGAGGCGCGTCAACGCGTCGACGATCCGCTCGCGCAGCTGTGTGAACGGCTCGCCGCCCGGTGGGGTGAACGCGGCGAACGCCTCCGGATCGGTCTGGATCGCGTCGGGTGCTTCGGCCCACAGCTCCTCCCACGGGCGCCCCTCCCAGTCACCGAGGTCACGTTCGATCCAGCCGTCGTCGATCGCGTCGACCGGCAGACCGGCCACCTCGGCGGTCTCCTCCGTCCGCCGCGTGGGGGATCGGACCACGTGGATCGGCCCGGTCGGTTCGCCGAGGTGGAGCCGGTCACCCAGACGGGAGGCCTCGTCGCGTCCCTCGCCGGACAGGGGCGGGTCGACGCGGCGGCCGTAGGCGAGCCCGTCGGCGGCGACCGCCCCGTGCCGCAGCAGCAGGATCCGCATCATCGGTCGCTTCCCCGACCGGACGGCCGGGCCGTGATCGGGGCGACGCCGGGCGCTGTGCTCGCCGCCAGCCCTATCGGTGGGGTCAGAACCACAGCAGCTCCTGCCGGTCGAGGGCGACGACCGCGGTGGTCGCCAGGATCAGGGCCACCTGCTGGGTCGCCCCGAGCACGTCGCCGGTCAGCCCTCCGATCCGTCGGCGGGCGGCACGGCGGACGGCGGCCACGCCGAGCAGCGCGGCGAGGAGCGGCACCGGCGCGAACGGGCCGAGGGCGACGCCGACGGTCGCGAGGGTGACGACCAGTGCGACGGCGCCGCCGAGCCACCCGATCGGCTCCGCGACCTTCGCGCCGTGCCCCTGATCACCGACCGGGGGCAACCACCGGATCTGGACCAGGATCGCGGCCCGTCCGACGACGTGACCGACGACGATCGCGGCGACCGCGGTCAGGATCGCCAACCCGGCGAGCAGCGCGACGCGCAGGCCGAGCGCGGCCACCACGGCGCAGACGCCGTACACCCCGATCCGCGAATCGCGCATGATCTCGATCCGGCGTTGCGGCTCCCAGCCACCCCACAGCCCGTCGAAGGTGTCGGCCAGCCCGTCCTCGTGGAAGGCGCCCGTGATGGCCACGGCCACCGTCACGGCCACGACCGCGGCGACCGCTCCGTCGAACAGGGCCGCCATCCCCGCGAACGAGGCGGCGACGAGGCCGCCGACGATCACCCCGACCAGCGGGAACGCGGCCGTGGCACGGCGCAGATCGCCGTCGACCACCTCGATGCCCGGCACGGGTAGGCGGGTCAGGAACTGCAATGCGACCGCGACCACGCGTGCGGCCTCACGCACACCACGGCACGGCGGGGTGGAGGCTCGGGGCGGGGGTGCGGTCACCGGCAGCTTCGGACGTGGGACGGACAGCGGCTGGCGGACCGTAGCGGCTCGGCGCCGATGGACGTCGTGGCGGGTGGCGCGCTACCGTGTCGGTCGAGCAACGGCGCTCGCGACCCTGATCCCGGTGACGGTCGTGGGCGCCGTTCGTGCGTCCACGGGCCGCACCGTGCGATCTTCAACGCCAGTCCGGCGCGCCGAGCGTGCGCGCCACGGAGGTCCCGACGTGGCCCGAACGCCCCGACCCACCGCTCGTCCGTCCCCGCCCGCGGCCACCACCTCGCCGACCCGGACGCGAGCCACCCGTTCGATCGTGTCCGATCCTGACCGCGACGCCTGTGGCATCGGTTTCGTCGCCCATGCGGACGGACGGGCGCGCCGCAGCATCGTGCAGTTGGCGTTGGACGGCCTGGCCGGGGTCAAGCACCGCGGAGCCCTTGCGGCGGACGCCAAGACCGGCGACGGGGCCGGGTTGCTGACGCAGCTCCCCCGGGACCTGGTCGCCGCGTGGGTCACCGAGGCCGGCGCGGACGAGGTGGACCCCGGTCGGCTCGGCCTGGCGTTCCTGTTCCTCCAGCCGGGTGACACGCCGGAGGACCAGGCCGCGCGCACGACCGCCCGGGACGCGATCGCGGCGGCCTGCGACGCGGAGGGCGTCCGGCTGGTCGGGTTCCGGGAGGTTCCGACGCGACCGGAGGCGGTCGGTGACCTGGCCCGACAGGTCCAGCCGAGCCTGTTCCAGGCGATCCTCGTCCGACCGGACGACGTCGACGACCTCGAGGCCGAGCGGATCGCCTACCGGGTTCGCCGGATGGCGCGCAAGACCAGCGAGGCCGCCGGGGTCCGGTTCTACGCCGCCAGTTGCTCGTTCCTGACCGTCACCTACAAGGCGATGGCGGCCGCCGACCAGCTCGACGAGTTCTACCCCGACCTGCGAGACGAGCGGTTCACCTCCGCCCTGGCCATCTTCCACTCGCGGTTCTCGACCAACACCGCCCCGACCTGGGAGCGGGCGCAGCCGTTCCGGATGCTGTGCCACAACGGCGAGATCAACACCGTGGACGGCAACCTCAACCTGATGCGGGCCCGTGAGGGGCAGTTCGTCGCGGGCGCGATGTCGGTCGACGGCGCCGACTGGGCCACGCCCGAGCTGCTCAAGCCGGTCATCGACTGGGACCAGTCGGACTCCGCCAAGCTCGACACGGCGCTGGAGCTGCTGCGGCTCGGCGGTCGCGACGTGCGGCACAGCCAGGCGATGCTCGTCCCGCAGGTGTGGGAAGGCGCGCGTGACCTGGAACCGGAGATCCGGGACTTCTACCGCTACCACTCGTGCCTCGTCGAGCCGTGGGACGGGCCGGCCGGGCTGATCTTCACCGACGGGGTGCGGGTCGGCGCCACGCTGGACCGCAACGGGCTGCGTCCGCTGCGCTACCACGTCTGCGAGGACGGCACCGTCGTGGCGTCCTCGGAGGTGGGGGCCGTCACCACCTCGATGCCGACCGACCACGCCGACCACCACGGCCGGATCCGTCGCGAGCGCCTGGGGCCGGGGCAGATGCTGTGCGTCGATCCGGACGAGGGGGGTCTGCAGGAGGACCGTGAGATCAAGCTCGCGATCGCCCGCCGGGCCCCCTACGGCCGGTGGCTCGCGGAGAACCTGCGCACCATGAAGGCCGGTCAACCGGTCGAGGCCGTCCCCGAGGACCTCAAGGCGCGGCAGCTCGCGTTCGGGTTCACCAAGGAGGAGGTCATCTCGATCCTGCGGCCGATGGCCACGCAGGGCAAGGAGACCACCTCGTCGATGGGCGACGACACGCCGATGGAGGCGCTGTCCCAGGTCCGCCGGCCCGTAGCGCACTTCCTCAAGCAGCGGTTCGCGCAGGTCACCAACCCGCCGATCGATCACTACCGCGAGTCGGAGGTGATGAGCCTGCGGACCCTGCTCGGGCCGCGACGCTCGCTGCTGACCGAGTCCGCGGAGGCCGCGGACCTGGTCGAGCTCGAGTCGTTCTTCCTGTACCCGGAGGGTCTGCAACGCATCGTGCTGTCCCCGGACCTGACCTTCGAGGTCCAGGCGGTCGATGCGACCTTCCCGGTCGCTGACGGTGCCGACGGCCTCGAGACGGCCCTGGCCCGGCTTGGCGACGAGGCGGTGGCGCACGTCCGCGCCGGCGCCGGGATCGTGGTCGTCTCCGACGTCGGTGTCGACGAGGAGCGGGCGCGTGTGCCGGCGCTGCTGGCCGTTGGCGCCGTCCACCAGCGGCTGCTGCGCGAGAACCTGCGGACCGCCACCTCGCTGGTCGCCGAGACCGACGAGGCCCGCGAGACCCACGACATGGCGACGCTGATCGGCTACGGCGCCGACGCGATCGTGCCCCGGCTGGTGCTGCAGACGATCGCCGACCTCGCGGACGAAGGCCGCATCGGCGGCGACAACCCGGCGGCGTCGGTGGCGCAGGAGCGCTACCGCAACGCCGTCGAGGACGGCGTGCTCAAGATCATGTCCAAGATGGGCATCTCGGTCCTGGACAGCTACCGCAGCGCACAGATCTTCGAGGCGCTCGGGCTCGGGCCGGACGTGATCGACACCTGCTTCGCCGGCACCGTCTCCACCCTCGGCGGCGTGACCATCGCCGACCTGGGCGCCGAGGTGCTCGAGCAGCACCGGATCGCCTTCCCCGACCGTTCGGCGGGCGATCCGCCGGCTGCGGAGGCCGGCGCGGACGGGGGCACCGCCGACGCGGCACCGCTGCCGGACCTGCCGAGTCCGGGCATCATCAAGTGGCGCAAGGACGGCGAGTTCCACGACATGAACAAGCCGGTGATCGATGCGCTCCACGACACGCTCGGTCTGGGCCGCAAGCCGAAGCGTGAGCCGTTCCGCATCGACGGTGCGCGGGCGGAACAGGTGGACGGTCGCACCGCCGCGTTCCTCCGCAGCGCCGCTGATGAGGGCCGCTACGACCTCTACGAGGCGTTCTCCGCGGCGGTGCGCGAACGTCCGGCAGCGTTCCCGCGCGACCTGCTGGCCACCCGTCCGGCCGGAGCGCCGATCCCGCTGGAGGACGTGGAGCCGGTCGAGGCGATCACCGCCCGGTTCTCCACCGGCGCGATGTCCCACGGGGCGCTGTCGTCGGAGGCGCACGAGACGCTCGCGGCCGCGCTCAACATGATCGGCGGTCGCGCCAACTCCGGCGAGGGCGGCGAGGACCCGGCCCGGTTCGCGACGCGCGGGTCCGAGCTCGACCTCGACTGCCGCATCAAGCAGGTCGCGTCGGGTCGGTTCGGGGTGACCCCGGAGTACCTCGCCAACGCGCATCTGCTGCAGATCAAGATGGCGCAGGGATCCAAGCCCGGCGAGGGGGGCCAGATCCCCGGGCACAAGGTGACCGACGAGATCGCGCGGCTGCGGCACACCACCCCTGGGGTGACGCTGATCAGCCCCCCGCCACACCACGACATCTACTCGATCGAGGACCTCGCGCAGCTGATCTTCGACCTCAAGCAGGTCAACCCGTTGGCCCTGGTCGACGTCAAGCTGGTCGCCGAAGCCGGTATCGGCACGGTCGCTGCCGGCGTGGTCAAGGCGCTCGCCGACTCGATCCACATCTCCGGCAACGACGGCGGGACCGGTGCGTCACCGCTGTCCTCGATCCAGCACGCCGGTCTGCCGTGGGAGCTCGGCCTCGCCGAGGTCCAGACCACGCTGCGGGAGACCGGCCTGCGCGGCCGAGCCAAGCTGCGGGTCGACGGCGGGTTCAAGACCGGCCACGACGTGCTCATGGCAGCCCTGCTCGGAGCCGACGAGTACTCGTTCGGGACCGCCGCGCTGTTCGCGGAAGGGTGCATCATGGCGCGGGCATGCCACCGCGACACCTGCCCGGTCGGCATCGCGACGCAGCGGCGTGACCTACGCGACAAGTTCGCCGGCACCCCGGACATGGTGGCCGGGTACCTGACGATGGTCGCCGAGGAGACCCGACGGTTGCTGGCCGGCCTCGGACTGCCCAGGTTGGACGACCTCATCGGGAGGGTGGATCTGCTCCAGCGCCGCGTCGGGCTGCCGCCCCAGGCCGACCGCCTCGACATCGAACCGCTGCTGTACGACCCGCAGGTGGGCGAGCGGCGGTTCGTGGAGCGGGCGGAGGTCCAGGACCCGCGCAGCGAGCTCGGCGACCGCGTCTTCGACGATGCGCTGGAGACGATCTTCCTGGGCGGGATCACCGAGTTCGCCTACGGCATCACCAACGCTGACCGCACGATCGGGGCCCGCATCGGAGGGGCTGTCGGGCTGGAGTTCGGTGAACAGGATCCGCCGGGGCTCGCGCGGTTGCGGTTCACCGGCGAGGCCGGGCAGTCGTTCGGAGCGTTCGCCAGCCGTGGACTCGAGCTGGTGCTCGACGGTGAGGCCAACGACTACGTCGGCAAGGGGCTCGGTGGCGGTCGGATCGTGATCCGCGCACCCCAGGACGACGCCGGCGACCCGGTGCTGTTGGGCAACACGGTGTTGTACGGCGCGACCGCGGGTGAGTTGTTCGTCGCCGGTCGTGCGGGGGAGCGGTTCGCGGTCCGCAACTCCGGTGCGACCACGGTGGTCGAAGGCACCGGTGACCACCCGTGCGAGTACATGACCGGTGGCACCGTCGTGGTGCTCGGTCCGGTCGGGCACAACCTCGGGGCCGGGATGAGCGGTGGCGAGTGCTTCGTGCACGACGAGCAAGGCGACGTCCTCGCCCGGGTCAACCGGCAACTCGTCGAGGCGCGGCGTCCCGACGGCGCCCACCTCGCTCGGGTACGCGAGCTGGTCGAGGAGCACGCCACCGTCACCGGGTCACGACGGGCCGCCGCCCTGCTGGAGGAGTGGGAGACGTCCGTGGACCGGTTCTGGCGGATCGCACCCAAGACCGAGATGGACCGGGTCGCCAGCTCGGAGGCTGCCGGCAGCACCGCCGACTGACGCTCGTCCGGCTCCGTCGGCTCGGGCCGGCTCGGGCCGGCTCGGGCCGTCTCGGGCCGGCTCGGGCCGTCGATGAGCCGGTCGGTACCTGGCCGAGCGGACCGGGTCGGATGTCCCGCAGGAGCAGCGACCGAGGTAGCCTCCGTGCTCGTCCGACCCGCGATCCGTCGCCCCTGCGGAGTCACCGTGCGTCTCGCTCGTCCGCTGGTGATGCTCTCGGCCGTGTTCCTGTTGTTGATCCCGCTGAGCGTCGCCGCGGAGGAGACCGAGCTCGAACGCATCGAGGAGGAACTCGCCGAGGCGGAGGAGGCACAGGCCGACGTCCAGGAACGCCTGGAGACGGTTGGAGCCGAGCAGGAAGCGCTCCGGGCCCGCGTCGCCGAGCTCGAGGACGACGCTGAGGCCATCGAGCAGCAGCTGGGGGGGTTGCACGACGAGCTGGGTGAGGTCGAGGAACTCATCGCGACACGCATCCGCGAGGCGTTCAAGTACGGCGCCTCCCTCGACCCCCTGTCGGTCTTCTTCGGTAGCGACGATCCCTCCGCGGCGCTCACCAAGGTCGAGATCATCGACCGGGTCGTCTCCTCCGATCAGGTACGGACCGAGGAGCTGACCGCCGCGCAGGACCGGGTCGAAGCTGGCGAGCAACTGCTGGCCGAGCGTACGGCCGACCTCGAGGAGGCCCGACAGCGGCAACAGGAGCTCGCCGAGGAGCTCGAGGAGGAGTACGCGGCGCTGGCGGAGATCCAGGACGATCTCTCCGACGAGGCGCAGGCCGAACGCGAGCGCATCGAGGAGGAGCGTCGCGAACGCGAGCGGCGCGAGCAGGAGCGCCGCGAGGCGGAGCAGGCCGAACAGCAGGCCGAGGAGGAAGCGGCGGCCAGTTCAGAGGGCGGGTCCGACGGGGGCTCGGACGGGGGCTCGGACGGTGGCTCGGACGGTGGCTCGGACGGTGGCTCCGCCCCGAGCGCGTCCGGCGCCCGCGCGTGTCCGCTCGACCAGCCCCGGCACTTCATCGACTCGTGGGGCCATCCTCGTGGAGGTGGCCGTGCGCATCGCGGGACCGACATCATGGGGCCGCTGGGCACGCCCGTGCGTGCCATCGTCGACGGGGTCTGGGACATCCAGAGCCCGGGAGCCAACGCCGGGTTGTGGGCGATCCTCCGCGGGTCGGACGGCAACCACTACTGGTACCTGCACCTCGACAGCCACACGGTGTCCGACGGAGCACGCGTCAGCGCCGGCCAGCAGGTGGGGACCAACGGCTCCACCGGCAACGCCGTGGCCGGCGCCGAACACATCCACTTCGAACTGCACCCCGGGGGCGGCTCGGCGATCAACCCCTACCCGACCCTCCGGCAGGTCTGCGGCTGACGACGTCGCGAGTACGACCTCCGTCGCGCCGGGCGATACGGTCGGGGCCGGGCCAGAGGCGGTCCCGAAACGAAACGAGGAGCAGCACCGTGCCAAGCGATCGGGTCCTCCGATGAGCGACACCGCGACCGAGAACCGCCCGGGCGACCGTGAACGGGTCCAGTTACATAGCGCGGTCATCCGGTTCGCCGGGGACTCCGGTGACGGGATGCAGTTGACCGGCGACCGGTTCACCACCCAGAGCGCCCTGGCTGGCAACGACCTCGCCACGCTGCCGGACTTCCCGGCGGAGATCCGCGCGCCCGCCGGCACCTTGGCGGGGGTGAGCTCCTTCCAGCTGCACTTCTCCGACAAGGACATCCACACGCCGGGCGATGCGCCGGACGTGCTGGTCGCGATGAACCCGGCCGCGCTGATGAAGCACCACGAGGCGCTCAAGCCGGGCGGCACGCTGATCCTCAACACCGACGCCTTCACCGAGCGGAACCTGCAGAAGGCCGGCTACGAGGACGACCCGCGCGAGGACGGATCCCTCACCGACTTCCAGGTCCATGAGGTCCCGATCACCGACCTGACCGTGCGTGCCCTCGAGGGGCACATCGAACGGGGTGAGCTCAACAAGAAGGAGGCCGAGCGCTGCAAGAACATGCTCGCGCTGGGTCTGGTCTCGTGGATGTTCTCGCGCTCGGTCGACGAAACCGAGGAGTGGCTGCGGTCGAAGTTCCGGTCCAAGCCCGAGATCGCCGACGCCAACGTGGAGGCGCTGCGTGCCGGGTGGAACTACGGCGAGACGACCGAGGCGTTCGTCTTCCACTACGAGGTCAAGGCGGCGAAGCTGCCGCCGGGCCGCTACCGCAACATCACCGGCAACCAGGCCGTCGCCTACGGGTTGATCGCCGCCAGCGTCCGCTCGAAGCTGCCGCTGTTCTACGGCTCCTACCCGATCACCCCGGCGTCGGACATCCTGCACGAACTGGCGAAGCAGAAGAACTTCGGCGTGCAGACCTTCCAGGCGGAGGACGAGATCGCCGCCATCGGCTCGGTCATCGGCGCGTCGTTCGGTGGGTCGCTGTCGGTAACCGCCTCGTCGGGGCCGGGCATCGCGCTTAAGACCGAGGCCATGGGCCTCGCGGTCGCGACCGAGCTGCCGATGATCATCGTCAACGTCATGCGAGGCGGACCGTCGACGGGGCTGCCCACCAAGACCGAGCAGTCGGATCTGTTCCAGGTCCTCCACGGCCGCAACGGCGAAGCGCCGATCCCGGTCGTCGCCGCCGAATCGCCCGCGGACGGTTTCGACGCCGCGATCGAGGCGGCGCGGATCGCGTTGACCTACCGCACGCCCGTGGTGCTCCTCTCGGACGGCTACCTGGCCAACTCCGCCGAGCCGTGGCTGCTGCCCGACGTCGACGGACTGCCGGACCTGACGCAGGTCTTCGAGTTCACCACCGAGTCGAACAGCGACAACGGGTTCCAGCCGTACCTGCGCGACCCGGAGACCCTTGCCCGCCCGTGGGCCCTGCCGGGCACGCCGGGGCTCGAGCACCGCATCGGCGGGCTGGAGAAGGATGATGGCAGCGGGCACATCAGCTATGACCCGGTCAACCACCATGCCATGACCCAGGTGCGGCACGACCGGGTCCACCGGATCGCCGACGATCTGGCGCCGCTTGCGGTCGACGACCCGTCCGGCCAGGCGGACGTGCTGGTCGTCGGCTGGGGATCGACCTCCGGGCCGATCCGTGCGGCGTGTGAGCAGCTCCGGGAGAAGGGCCGCGACGTGGCCCGCGTCCACTTGCGGCACCTCTCGCCGCTACCGAACGACCTCGACGACCTGTTGCGCAGCTACGAGACGGTGGTCTGCCCGGAGAACAACATGGGGCAGTTGTCCATCCTGCTGCGGGCGCGGACGTTGGTCGACATCAAGGGCTACCACCGTGTGACCGGTCAGCCGTTCGCTTCCGACGAGTTGGCGGACGTCATCGAACAGCACGGGTTCGGAGAGCAGGCATGACCACCAACGAAGGCAACCTGACCAAGAAGGACTTCACCTCGGATCGCGAGGTCCGGTGGTGCCCGGGATGCGGGGACTACGCGATCCTGGCCACGGTCCAGTCGCTGCTGCCCGAGGTGGGCGCCCGTCCGGAATCGACGGTGTTCGTCTCCGGCATCGGCTGTTCGTCCCGCTTCCCGTACTACATGGACACCTACGGGATCCACTCCATCCACGGACGCGCGCCCGCGGTGGCGACCGGGCTGGCGATCTCACGGCCCGACCTCGACGTCTGGGTCGTCACCGGCGACGGGGACGGACTGTCGATCGGCGGCAACCACCTGATGCATGCCCTGCGCCGCAACGTCAACCTCAAGATCCTGCTGTTCAACAACGAGATCTACGGGCTGACCAAGGGCCAGTACTCGCCCACCTCACCGCTCGGTTCCACCCACAAGTCGACGCCGCTGGGCTCGCTCGACCGGCCGATCAACCCGGTGAGCCTGGCGTTGGGTGTGGAGGCGACCTACGTCGCGCGCTCGATCGACACCGACCGCAAGCACCTCAGCGAGGTCCTCCGAGGGGCGTACGAACACCGCGGATCCGCGTTCGTCGAGATCTACCAGAACTGCAACATCTTCAACGACGGCGCGTTCGCGGCGGTCAAGGACAAGGGGCAGAAGGAGCACAACCAGATCCGGCTCACCGACGGCGAGCCGATCACCTTCGGCCCCGACAACGAGCGGGCCGTCGTCGCCGAGTCGGACGGATCGATGTCGATCGTCCCGACCGAGGAGGCTGGTGACCGCGTCGTGGTCCACGACCCCGCGCGCGACGAGCCGACGACCGCGTTCGCGCTGTCGCGGCTGGCGCTCAACCCGACCGGGCCGACCCCGATCGGGATCTTCCGGGACGTGGACCGGCCGGTGTACGACGAACTGGTCCGCGAGCAGATCGACCAGGCACGGTCCGACCAGGGCGAGGGTGATCTCGGCTCGCTGCTGGAGGGCGGCAACGTCTGGGACGTCGTCTGACGCCGATTCGGGGCGGTGTCGGCACGGTGGCAGCCGGCCTGGCAGCACCGGGCCACAGGCGGTCAGGCGTCGGCGACCTCGTCCGGCCGCCGGCGGTCGGTGGCCCGCGGGACCAGCAACGCCCCGGCGTACACGATCTGGGCGGCCAGGGCGCCCAGGCCGGCCAACGCCAGGCCCAGAGGTGCTGGTAGCGGGATGCTCGTCGGCACGATGGCGCCCACGACCCAGGCGACCGAAAACAACGTCTCCGACCGCGTGAACGCCGCTCCGCGACGACTGGTGGGTACGGACGACTGCAACAGACCGTCGAAGGCGAGCTTGGCGACACCCCAGGCGACACCGGCGGCCCCGGCCAGCGCGGCCGCAGCGACCAGGCCGAACCATTGGCCGGCGGAGAACGCTGCCCCAGCGGTCAGGGCCAGGGCCGCGACGACCATGGGTTCTTCCGGCACCCGTCGTTCGAGTACCGGGACCAAGCGTGAGGCGAGCGCGAACCCGGCACCCGCGGCCGCCAGCAGGGCTCCGAAGTCCAGCAGCCCGGCGTCCCGTTCCTGAAGTTCGAACGCGAGCAGCAGGAGCAGGAAGCCGTTGAACGCCCGTACCCCGGCCGTTGCCAACTGCGCCAGTCTCACGTTTCGGGGTAGCGCCAGCCGGACACGAGGGCTGCCTGGGGTCAGCCGGACGCCGCGGCCGTCCGGTTCCGGCAGGCGCCGCCCGACCACGCCGGCCGCCAGGCCGGCGGTCGCCGCCAGGGCAAGTGGACCGCGTGCGTCCAACAACTCGAGAGCGGGGAAACCCAGCAGACCTGCGGTGCCACCGGCAAGTACACCGATCCAGGCCAGTCGGGCGTTGGCTGCGACGAGCGCGCGTGGGCGGTCCAGCGCCAGCGGCAGCAGCGAGTTCCGGGTGATGCCGTGGACGCGCGACATCACCAACAGGCCGAAGGCGAGCGGGTAGACCCACAACCCGTCGGGCTGCCACACGAGGGCGGCGGCGAGTAGGGATCGGGCGACCGCCGCGAGGACGAGCGTCGTGCGCGTCGCGGCGGGGACCCGGTCGAGGAGTCGGCCGAGCGTCGGACCGATGATCGCGAACGGGGTCACGGTCAACAGCAGGTACAACGCGACGTTGCCCCGCGCTTCGGTGGACGGGACCGAGAAGAACAGCGTCCCCGCCAACCCGAGCGCCACCAGCGTGTCACAGGCGGTGCTGAAGACCTGGGTGATGGCCAGGTCTCGGAAGCCGCGTCCCCCGGTCTCGAACAGCGATCGAACGCTTCCCTTCAGCCGTCGGACCGGCTCGAACCCGGGGTCCACGGCTCCGTCCGGACGCCGCGACCGACGCCGGGCCGGAGGGCCGGAGACGGGGCGGCGGTCAGCATCGTCGTCCACGGCTCGACGCTAATGGGTCTGTAGCCCGGGTGGCCACTGCGTATGTTCGGGTGGTCCGTTCCGGTGGGTGAGCACTGGCAGACGCTGAGCACGAAGCTCTAGCGGTAGAGCGTGTCCCTACCGGCCGGGCTGTCCGGAACGG
>SKJX01000045.1 GCA_007121785.1 Nitriliruptoraceae bacterium
AGGTGACGCGCGGCTCACCGTGCATGTACTCGCGGGAGTAGATGTGCACCATCAGCGACACGGTGGTCACCAACAGCAGCATCATCGCGGTGAGCCCGTCGACGAGCATCCCGAGCTCGAAGACGTACCCGCCACCGAGCGGGGACCACTCGATGACGTGTTCCACGGGCTCCATGGGCGAGTTGACGAAGGTTTGCCACGCGACCAGCGCGGACATGACGAACCCGACGGCGAGCGCGATCACGCCCAGCTCGCTGCCCTTGCCCGGGAGGTTCTTCCCGAACGCCGCGATCGCTGCTGCCGAGAGCAACGGCAGCAGGACGATCACCCAGGCGTAGTCCAGAAGTGCTTCCACGAGCGTCTCCCCTACCAGCGCATCAGGTCGACGTCATCGACGTCGATCGACGCGCGGTTGCGGAACATGTTGAAGACGATGGCCAGGCCGACGCCGATCTCCGCGGCGGCGACGCCGGTGATGAACAGCGCGAACATCAACCCGCTCACCGCGACCTCGTCGGGGAACAGCAGGTTCTGGAACGCGACGAGGTTGATGTTGACGGCGTTGAGCATCAGTTCGATGGAGATCAGCACGAGGACGGCGTTGCGCCGCGCGATCACGCCGTACAGCCCGATGCAGAACAGCAGCGTCGCCAGCAGGAGCGGACCGAGCGGGCTCACGACGACCCCTCTGTGCCCTGGCCGGACGTCAGCTCAGGCGCCGAGCCGTCCGGCAGCGGCTGCGGCCCCTCGCTGGACGGCGCATCCCCCATCTCGATGCGGGTCACCTCGGCTTCCTCGCCCGACTCGCCCGACTCAGGCCGTGCCAGCACGATCGCACCGATGAGCGCGGCGAGCAGCAGCATCGACAGCACCTCGAAGGGCAGCACCCACTCCGCGAACGTGGCGATGCCGATGTCCTCGATCCGCGGGCCGGCGACCTCCGCCACGGACGTCTCTCCGAGCGCGCCGCTGCCGACCGCGCCGATGATCAGGGTGGACAGCAGCACGAACAGCCCGCCGGAGACCGCGATCGCCAACCCGCGTTTCTGGTTGTCGAGCGCTTCACGACCGATCGGCGCGCGAGTCAGCATCAGCCCGAAGAGGAACAGCACAGCGACCGCGCCGACGTAGACCAGCAGCTGGACCAGAGCGAGGAAGTCCGCCGCCAAGGTCAGGAAGACCCCGGCGACCCCGGCGAGCGTCACGGCGAGGAACAGCGCGGCGTGCACCAGGTTCTTGGACGTCACCGTGAGGATCGCGGCGCTCGCGGTCAGCAGCCCGACGAGCACGAAGATCACATCGTGTCCGGTCACGCGCTCACCTCCTCGCTCGCCACCAGTGCGGACCTCATGCGTCCCCCTCCTGGTCGAGCTGTTCCTGCTTGCGCTTCTTCACCCACGCGGCCTTGGCCTTGGATCGGGCGATCCTCTCGTTCTTGCCTTCGGCGATCAGCTGGTCGTAGACCTCCTGATCGATCTCACCGGCGCCTTCGACCTGCACGTCGCCGAGCTTGCGGGCCTCCTGCGCCGGAGCGTCGGCCGCTGCCTGCGCGCCGCCGTCCGACGCCTGCTCGCTGTCGTCCGACGCCGCCGCATCCGCCGACGCGGCAGCATCGCCGCCTTCGGCCTGTCCTTCGGCCTCCGCGCGGAGCCGCGCCTTCTCCTTCTTGACGTAGGCGGCCTTGGCCTTGGCCCGCGCCATGCGTTCGGTCTTGCCCTCGGCGATCAGCTGATCGTAGGTCTCCTGATCGATCTGCCCGGCCTCGACGTGGACCTCGGCCGGCTTCGGCGCCGCGGCCTGCTCGGCCGCCTCGTCGCCACCGGCGGCGTCCGCCTCGGCCTTCAGCCGCGCCTTCTCCTTCTTGACGTACGCGGCCTTGGCCTTGGACCGCGCCATCCGTTCGGACTTGCCCTCGGCGATCAGCTGATCGTAGGTCTCCTGATCGATCTGCCCGGCCTCGACCTTGGGCTCGGCCGCCTTGGCTGCTGCGGGCGCGCCGCCACCCGCGTCAGCGCCCTGCTCCTCGGCTTGGGCCTGCTCGGCCGCCTTGGCTTCGGCGAGCTCGCGCTCCTTCTCCGCCTTCTCGATCGCGTCGGCGACCTCGGCCGGCGGCTGCGCACCGTCGTCGAGCGGCGGCGGCGCGGGGACGGTGTCCGCCCACTCGCGCAGCTTCTCCATCTCGTGGAGCAGCCCCTCCATGTTGTACTCGGAGTACTCGAACTCCGGCGACCACCACAGCGCATCGAACGGGCAGACCTCGACGCAGATGCCGCAGTACATGCACAGCGAGAAGTCGATCGCGAACCGGTCGAGCACGTTGCGGGTCCGGGCGCGGCCGCCTTCCTTGGCCGGTGGCACCGTCTCCTTGTGCGACTCGATGTAGATACACCAGTCGGGGCACTCCCGGGCGCACAGCATGCAGACGGTGCAGTTCTCGTCCATCAGCGCGATGACGCCGCGGGTCCGTGGCGCGAGGTCGTCGCGCTCGTAGGGGTACATCAGCGTCGACGGGCGGCGGAAGAGGTGCTTGACCGTGACGCCGAGCCCCTTCAGCAGACCGGTCCCCGGAGGAGACGTGGCAGCCATCTAGAACACCACCTTCGCGATCGTGACGACGGCCAGGTTGGCCAGCGAGAGCGGGACCAACACGAGCCAGCAGACGCGCTGGAGCTGGTCCTCGCGCAGCCGCGGGTAGGCGACGCGGGCCCAGACCATCAGGAAGACCAGGGCCATGATCTTGGCGATCGTGATCGCGACCCCGAGCGCGATACCCGTCGGCGAGCAGTCGAACAGGCCGCCGCCCGCCTCGCAACCTGGCAGGGGGACGCCCGGCAGCAACTGCCAGCCGCCGAGGTAGAGCACCACCATCAACGCCGACATCGAGATCATGCCCGCGTACTCGGTGAGCATGTACATCGCGTACTTGATCCCGGTGTACTCGGTCATGTACCCGAAGACCAGCTCCGAGTCACCGATCGGCATGTCGAACGGCGGCCGGGAGAGCTCGGCCATCGCCGCGACGAAGAAGATCGCGAACCCGACGATCTGCGGGAAGACGAACCAGACGTTGATCCCGGTGCCGAACAGCTGGAAGGTCGCCTGCGACTCCACGATGCCGACCAGCGACAGGGTGCCCGCCTGCACCGCGACGGTGATCGCCGCGATGATCAGGGGCAACTCGTAGGCGACCAGCTGGGCGCCGGCCCGCAGGCCGCCGATCAACGAGAACTTGTTGGCGGACGCCCACCCACCCATCAGGACACCGAGCACGGAGACCGAGATCGCTGCCAGCGCGTAGAACAACCCGAGCTCGAAGTCCAGCGCGAAGACCCCGGGCCCGAAGGGGATCACCAGGAACACCAGCATCGCCGGAACCAGCGCGACACCCGGCGCGATCGCGAACACCCACCGGTCGGCGGCCGAGGGGATCAAGTCCTCCTTCTGGATGAACTTGATCCCGTCCGCGACCAGCTGGAGCGACCCGAACGGGCCGGCTTCCACCGGACCGCGACGGTGCTGCATCCGGCCCATCACCTTGTGCTCGAGGTAGCCGCCGACCAGCGGCAGCACGAAGAACGCCGCCAGCACGAAGACCAGCTTGAGGATCACCGGCAGCACGAAGCCGTCGAACCCGTCGAACAGCGAGACGGTCTGCGCGACCGTGGTGGTCGCGTGGGTGAGGGAAGCCATCATCGGTCGATGTCCCCCACGACGAAGAACACCGAGCCGAGGATCGAGATGGCGTCCGGCAGCAAGGCGCCCTCCATCAGGTACGGCATGGTCTGGACGTTGGAGAACGACGGTGTCCGCATCTTCAACCGCCAGGGCGTGCGGCCGCCGTCGGACTCCAGCCAGTAGCCGAGTTGGCCGAGCGGGTTCTCCGTCCGCACGTAGGTCGCGCCCTCCGGCGCCTTGACCATCTTGGGCAGCTTGGTGTTGACGGGCCCGGCCGGCATGTGGTCGTGGATCTGGTCGATGATGTCCAGCGACGTCCGGATGCGGTGCAGCAGGCAGTAGAACCGGTCGAAGGAGTCACCGTTCTCGCCGACGGGCACCTCGACGTCGATCTCGCCGTACTTCAGGTACGGCTCGGTCACCCGGGAGTCCTCCGCGACACCCGTGGCCTGCAGCGTCGGACCGGTCGCACCGACCGAGAGCGCGACGTCCGGCGGCAGCGGCCCGACCCCCTTGGTGCGACCCTGGAAGATCTCGTTGCCCAGGACCAGGTCGAAGTAGTCCGGCAGGCGCGTCCGCACCGTCTGGGAGACCTGCACCGACTCCTTGAGGAAGCCCTTGGGCAGGTCGATCTTCAGGCCACCCGGCTGGTTGTAGGTGAAGTGCAGGCGTCCCCCGGTCGCCGACTCCAGCAGGTGCTGGATGTCGTCGCGCTCGCGGAAGGCGTAGAACATCGGGGTGATGGCGCCCAACTCGAGCGCGTACGAGCCGACGAACATCAGGTGGTTGAGGATCCGGTTCCACTCGGCCATGAGCATCCGGATCCACTGGGCCCGGTCGGGGACCTCCATCTCCATCATCTGCTCGACCGCGAGCGCGACGCCGAGCTCGTTGGAGAACCCGGAGAGCCAGTCGTGGCGGTTGACCAGCGCCATGATCTGCCGGAAGTCGCGGTGCTCGGCGAGCTTCTCGAAGCCGCGGTGCATGTAGCCCACGACCGGCGTCGCCTGCTTGACGCGCTCACCGTCGAGCTCGAGCACGATCCGGAACACCCCGTGGGTGGCGGGATGTGCCGGCCCGATCGAGACCGACATGTCCTGCGTCGGGAAGTCCGCGTCACCGACGAACTGGACCGCGATGCCCTCGCCGGGCGCCGTGGCCGGCTGGATGCGCTCCTTGGTGTCGAGGTCGCTCACGCGTCCCCCTCATCGCCGTCATCGCTGTCCGCGCCGCCTTCGGACTCGGCCCGCTCCTGCGCGCGCCGCTTCTTGATAAAGGCGGCCTTGGCCTTCGACCGGGCGATCCGCTCGGACTTGCCCTCGGCGATCAGCTGGTCGTAGGTCTCCTGGTCGAGGTCCTCGGCCGGCTCGCTGTCAGCGCCGGCACGCTCCGCCGCCTTGGCCGCACGTGCGTCCGCCTGCGCCTTGCGGCGGTCCTCCGCCTTGGCGGCCGCGCCCGCCGCGGCATCGGCATCGGTCGCTACCTCGGCGGGGGTGTCCGGATCGTCGGGCGAGGTGTCCTCGTCCTGCTCGGCCTCCTCGATAGCGGGGGCGTTGCGCTGCCTGGCCTGGTCGGCCATGGCCTTGTCGAGGTCGTACGGGCCGGGCGCGTCGCCGATGCGGACCTCACGCTCGATGACGTTGCCGTCCTCGTCGAGCTCGGCCGGTTCCTTCACCCCGGGCCAGGGCTTGGCGACCCGCGACGCGAGGTGGAAGTCCTTGCGCAGCGGCCAGCCCTCGAAGTTCTCGATCGTCAGGATCCGCGGCTCGACGCTGGGGTGGCCGGGGAACTCGATCCCGAACATGTCGTAGGCCTCGCGCTCCATCCAGTTCGCGCCGCGGTAGACGTCGGTCAGCGACGGGCACGACGGCGCCTCACGGCCACCCTCGCAACGCGTGCGCAGCGCGATACGGTTGCCGGTCGAGGTGGAGTACAACACCGCGACGACGTCGAAGCCGTCCTCGCGCGCGTCGATGCCGAACAGGCTGTCGAAGAAGTCGTAGGCGAGCAGCGGCTCGTCGGCGAGGACCCGCGCGGCCTCCTGCCACCCGTCCGGATGGATCCACAGGGTGAAGACGCCGTACTCCTGCACGCTCGAGCCGACCTGCTCGCCGAGCCGGTCGCGGAGCAGCTCCTCGGTCTCCTCCGGGGTGAGCGCGCGGTCGCGGCGCGCGAGGACCTCGCTCACGAGGAGCTCCCCAGCGCGAGCGGCGCGTCGGCACCCAGGGTGATCGGGTCCTTGCGGCGGTCGGCCATCCGATCCTTCAGCGACTCGTTCTGGATGCGGTCCTGCAGGGCGATGATGCCGTCGAGCAGGGCCTCTGGCCGGGGTGGGCAGCCCGGGACGTACACGTCGACCGGGATGATCTGGTCGACACCCTTGGTCACCGAGTAGCTGTCCCAGTACGGACCACCGCAGTTGGAGCAGGACCCGAAGGAGATGACGTACTTGGGCTCGGGCATCTCCTCGTACAGCCGCTTGACCGCCGGTGCCATCTTGTCGGTCAACGTCCCCGACACGACGAGCAGGTCAGCCTGCCGCGGGCCGTGCGCGAACGGGATGACCCCGTGCCGGATGAAGTCGTGCCGGGAGGTGGAGGCGGCGATGAACTCGATCGCGCAGCAGGCGAGACCGAAGTTGAAGCACCACAGCGAGTACTTGCGACCCCAGTTGAAGACGTACTTGACCGGTTGGGGCAGCTCGACCTGGTCCATCAGTCCCATGTGAGGACCCCTTTCTTCCAGGCGTACGCGAGCCCCTCCAGCAAGGTCGCGATGAACAGGAACATGGCCACGACCGCGAAGGTCGGTGAGACCGCCGTGGTGGCATCGAGATCCCCCACGATGACCGCCCACGGGAACAGGAAGATCGCCTCCACGTCGAACAGCAGGAACAGGAACGCGAAGACGTAGTAGCGGATGTTGGTCTGCGACCAGCCGGCGCCGAGCGATTCGACGCCGCACTCGTAGGTCGTCAGCTTCTGCGGCGAGGGGACGCTCGGCCGCATCAGGCGGCTGGCCAGCATGATCACCGCGTACAGCAGGCAGCCCACGATCACCGCGATCGCGAAGGTGCCGTACTGCTCGAAGAAGGTCACCCGGTCCTCCGGTCCTCCGGTGGGAACCGCCGTGCGGTGAGGGGTTCGGCCGCACCCGGCGTCGACGACGTGCGGCCGTAGCCGCCGGCCTTTCGGTCGCGCGAGACGGCCCGTGGAACGGGCCGTAGGCGCGGATGCTAGCAACCCCGCCGGACACCGACCCAACGGCGGTGGTCGGGCCGTTCGGGGCACGCGCGCAGGGGTCGGACGGCCGCGTGTGGATAGCCTCCCCGCCGGTCCGGGATCGGATGCCGGAGCGCGTCGACCGACGCCCCGATGCACGGTGAGACAGACAGGAGACCGACGTGGCCGGCCAGGTCGACATCGAGCCCGATCGCGTGGTCTTCCCCCCGCTCGGCGGCCGGGCGCTGCGGATCACTGCCAGCATCGTGCTGGTGCTGGGCGGGTTCGTCCGCGGCCTGACAGGGGCGCTGGAGGGTCAGTGGCTGCTGGCGCTCGCCGGCGTGGTCGCCGTCGCGTTCGGCGTCGCGGTCGCCACCACGCTCCGTCAGGCCGGCACGAGCGTGTCCGCGGACGGGTGGGTGGACCCGACCCGGCTGCGCAACCGCGAACTGCCCTGGCCGCAGCTGGCCAAGCTCCGCGTGACGGCGGTCGGCGGGACCGCCACCTGGACCCTCGAACCCCGCGACGAGTCGCGTGGCACGGGCCTGCGCGTCGCGCGCACCGACGTCGACCAGGTCGCCCCGGTGCTCGAACGGGTGCGCCCGTGGGCCGACCTGCACGACGTCGAGGTGGTCGACCTCAGCGAGCGCTGACGGACGAGCACCGCACCCTCGCCAGCCAGAGCGTGTGCACCCGCGATCACATCTGTGCCGATCTGCACACACTTCCCACCGCAGGGGGACGACCGGACCAAGCGTGTGCACCCGCGATCACATCCGTAC
>SKJX01000021.1 GCA_007121785.1 Nitriliruptoraceae bacterium
AGCACACCCTGTCGAACGGTTCCCCTACCTCATCTTCTATATCGAAGAGACGGGCCACCTTGACGTCTTGCGTGTCCTCCACGCCCACCGTGATCTCCCATCCAGCCTGCAGGATCCGGCAGCCGGCGAGTGAAAGCTTCATGGATGTCGAAGGCCTAGCCCGGAGCGCGAAGTTCGCCGCAGAAGAGCACCTCACCTTGCCGAGCCGTGACCTGGTCGGGTGTCATGGCTCGACGCGACCGACATCTCACCCTCCGATGCCCGGTTGGCAACGCAGTACGGCCGCGAACCGTTCGCCGGGGCACTCCAGTGTGCGTACTTCTGCGTACTTCCGACCGGCCGCCAACGAAAGGTACTCAGCAGAAACGCCTCGCAGCGGGGGGCTACGAGGCGTTTCGTTGTGGAGGTGATCGGATTTGAACCGACGGCCCCTTCGTTGCGAACGAAGTGCTCTGCCGAACTGAGCTACACCCCCAGGGGCGCCAGCGACCACCAACGACGGCCACGAGCGAGCGGGAGCGTAGCCCCGGCCCTGGCACCCCGCCAACGCAGGGTCCACGTCAGTCGCGGTCGTCGCGCGCCGCCGACCGGTCGAGGGCCTCGCGGTGCGCGTCGAGGGCTTCCCGCAGCTCCCGTTGCCCGGCGGCGGCGGTCAGATCCCCGCGGGTGCGTTCGGTGATCGACCTCGCCGAGTCGGTCGCGCGACGCAATCCCTTGGTGAGCCCATCGGGGACGTCGATCGTGGTCAGCACCGACAGGATCTCCTGCATCAGCGCCAGATACCCCTCGGCGACGTCGAGGTGGCCGCCGCGGACCGAGTCCAACGCGGCGCGCCGCAGCTCCCCGACCGTCTCCGCCAACCCGTGGACCCAGGCGACGTCGTCGATGCCGAGCGTGTCCGGACCCGGCAGCGGGTCCCCGGCGACCGCCGCGCGGGTGATCGCGGCCTCCGCGACCTCCTTCGCGGCGTCGGTGACGAACCCGGCGTGCAGCACGCTCGGGTGCGGCTCGCACGCGGCGACCGCCGTCGCCAGCCGCTCGTGGGCGCTGGCGAGCAACTGCTCGACCCGCTCGTGCTCGGCGCGGTGGATGGCCCGGATGGCGTTGGCGGCCGCCCGGATCGCGTCACGGCTGGCGGCCAGCCCGACCTCCCGGGCGTCGTGCTGGGCCTCGAAACGGGCCCGGACCGCTTCACCGTCCCGCAGCAGCACCGCGTCGACGTCCGGAGGAGGATCGCCTGGATCGATCATGGCCGGCCGGTCAACCGTCCCAGCGGCGCAGCCGCACCGACCCGGAGCCGCCGCCCCAGTCGGCCCCGCCGGCGGATCCCCCGACGGCGACCGGCTCGCGTTCGACCTCCAACGCGTCGTCGCCGCGCCCGACGCGCTCACGCAGGACCGGGTCGGGGTCGGTGAGGTCGAGTTCGCGGACGACCTCCCGAGCGGCGTCGCGCTGGAGCTTCAGGTGCCGCAGCACGACGGTGTAGCCGGCGGTCAGCACCGTCACCAGGCCGGCGAGGTACCACAGCCACCCGCCCGCGACGATCGCCAGCAGCAGCGCGACACCGGTCGCGGCCAGCGCCCGGACGAACCAGGTCCGCCGTTGGACGATGACGGGATCCTCAGCGCGGGTCACCTGGGGCGACGACACGGCCGGACCGCGATCGCGGTCGGCGGCGCGGTCGCCGGACGCATCGGCGTCGGAGGCAGCGATGGTCTGCGGTTGGCTACGAAGAACGTCCATGGCGCGCTCGAACCCTCCGACGGTCGCGTGTGGCGATGCAGCGCGGGACCGGATCGCCGCCGGGATCAGCAGCGCCGCCCACACGAGGACCAACAGCACCAGCGCTTCGTTCACCGTTCCACCGTGGCGTCGCCTCCGGCTGATGACGCTCGACGAGCATCCGGCAGCTGGACGGTAACACCGCACCGTGAGTGCACGAAGCACCTCGTACCGTCATCACGTCACACGCACCGCCGCGTGTGGACCCTGCCCGTCGCCCCGTGGAGCGGCGACCGAGCAGGGGCCGCGTCGACGGTGACCGGACGCGTGTCCCTCGCGGCGCCGACCTTACCCCGAGGTGTCGGAGCCCGGGAGGTCGACGTCGCCCGACCGGCCCCCGGTCTTGCGCACCAGCCGCAGGTCGGTGATGCGGACGTCCCTCTGCACCGCCTTGACGAGGTCGTAGAGGGCCAGGGCCGCCACGCTGGCGGCCGTCAGCGCCTCCATCTCCACGCCCGTGCGGTCCGCGGCCGTGGCGGTCGCGGTGAGCGCCGCGACCCCGCTGGCGGTGTCGAGCTCCACCTCGACGTCCACGCTGGTCAGGGCGACGTGGTGGCAGAGCGGGATCAACTCGAAGGTGCGCTTGGCTGCCTGGATACCGGCGAGCCGGACCACCGGCAGTGCGTCGCCCTTGGGCAGATCGCCGTCAGCGAGCCGCGCGGCGGTGGCCGGTGCCATCACCACGCGGCACGCGGCGACCGCGGTCCGGGCGGTGACGTCCTTGTCGCCGACGTCGACCATCCGGGCCTGCCCGCGGTCGTCGAGGTGGGTGAGCCCGCCCGCATCGGCCGCACCCGACCGCGGATCGGGCGCGTCGTGGCGCGATGGGCCGGCGGCCTCGTCGGGGCGTTGCGGCGGCTCGGTCATCGGCGGCTCACTCCACCAGCAGCGACACGTTGACCGTGTCGCCGGCCGGGACCTCGGTGACGTGCTCGGGGACGAGCGCCAACCCGTCGGCCAGCGCGATCGAGGTGATCACGTGCGAGCCCTGATGGCCGGTCGGGGTCGCCACCCAGCCGCCGCCTTCACGGGACATGCGCACCCGCGTGTAGCCGCGCTTGCCGGGTGGGGCGCTGATCGGCTCGGCCAGGCGGGCCTGCACCGTCGGGCGCTTGACGTCGCGACGGCCCTGCAGCCTGCGGATGGCGGGGCGGGCGAACACCTCGAACGACACGAACGCCGACACGGGGTTGCCCGGCAGCCCGATCACCGGACAGCCGGCGATCCGCCCCCGGATCTGCGGCATGCCCGGCTTCATCGCGACCTTGGCGGTCTCCACCGTCCCGAGCGAGCCGATGACGTCCGGGATCAGGTCGCGGGTCCCCGCGCTGGCACCGCCGGTGCAGATGATCAGGTCCGCGTGCCCCAGGTTGGTGTCGAAGGCGTACATCAGCGCCTTGCGGTCGTCGCGGATGATGCCGGCGCTGAACGGCACGGCGCCGGTCGCTCGCACCAGCGCGGCCAGCATCGGACCGTTCGCGTCACGGATCTGTCCGGGGCCCGGCGTGTCGGCGGCGGGGACGAGTTCGTCGCCGGTGGACAGCACCACGACGCGCGGCTGCGGGATGCAGGTCACCCGGGTGACGCCGGCGACGGCGAGCAGCCCGACGTCGGCGGGACTGAGCCGACGGCCGGCGGTGACCAGCGGCTGGCCGGGGCGGAGATCCTCGCCAGGGCCGCGCACGTGCGTGCCCGGTTCGCTGGGTCGGTGGAACGCGACGCCCTCGGGGGTCGTCGACGTGGTCTCCACGGCGGCGACGGCGTCCGCCCCCGGCGGCATCGGCGCACCCGTCATGATCCGCACGCAGGTGCCGGGGGCGACCTCCGGAAGGTGGTCGGCACCCGCGGCGATCTCACCGGTCACCGGCAACGTGACCGGCTCGTGGAGGCGTGCGTCGGCGAGGTCGCTGGCGTGGACCGCGTAGCCGTCCATCGCGGAGTTGGGGAACGACGGGACCTCGACGTCGCTGACGATGTCGTCCCCGATGACCAGTCCGAGCGCGTCCGCGAGGCGCAAATCGATCGGGTCGGGCTCCGGGAGCTGAGCGAGGATCGCGGCGAGGTGGTCGTCGACCGGCGTCAGTTCGTCCGCGGTCGTGACCTCCTCCCGGCCGTGACCGACGAAGCGGCTCATCGCGGGCCCGCGCCGACGGCGGCGTCCTCGCCGAGCCACTCCCGCAACCACGCCAACAGCTCCGGACCCACGTCCTCGCGCACGGCGGCGAACTGCAGGTTGGCCTTGAGGTAGCCGAGCTTGTCACCCGTGTCGTAGCGCGGCACGTCCAGCTTGAGCCCGATGATCGGCTCCTCCTGGGCGCAGGTCTGCAACGCGTCGGTGATCTGGATCTCACCCCCGCGGCCGGGGGGCGTCGAACGCAGCACCTCGAAGATCGATCCCGGCAGGACGTACCGCCCGACCATGATCAGGTTGGACGGCTCCTCTCCCGGCGGGGGCTTCTCCACCATCGAGGTGACGCGGAACTCGCCGTCACGGTCGGTGGGCTCGACCTCCGCCGCCCCGTAGAGATGCACCTGGTCCTGCGGTACCTCCATCAGCGCGATCACCGGTCGGCCGGTGCGCTCGTGCGCCTCGATCATCCGGGCGAGGAAGTCGCAGCCGGGTTCGAGCAGGTCGTCGCCGAGCAGGACCGCGAACGACCCGTCCGGACCGATGTGCTGCGCCCCCTGGAGGATCGCATGCCCGAGCCCCAACGCCTCGCCCTGCCGCACGCTGTGGACGGTCGCCAGTTCGGCGAGATCGCGGACCAGCGCCAGCTCGGCGTCCTTGCCCTTGTCGGCGAGCGCGGTCTCGAGGTCGAGCCGTCGGTCGAAGTGGTCCTCCATGGCGCTCTTGCCGGTCGCGGTGACGAACAGCACGTCGTCCACGCCGTTGTCGACGCACTCCTCCACGATGTACTGGATCGAGGGACGGTCGACGACCGGGAGCAGTTCCTTCGGCACCGACTTGGTCACCGGAAGGAACCGGGTTCCCAGGCCGGCGACGGGTAGGACGGCGGTGCGGACCACGGGTCGCTCCTTCGACGCGCACGAGACTACTAGGGCTCGGCCCCCGACCGCGGGGCCGACCCGGCCGTCGGCGGGCCACCGGCCTACGCTGACGGCCGCCGCTCGCGCGAAAGCTGGCTCGTGGAAGAGGACCCCAAGCAGGCACTGCGATCGGCGGCGTTGGCCGCCCGGCGGCAGCTGTCCTCCAGCGAGCGTGCCGAGGCGTCCGCGCAGGCGGTCACGCGGCTGTTGCGGCTGCCGGAGCTGTCCGGGGCGAGCACGGTGCTGCTGTTCGCCGCGACCCGGGACGAACTGGACGTCGCCAGCGCGGTGGGGCCACTGGCGGCACGTGGGGCCCGGACGCTGTTCCCCCGCGTGCGCGGAGCGGAGCTCGAACTGGTCGCCGCATCGGACCTGCGCACGCTGGAGCTCGGCTACCGCGGCATCCGTGAACCCGTCGGACCGTCGATCGACGTCGAGGTGGTGGACGTCGCGCTGGTCCCCGGCGTCGCCTTCGACCCCCACGGCGGCCGCCTGGGGCACGGCGGGGGCCACTACGACCGGCTCCTGGCGCGGCTGCCGGCGTCCTGTGCGCGGATCGGGGTGGCGTTCAGCTGCCAGGTCGTGCCGGCGGTGCCGCGGGAGGCGCACGACGCTCCCGTCGACCTGGTCGTCACCGAACAGCGGGTCCACCGGTCGCAAGCGCGTGCTGGCTGACCCCGGACAGGTGGACGGCGGAGGCCACCGGGCCCGCTCACCGTCCGCCCAGGGCCGCCCCATCGATCCGGAGCAGCTGCGTGCCGTCGCTCACGAGCAACGGTTCGGGGTGCTCGAGCGTCGGCGATCGTCCCTGCACGTGGATCTCCCCGGCAGCGCCCAGGATCAGCAACCCGTCGCCGTCCTCGATGACCGACACCCCATCGAAGATCATCACATCGGCATCCGACGGGACCGTCCGGCTGGTGGAACGCACGACCTCGACCCGCTGCACATCGACCTCCGCGACCGTGCGCCCACCCTCGATCACGACCTGCAGGCGGCCGGCGTCGAGCGCCTCGAGCCGGATCAGCCCTGGCCGGATGCGATCGGCGGCCGCCGGCAGGTCGATGTCGACGGTGCCGAGCGACGTCGCGTCCCGATCGAGGATCTCGATCCGCGGACCTGCCCCACGGGAGTGGCGGTGCCACGCGACGGCGACCCGACCGGCGTCTCCTTCGTCGACGGCCTCGGCGGTGGCCGGCCGGCCCGGGTCGATGCCGTCGGAGAGGTCGCGGCGGAACAGCTCGCGGCCCGATGCCCGCTCGTGGACGTGGATCGCCTCATCGGTGGTGACCTGCAACCACGGCCCGAGCTCCTCCACCGCCCTGACCCCGTCGTGGTGCAGCCGCAGCCGCGACGCACCGCTGTCCACGTCGAGCACCTCGGCGTGGCCCGCCGCATCGTCGACCACCGTCAGCGGTGCCCCACCGACGACGCGCTCGTCCGGCGTCAGCGCCCGTTGCCACCTCGGCTGCCCGTCCGACAGCGAGATCCTGGTCAACTCGTCGCCGTCCACGGTGATCAGCGGGTTCCACCGTCGCGACCCGTCGGCACCGATCGCCTCCGGCGCCAGGATCGGCACCCTCCCGGTCTCGTGCTGCCAACGCACGGCGCCGTCGGACGAGATCGATGCCAGGGTGGTCGTGACGTGGGTCGGCGGGTCGCCGACGTCGTCGCTCCCGCCGACGTCCGTGTCATGGACAGGCGAGCCTTCCGCCGTCCCGATAGCGATGAGGCCATCCTCGTGACGACGCAACTCCCGGACGTCCGAGCCGTCGAGGTCCACCGACCACGCTCGACGGTTGGACAGCAGTTCCACGGCCACGAGCCGATCACCGTAGGCCAGCACCAGCAGCCCACCGATCCGCTGCACCGCCTGCGGCGGGTCCGACCGCTCGATCCCGTCCGGGAGGGGCAGCTGCCCGGTGAACCGCAGCGCGGCCGAGTCCAGGTCGAGGATCGTGAACACCTCGGCATCGACGTAGACGAGCGCGTCCCCATCGACGTGACGGCGTCCGAGCCCGGCCTCGTCGATGCGCCATCGTTCGCACCCGCGCGGCTGGCAGCCGAGGTCCGTGACGGTGTCGGCGTCCGACGCACCGGTCGGGCCGTCCTCGCCGGGGGACGCGTCGCCGGACTCGCCGGTGTCCGGCAGCGTCACCTCATCGTCCGGTTCTGCCAGGTCCACCGGTTCGTCCAGGCCAGGCGTCGTCGCGGGCCAGCCCACGACGAGCCCCGCGACGGCCACGGCCCCCAGCGCGAGGACCACCAACCTGGTCCGGGAGGGACCTGCGGTGGCCGCTCGACCCGGCGTCGTGTCCGACGCCCCCGGCGACAGCACCGCGCCGCAGCGGTTGCACCAGCGAGCCGGGGCTCGCCCCGGGCGAGCCCCGCACCCCTGGCAGGTGCGTGAGGACAGCGGTCCGCTCCCGTGCCGATCGTTCCACCAGGGAAGCAGGCCCGCCGAGGTGACGACACCGGCGCGGTCCCGCGGCTGCCGGGGACCGGTCCGCCGGAGGTGGCGGCGAGCGACGACGGTGAGCGCCGGAACGTCCAGAGGTTGCGCTCGCCCGCGCGCCACGGCACTATTCGCACTCGATGACCTCGAGTGCTAGTCGTCCCGGCATGATGCCAGGGTCGGTGGCAGCCTGTGAGCGAGCCTCCGGGCGGACGGGGTCGCGTCAAGGTGGTTCGCGGATCGCTGCCCGGCCGGGTTCGACGGCCGCGATGGGGTCCGCCCGTCGAGGAGCGGATGGATGCCGACGTACGAGTACGCCTG
>SKJX01000043.1 GCA_007121785.1 Nitriliruptoraceae bacterium
CATCCACGTCCACGCGATGACCCCGATCACCAGGTAGAGCGCGAGCGCGGCGACGATCACCACGTAGAGCCACTCCTGGACGGTCTGGATGCTCCGCTGGTTGCCCATGTCCGATGCTCCCACGTCGGTCCATGGCACTATGCCCGTCCCGCGCCGTCCGCGCGACCCGTCCTGCGGTGGGTGTTGCTCGATCGCTTGCGGACTGTGTGCGGACGGCACACGGATCGTTCCGGTCGTCGTGTCGACAGCCACCACGACCATAGGACGACAACCGATGGGGAGTACGAACACTGACCAGACGAGAACCGACCACCTCGGCACGGTTCCTGCTATCGACCGCAGTTGCGGTCAGCTCACCTCGGCCAGCTTCGGCCAGTGTTCTGAGCTGCGTACGTCAAGCCCGGTCGCCTACCTGGCCGAGATCGGCGGCAGCGACGCCGAGGCGAACGTTGACGACCTGCACCGACTCGCTGTGAGCGAGGACGACGACGGGCTCGCACGGATCGCCCGGCTACCTCCACCTCGACGACCGGCCCACCTTCAGCGCCCACATCCTCACCACCGGAACCGCCTCCTGCCGGCTCCGCACCACCACCAACCGCTAGACCCGACAACCCGACCCCCGGCGGATCAGATCATCCAGATCCGCCGCATCGACAAGGACCTGGCCGACAACCGGCACCGGACCGATCGCGGTGTCCTCCGGCGATGCCGTGCGCCATCGGCTGTCGCGCTCCGGCGACCGCCAGCTCAACAACGCCGTGCATCTCGCCGCCCACGTCCAACGCTGCAACCCCAGCCCCGGACAGGACGACTACCTGCGCAAGATCGCCGAGGGCAAGACCAACGAGGAAGCCATGCGCGGCCTCAAACGGCAGGCCGCCAAGGTCATCTACCGACGGCTCACCGACGACACCAACCGCCTCCTCGCCACCCAGGTCACGGCCGCTGCTCCATAGAGGCGCCATGAGGTCACGTCGCCAGGTTCGGCACCGGTACCGGTGGCTCCACCACCCATCACGGTGGCCCTCGCATCATGGCAGTCCGTAGGGCACGACTGAGCAGAAGACCATCACGATGTGCACATCCAGGATGGCACTGTGCACGGACGTCAGACTCGCTCCGAAGCGCAGGGCCATGACTGGTGACAGGCCGCGCAGTAGCCATCGTCGCGCTCGAAATGCGGGTCAGTGCGGGCTTGTTGAACCCAAACGACGTTCTTCGCGGCCCCCCCGAGCAGCGGACCCGCCGCCACGACCCAGATGATCAGAGCAACCTTCAGGCCTTCGGAACCCCCAAGCATGAAGAAGTATCCGCCCGTCAACGCGGCGGCGAGCCCCAGCAGGCCCGCGATGACCGTGAGCACCCCGAATCCGACCCGATTCCTAACCTCTCGCTTCTCCCACCCGTGCGCCACCTCTGCGGCAGCTTCGCTGCCGATCTCCTCAAGCCCACGCGCGATCCCGTGCAGGGCGTTGAGGTCGCGCTCCGTGCGGGCCGCCTGCTCGAGTACGGTGACGACGCGCGGATGGTCGGGGAACCGCGCCAGTGCCGCGGCCGCCTCGCCGCGCACATACGGGTTGCCAGCGGACGAGAGCACTTCCTCGAGCACCTCGATGTCCTGCGGATCTTCCGCGCGAGCGATGAAGTCCAGGAGCGCGTTCGTCGCCTGGACTTCGATGCTGTCGGGGAAGGCTCCCGGGTCCAGCCGCGGCAGCACATTCTTCCCGCTCGCGAATCCCAGCTCAGCGGCCACCTCAGCATCGACGTGCCCGATGGCCTGGATCGCTTCGATCGCTGCCACCTTGTCGGTCGCTGACAGGGGACCGGTGCCGCCCACAACCCACAGGAGTTCCGAGACCGCCCGAGGGTCACGGTTGGCACCGAGCACCTTGCAGACCTCGGCCCAGGGACCACGCTGCCCGCGACGAACACGCATCAGCTCCAGCAGACGGTCGGCCACCGCCTCGTCGTGCACCTCGGCGAGCCGGGCTGTCACCTGCCTGATCGGTTCTCCCGTTGCGGACATCCAGGCGATGTCCCAGCCGGCTTCCAGGACGGCGAGCAGCGCGGCCGTGGCACGCGGGTCGCGCAGATCGGACAAGGCCTGCGCCGCGCGGGCCCGCAGCTGAAGGTCACCCTCGCACAGCGCCGTGTCAGCGATGACCTCCGCAGCCTGCGGTCCGCCGATCGTCGCGAGCGCCTCAAGCGCATCGAGCCGGGCCTTCAGGGGCCCCGCGCGCAGTTTCGTCGTCAAACTCGCTACTTCGTCGGCGGGGAGCGACCCCTCGATCTCTTGAGTCGTCATCGCCGGAACCCCTCCCGGTCACACAACGCGCCCGACTGAGCAAGGGCTGAAGGACCCGTCTGCCTGACGAGAATCCGTCCGCCACGATCCAGTCGCAAGAGGCGACGGACATGGTTACCGGGAGACCGAATGCCCTTGCGGGCAGTTTCGGTTGAGGAGCGCCTGAGTCTTCTGGACGCTGGGCCGAAGCATCTCCCCACCGCGGTCAGCTCCTGACTGATGGGTGTCGTCGGCGGTAGGCGATGCGCTGTTCGCGTGCGGTTCGCATGGCTTCGCCTCACCTGGCTTTGCGTAGCTGGTCTCCTCGCCCTTGGTGTTCGGTTCTCAACCGCCCGCCGCTGTGTGCGGACTGCTGGAGCGTCCGAGACACGCCCGTTCGTGCGGTCGGAGAACGGCCCGACAACACCAGCCAGGCTGCGGGATCCGGGGCCGGGGCGCAGCGATGCGCCGGCTACCCGACCGCGGGGTTCAACTCGCTCGAGGCGCTTGAGCCCACGCTGATGCCCCTGGTGGGGATCCGCGGCGCGGCCGACTGACCACAGCCGCGAACCTGGGTCGTGTACCCGACGTCGCGGTGAAGGACCAACGCCCCACCGGTCGGGTCCCTCCGGGCCTGGTGGCTACCACCGCCGCAGGCCAGTATCGACGGTGGCGACCCGTTGCAGAGGAGCTCGCGGTGCCTGGTTGGACGGGCCCGGTGAGCGTGCTCGTCGTCGGGCTCGTCGCCATGTCGGCCTGCGCCCAACCCGAGGTGACCATGGACGGACCGGAGAGGCCCGGCGACCTGCGCCCCCTGCCGGAGTTGGGCGAGCCCGATCCCGACTCGCTCGAGGAGGCGATCGCCGCCCGGCGGTCGCAGCGTGACTACGCAGACCAGCCGCTCTCCGATGAGGACGTCGGACAGTTGCTGTGGGCAGCGCAGGGTGTCACCGGCTCCGACGGCAAGCGCGCCGCGCCCTCTGCTGGTGCCACCTATCCGCTCGAGGTGTACGCCGTAACCGCGGACGGCGTGGCCCGCTACCTGCCCGGGGCACATGCGCTCGAAGGACACCTCGACGCCGATCGGCGGGACGAACTGGCCACCGCGGCGCTCGGACAGCCCGAGGTCGCTGCCGCGCCGCTGGTGGTGGTCATCACCGCGGTCGGTGCACGCACCGCAGCACGATACGGCGACCGGGCGGACCGGTACGTGACGTTGGAAGCGGGCCATGCGGCGCAGAACGTGCTGCTCCAAGCGGTTGCCCGCGGCCTGGCGTCGGTCCCGATCGGTGCGTTCGACGACGACGAGGTGGCAGCGGTGCTCGACCTGCCCGAGGACCACGCGCCGCTCTACCTGCTCCCGGTCGGGCATCCGGCGGACTGATCGGCTCAGGGGATCCGGGCCATCGCCGGGTTCCGCGGCCCTGCGCAGGCGCGCGTTGCGGCGCTCACCCGCCGATGTGGGTCATCCCTCCAGGGGTCCTACCCATCGTTTCGCGAGATGGCTCGAAACCGCTTCTGACCTGCACGTTTGTGCGGATCCAGCTGGTCAAGACTCGTCACCGTTGCTGGTCGATTCTCGACCTCCGGCGGGCTGTGTGCGGACTGCTCGCGGACCACCCGGATCGTTCCGTCCGACGACTCAGAGGTGATCGCGGTGGGCACCCGAGGGCTACTCCGTGATACCTGCGGCGCACGGGAAGCCTCACCAGTCGTGCCGGAATCCCGACGTGCCCGGTCGGGGCTCCGTCACAGCGACCTCCTGATGCTCACGCGTTCGAACGGCATAGGTGTGCGGTCGACCCGCCGACAAACGAGATGCGTCACACGGCGTGGGCACCTCCGTGAGTCGCTGCGGGCTGCGTCACGTCGCGCGACATCCTCGGCTCCGGTCGAGGGTTTCGTCGGTTGGGCGTAGTCAGTAGCAGACATGTGTGCTAGGTGTTGAGGTCTCAGTCCTCGCCAAGCCCTTCTAACAAGGGAGCTGTCGTGCTCGTCCTCGGGATCATCCTGCTCTTGCTCGACATGCTCGTGCTCGAGACGGGCATCCTCTCAACGATCGGTTGGATCCTCATCGTCGTGGGTGCGATCCTGCTGATCGTCGGCGCGCTCGGTCGGACGGTCGGACCACGCCGCTTCTACTGGTAGATCCGACAACACGACGCTTACCCATCCCGCACCCTGCGACAACCACGATCCCTCGTCGAGGCGCCGCACTGTCAGGACTAGGTCGACGGATGTGAGTGGACGCCACCGCCACCCTCAACAACCGGCCGCGCAAGACCCTCGGATGGAAGGCCCCAGCCGAAGCCTTCAACGAGCATCTATGCTCGCTGCAGAACCACGGTGTTGCGACCACCGATTGAACGCATCAGGAGTGACCCGAACGCATCGTCGCAGGTCAGAGGGCCGAAACCCGACTCACCCGCCGATGTAGGACATCTCCACCCGCGGGCCGGTCAGGCCGCCCTCGGACCGCAGCTCCGACGCCCGGTCGCTGCGCCCGCGCCACACGTCAGCGATCGCTGCCGACAGCTGCTCCTGGGTGCCGCCCGCCCGCACCAGCGACCGCAGATCGTGGCCTTCGGCCGCGAACAGGCAGGTGTAGAGCTCCCCGATCGCGGAGATCCGGGCCCGCACGCACGTCCGGCAGAAGGGCCGGGTGACGCTGGCGATGACGCCGACCTCGCCCGCGCCGTCGCGGTAGCGGTAGCGCTCGGCCACCTGCACGCGCTGCCCGTCGCGGTTCACCGCCTGCGGCGCGAAGCCCCCGTCCGCGTCGCCGTGTGCCACCTCGCCGTCCACGGGGTCGACGGGCCAGCGGGAGGCGATCCGCGCCAGCACCTCGTCGGCTGGGACGACGCGGTCGCGCAGCCAGCCGTTGGTGGTGCCGACGTCCATGAACTCGATGAAGCGGATCGTCACCCCGGTGTCGCGAGCCCACGCGGCGAGGTCCTCGATCTGGTGGTCGTTGACGCCGTACTGGACGACCGTGTTGACTTTGACCGGTCGCAGACCGGCAGCCTTGGCGGCCTCGACGCCTTCGATGACCGCAGCGACCGACAACGGGGTGTCGGCCATCGCCCGGAACGTGGCGTCGTCCAGCGCGTCCAGGCTGATCGTGACCCGGTCGACGCCGGCGTCGACCAGTTCGTCGGCCATCCGGGGCAGCAGCACGCCGTTGGTGGTCAGCGCGATGTCCTCCACGCCGTCCAGCGCGGCGAGCTTCGCGATCAGCTCGGGCAGGTCGCGGCGGAGCAGCGGCTCGCCCCCGGTGACACGCAGCTTGCTGACCCCCAGGTCGACGAACGCGGCCACGACCCGCTCGAGCTCCTCGAAGCTCAGCAGATCATCGCGTTCGAGGAACGCGTGGTCCGGACCGAACAGCTCCCGCGGCATGCAGTAGCGGCAGCGCAGGTTGCACCGGTCGGTGACCGAGATGCGCAGGTCCTCGAGCGGCCGCGCGAGCCGATCGGTGACGGGCGGGGTCGTACCGAGAGGTTCCATACGCGAACCGTACCGGCAACCTCCCTGGCGCTCACCGTCATCGCCGGGTCGTGGCACCGCCGGGGTGCCGGTCGCGACGCGGCTCGGGGTAGCCTCGGGGTCGCAGCGATCAGGCAGGAACACGTGCAGCTGAAGGTCCGGGTCTTCGGAGGCCTGGCCGACCGTGCCGGCGGCTCGCCGCTGACCGTCGACCTCGCCGACGACGCGACGGTCGGCCACCTGCGCAGCGCCCTGGGGGACCAGCACCCGACCCTCGCCGAGCTCCTGCCTCGCATCAGCATCGCCGTGGACCTCGAGGTGGCACGCGACGACCGTTTGCTCACCCCGGACGCCGAGGTGGCGCTCCTGCCGCCGGTCGCGGGCGGCGCGGACGAGGCGGCCACCTCGCCGGCCGTGGTGACGGGGCTGACGCATCCCCCGTTCGACCTCGAGGCGGTCACCGCGCAGATCACCCGAGGGTCGACCGGCGGCACCGTGTCGTTCCTCGGCACGGTGCGCGACCACGCACCGGACCTGGACGACCCCGTCGTGACGCTCGAGTACTCCGCGTACCCGGAGATGGCGGAGAAGGTCCTGGCCGAGGTCGCGGACGAGCTGCAGCGCGACCACCCCGCGCTTGACGGCATCGCGCTGTTGCACGCGGTCGGGGAGCTGGGCGTCGGCGACCACACGATCCTGATCGTGTGCTCCGCCGCGCACCGGGTCGAGGCGTTCGACGCGTGCCGAGCCGCACTCGAGGCGGTCAAGGACCGTGCACCGGTCTTCAAACGTGAGGTGACCGCCAGCGGGCGTGCCCGTTGGGTCGGGCTGCCGGACGCCGGCGCCGCGGTGCTGCACGCTGGGAGCACCACGCTGACCGCCGACGAACTGGAGAACGAGACGTGAGCCCGACCATCCCTCTGTTGTTGACCGCCGGCCTCGGGCTGGTCGCGCTCGCCGCATCCGAGCCCACGGACGGCCCCGGCGAGGCACCCGGCGTCCGCGGTCTGCCGGCGAAGGACGCCGCCCCGTTGCTGGACGACCCGGAGGTGGTGGTGCTCGATATCCGGACCCCACCGGAGGTCGCCCAGGCCCGGCTGCGCGACGAGCAGCTCCACATCGACATGCACGAGCCGGACTTCGCCGATCAGGTCGGCGAGCTCGACCGCGAGGCGCGCTACGTCATGTACTGCCGCTCCGGCAACCGCAGCGGCAAGGCGCGGGCGCTGTTCGAGCAGCTCGGCTTCCAGGACGTCGTCGACGTCTCCGACGGCATCATCGGCTGGGTCGACGCGGGGCTCCCGATCCAGCAGGGCTGAGCCGGCCCGCCCCGCACCGGTTGGGTGGCGTTCACACCGTCACGCGACGACGACTCCACCCAACCCCGTGCGCCCGCGACCGGGCCGCTCAGCCCTGGAAGCCGAACCCGGGCGGCGAGGCCTCGCCGACCTGGAGGATGTCGCGGTGCTCCATCCCCTTGGTCGTCTGCTCCTCCCGGAACGCGTCCAGCCGCGACGCCAGTCCCTCGTCGCTCAGCGACAGGATCTGCGCAGCGAGGATGGCCGCGTTCTTCGCGTTGTCCAACCCGACCGTCGCCACCGGCACCCCCGGCGGCATCTGCACGATCGAGTACAGCGCGTCCGCACCGCCGAGGTGATCGGACAAGCACGGCACCCCGATCACCGGCAGCGGGGTGTGGGCCGCCACCACGCCCGGCAGGTGCGCGGCCCGGCCGGCACCGGCGATCAGCACCTGCAGCCCGGCTTCCTTCGCGCCGCTGGCCCACTCGCTGACCGCCGCCGGGTTGCGGTGGGC
>SKJX01000109.1 GCA_007121785.1 Nitriliruptoraceae bacterium
CGACGTCGACCGGTTGGCCGATCCCCGACTCCGCGACCGCGACCGCGCCGTCGGGCAGCGCCGCGCGCAACCGCGCGAACGCCTGTTGGTCGACCGCGAAGGTGCGCAGGTCGCGGGCGTTGACCCCGACCAGCCGGGCATCGATCCGGCGGGCCGCAGCCGCCTCGGCCTCGTCGTGGACCTCCACCAGGGCGTCCAGCCCGGCGGCCGTCGCTTCGTCGTGGAGCGCCGCCAGGGTCGGTTCGTCCAGCGCGGCCACGATCAGCAGGACGGCGGCAGCACCGGCGGCCCGCGCCTCCCAGATCTGGTAGCGGTCGACGACGAAGTCCTTGCGCAGGGCCGGGATCCCGAGGGACGCGACGTCCGCGAGGTCCCCGAGCGAGCCCTTGAACTGGTCGGGCTCGGTCAGGACCGACACCGCAGCCGCTCCGCCGTCGGCGTACGCGCGCGCCTGCTGGCGGGCGTCGAGAGCCACGGCCAGGTCACCTTTGGACGGCGACGCCCGCTTGACCTCGGCGATCACCGCCACCCCGTCGGTCGACAGGGCCTCGTGGAGCGACGGTCCCGGCGGGACCTCGCGGGCACGCGCCTTGAGCGCCGACAGCGACTCGCGCTCGCTGGCGGTGCGGACCCGCCGGGCCGCGCCAGCGAGCAGGTCGTCGAGGTAGGTGCTCAGAGGTCGGTCGATCGCTCGGGGATGACGGGCGACGATGGTACGTCGGTTGCGGCACGGACCGTCACCGCAACGCCTCCGCAGCACGGATCGCGGCGAGGAGCGCCCCGGCCTTGTTGCGGGTTTCCTGCTCCTCCGCGACCGGACGGGAGTCGGCGACGATCCCGGCACCCGCCTGCACGTAGGCGGTCCCGTCCTTCAGCAGCACCGTCCGGATCGTGATGCAGGTGTCGAGGTTGCCGTTGAAGTCCACGTAGCCGACCGCGCCCGCGTACAGCCCGCGGCGGGTGGGCTCGAGTTCGTCGATGATCTCCATCGCCCGCACCTTCGGAGCGCCCGACACCGTGCCCGCCGGGAAGGTCGCTTTGAGGACGTCGACCGGGCCGAGATCCTCACGCAGCGTGCCCGTGACCTCGCTGACCAGGTGCATGACGTGGCTGTAGCGCTCGATCTCGAGCATCCGGACCACCTCCACGCTGCCGGTCTCACAGACCCGCCCGACGTCGTTGCGCGACAGGTCGACGAGCATCACGTGCTCCGCCCGTTCCTTGGCGTCGTCGAGCAGTTCACGCTCGTAGGCCCGGTCGGCCTCCGGCGTGTCGCCACGGGGACGCGTCCCCGCGATGGGCCAGGTCTCCACGTGGCGCCCCTGCACCTTGACCAGCGCCTCGGGGGACGAACCGACGACCTGCGCCTCGCCGAGGTCGAGCAGGTAGAGGTACGGCGAGGGGTTGATCACGCGCAGCACCCGGTACAGATCGATCGCGCTGACCGACGTCTCGACCGCGAACCGCTGGCTGAGCACCGTCTGGAACGTGTCGCCGGCCCGCACGTACTCCTTGACCTGCTCGACCATCCGCTCGTACTCGCCGGCGTCGAGGTTGGAGGTCGCCTCCGCCGGCCCCAACTCGGACGACGGCGGGGCGACCGGCGGGGTCGTCGGCGGCGCGGACGCCAACCGGGCGACCACGGCATCGGTCGCCTCCACGGCGGTGTCGTAGCGCCGGCCGAGCTCCGCTGCCTCATCGGTGTCGTCGACGACCACGTTGGTCACGACCGTGAGCACCTGCCGCAGATGGTCGAGCGCGACGACGTGGCGGGGGAACATCATGTGGACGTCCGGCAGCCCCAGGTCGTCGTGCCCGGTCGCCGGCAGCGACTCCACCTCGCGGACCGCGTCGAACCCGATCGCGCCGACCGCGCCGCCGTGCATGGGCAGGTCGGCGAGGGCGGGAGCGCGCAGCGCGTCCGTCGCCACCGCCAACGCGTCCAGCGGACCGTCCGCCGATGCGGCGGCAGCGGGCGGCGTGCCGTGCCAGACCACCTCGCCGTCCCGCCCTTCCAGGACCAGGAACGGGTCGAAGCCGACGAAGGAGTACCGGCCCCAGCGTTCCCCGTGCTCCGCCGACTCCAGCAGGAAGCTGGGCCCGTCACCGGTGAGCTTGGCGTGGACGGCCAGCGGCGTCTCGAGATCGGCCAGGACCTCGCGCCACACCGGGACGACCCCGTGCTCGGTCGCCTGGCGGATGAACTCCTCGCGGGTGGGATCCGGCACGGGTCAAGCTCCTCGCGTCGCGTCGTCGGCCAGCGGTGGTGCGGCACGGGCCTCGCCGGCGGGCGCCCCGTCGAGCCGACGATAGAAGCATGACCGCTCGCCGGTGTGACAGGCCACCCCGTCGCCCCCCTGGTCCACCAGGAGCAGCAGCGTGTCACCGTCGCAGTCGACCCGAAGGTCGACCACCCGCTGGGTGTTGCCGGACGTAGCCCCCTTGTGCCACAGCTCGCCGCGGGATCGGCTGTAGTACACCGCTTCGCCGAGCTCCAAGGTGCGCCCGATCGCCGCCTGGTCCATCCAGGCGACCATCAGGACCTCGCCCGTGTCGTGCTGTTGCACCACGGCCGGGATCAGACCGGCCGCGTCGAAGGTCAGCTGCGCGCGTTGTCCATCGGTGAGCATCGCCGCCTCCAGCGGTCGGGGCGAACCGTGGTCGTCGACGCCCCAGGGGTTCGGCTCTGGCGCCGGGCTCGCGGACGCCGCAGCCGGGGCAACGGTACTGGTGACGACCTGACCGCTCCGACCGGGCCGCACGGGCGTCCGCGCGCGCCGAGGCGGCCGAGACGCACGGAGGGGCCGAGGTCCGTCAAGCGGCCCAGGTCTGGCGATAGCATCGAACCACCCGCGTTGGCTGGGTGGGGCGACGACCGGCCGTGCACGCGGTCGGGCCCCGCGTTCCTGACGCCGGCGGTCCGGCGGCACCGGCGGATCGCCGCCACGTCGCCGGCGTGGACTCCCCGGAGACATGGACGACCTAGGCAGCTCACCGTCGCAAGTGCTGGAAGGACCGACCTGATGAGTATCCCCGCGGCCTGGCACCCGGACCCCACCGGACGTCACGAATACCGCTACTGGGACGGTGAGCAGTGGACCGACCACGTCGCCGACCAGGGACAAGCATCGACCGATCCCGTCGACGGCGGCACCGGCAACGGTGGTGACACCGCTTCCGGGGGTGCTGACACGGCTGGTGGTGGCGCGCCCGCCACGGGTGGGACCGGGGCCGACCCGGGTGCTGCCGGTGCGGGGACCGCGGACCAGGCGGGGACACCGGCCGCCGATCCTGGCAGCGGTGCCGGCGCCGGCCAGGCGCCGCAGACGATCGCGACGACCACCAGCGCCGCGTGGACGGCCCCGGAGGGCCAGCAGGGTGATCAGGGCGGCTACGCCGGAGGCCAAGGTGGCTACGCCGGAGACCCGGGTGGCGGTCAGCCGCCGGCGGGCGGACACGCCCCCGCCGGCGGACAACCCCCGGCCGGGGGACAACCACCGGCGTGGAACCAGCACGCCACGCCCGGCGCCGGCGGTCAACCGCCCGCGGGCGGGAGCACGCCCGGCTCCGGGCTGGCGATCGCGGCGCTGATCATCGGGATCCTGTCGCTGCTGCTGGCCTTCATCCCGTTCATCGGGCTCCTCGGTGGGCTCGGCGGCCTGGTCGCCCTGATCCTGGGGTTCATCGGCCGGCGCAAGGCCAAGCGCGGTGAGGCCGGTGGCGCCGGCGCCGCCCTGGGTGGCGTGATCACCGGGATCATCGCCATCGTGCTGTCGATCGCGATCACCGTCGGTCTGCTCGTGCTCGGCCAGTCGATCGTCGGCGACCCGATCGAGCGCTACCAGCAGTGCCTCGAGGAAACGGGCGGCGACGAGGAGTACTGCCAACAAGAGCTCGAGGAGGACCTCTTCGATCGGTTCCTCGACTGAGTCGGCTCCCGCTGGCAGCCATCGTGCCGTCGGCAACCTGCCCCGACTGCGGCGCCACGGGCCACCTCGGCCTCAGCGCCGCCGTCGAGGTGACCCTCGGCACGGTCGCCGCGGTGCTCGAACGTCGGCCGGTCGTCGTCTGCCCCGAGCAGCACGGACGCAGCCCGGCCGGACTCGCGTCGCTCGTGGCCGACCGGCTCACCACGTCCCTGCCGCACGCTCGCGCACGGCGGCTGCGCGGTGATGCCTGCGACAGCTGCGGTGTTCGGTTGTCGATGCCGGTGCGCCGCACCACGCGGACGGTGAGCATCGACGGTGAAGGGTTGCCGGTGCTCACCATCCACGTGGACGTCGCGATGACGCGATGCCCGGAGTGCGGGTTGGACCAGGTACCGAGCCGCTCGCAGCCGGATGTGGCCGGCCTGGCCGCCATCCTGACGGCTCCACCCGCGTAGCTGGCCACCTGCTGGCGCGACCACCTACACCCTCGTCGCCTCACCGAGCAGACGGACGGGCACACCTCGCGCCGCCATCTCCTGCTTGACCTGGGCGATCCGGAGCTCGCCGAAGTGGAAGATCGAGGCGGCGAGCACCGCCGACACCTCCCCCTCGAGCGCCGCATCGGCGAGGTGGTCAGCGGTCCCCGCGCCGCCGGAGGCGATCACCGGGACGTCGACCGCGGCGGTGACCGCCCGGAGCAGATCCAGGTCGAACCCCTCCTTCGTGCCGTCACGGTCCATCGAGGTCAACAGGATCTCGCCAGCACCGAGTTCGCCGACACGTGCGCACCACTCGACCGCGTCGAGGTCGACGCGTGTGCGGCCACCGTGGATGTACACCTCCCACCCGCGGCTGGCGTCCAAGGGGTCGCGTCGACGGGCGTCGACGGCCGCGACCACCGACTGAGCACCGACCGCGTCCGCCACCTCCGCGAAGAGCTCCGGCCGCTGGACGCCGGCGGTGTTGAACGCGATCTTGTCCGCCCCGGCATGCAGCATGCGGCGAGCGTCGGCCGCGCTGCGCATCCCCCCGCCGACCGCGAACGGGATCGACACCTCCTCGGCGGTACGCGCCACCACGTCCAGCATGATGTCGCGACCGTCGCTCGACGCGGTGATGTCGAGGAAGACCAGTTCGTCGGCACCTTCGAGGTCATAGGTCCGTGCCATCTCCACCGGATCGCCGGCGTCCCGGAGTTCGACGAAGTTCACGCCCTTGACGACGCGGCCGGCGGTCACGTCCAGGCACGGCACCACGCGGACGGCCAGACCATCGACCGGTTCGGCGACCGTCGGGACGCTGGGGGTCGTCACGCCGCTCCCTCCTCGACCGCCAGCAGGGCGTCACCGAGGTCGACCGCGCCGCTGTACAACGCCTTGCCGACGATCGCCGCATCGACCCGTTCGTGACAGTCGGCGAGTGACCGAAGGTCATCGAGCGAACTGACGCCACCGGAGGCGGTGACCTGTGCCGTGGTCGCATCCGCGACCCGTCGAAGCATGTCGAGGTTCGGGCCTTCGAGCATCCCGTCGCGGGCCACGTCGGTGTAGACGAACCGGGGCACACCCATCGCGGTGAACCGTTCCAGGGCGTCGAACAGGTCGCCGGCCTCCTCGGTCCATCCACGAGCCTGGAGCACCGAACCGCGGGCATCCAGTCCGACAGCGATACGAGGCCCCACCGTGTCGAGGGCCTGCTGGACGAGGTCCGGATCGGTCAACGCCATCGTGCCGATGACCACGCGCTGAGCGCCGTACCCCACGGACGCTTCGACGTCCTCGAGCGTGCGGACGCCACCGGATGCCTGGACCCGGCAGCCGGTCGCCGCCACGATGCGCTCGATGAGGTGGCGGTTGCGTGGCTCACCGGTGAACGCGGCATCGAGGTCGACCACGTGGAGCCAGGACGCGCCCGCGTCGACGAACCGCTGGGCCGCGTCGACGGGGTCGTCCGCGTAGACCGTCTGCGCATCCGCCCGTCCCTGCGTGAGCCGAACGGCTCGACCTTCGCGGATGTCGACGGCGGGGTACAACTCGAACACGACGGGCTCCTCGACCGGGCCGGGACGGATGCGGCGTGGTCGCGTCGGATGGTGCAGCCGGCGGGACCGGGGCGAGCGTACGCTGTTGGACCAGCGGGCAACGTGCGCGCCGACGCAGGACGAGAGGCGGCCAGCGTGGCCTGCTTGGAGATCGTCGGGCTGACGGTCACACGCGATGGCGTGGACCTGCTCAACGACCTCCACCTGCGGATCGCTGACGGGGAGCGGTTCGTCGTGCTCGGCCCCTCCGGGTCCGGCAAGACGGCGCTGCTCCGGTCGATCGCCGGGCTGGAGGCCGTCACGTCGGGCCGACTCCGGCTCCAGGGGCAGGACGTCACCACCGTCGCGCCCCGCGACCGCGGCATCGCCATGGTCGACCAGGAGGCGCGCCTGCAACCGCACCTCGACGTCCGTTCCAACCTGAGCCTGCCCCTGCGGTTCCGGTCGTACCCGGACGACGAGGTCGACCGCCGCGTCGAGGCACAGGCCAGGGCGTTCTCGTTGCGCCGGCTCTTCGGCCGACGTCAGAACACGCTGGCCGCCGGCGAACGCCACGAGGTCGCGCTCGCCCGGTCGCTGATCCGACGATGCCGCCTGCTGTTGCTCGATGAGCCACTGGCCAAGGCCGACCCACCCCGCCGCCGTGCGCTGCTCCGTGAACTCGTCGAGGTCCAGGAGGGCTACGGCATCACCATGCTGGTAGCCACCAACGATCAACAGGTCGCGCTGACGCTCGCCGACCGTGCGGCCGTCCTCGACCGCGGACGGTTGGTCCAGCTCGGCACGCCCACGGAGCTGTTCGCCACCCCGGCGACGACCTTCGTGGCCGGGTTCGTCGGTACGCCACCGATGAACCTGCGGACCGGTCGGGTCGTGCGCGGTCACCGCGGCACCCGCCTGCTGGCCGATCCGTTCCGACTGCCGACCTACGACCCCTCGCTCGCCGACCTGGCCGGTCATCCCTGCACCGTCGGGGTGCGGCCGACCGACCTGCGTCGGGCCACCGATGCCGACCGGTTCACCATCGAGGAGATCGTCCTTCAGACCGCCGTGCTCGGCGATCAGGTCGAGGTGCGGCTCGGCGAGCCCCGAGACCCGGTGGTGGCGACGGTCGACCGGCCTGCCCCGCCCCGGGGTGCACTGCTCCGGCTGGCCTACGACCCGGCCGCGGTCCATGTGTTCGACGCCGAGGGGCGCGCCGTCACGCATGGCGTGTGACGCCCTCCGATCGGCCCGGCGGGCCGGCCCCTCACCTCTCGAGCGACGCGACCCAGTTACGCAGGAGCCGTGCGCCGATCTCCCCGGACTTCTCCGGGTGGAACTGGGTGCCGACGACGCTGCCCTCGCGGACCAGGCACGGGAAGTCGACCCCGCCGTAGGCGGTGCGAGCGACCACGTGCGCCGCGTCGGTCGGTACCGCGAAGTAGGAGTGGACGAAGTACAGGCGTTCGCCGGCGACCCCGGCCAGCAACGGATCCGATCCGTGCCCATCGGCGGCGTGCACGACGTCCCAGCCCATGTGTGGCACGGTCGCACCGGCCGGGAACCGCTCGACATGCCCCGGGAGCAGCCCGAGGCCGGGTTCGTCCCCCTCGTCGCTGCGCTCGTAGAGCAGTTGCATGCCGACGCAGATCCCGAACACGGGGCGGTCCCCGGCGATCGCCTCCTCCACGACCTCGGTCAGGCCCGACCGCTCGAGCTGTGCTCGACACGACCGGAAATGACCGACCCCGGGGATCACGTAGGCGTCCGCCCGGCGAGCCTGCGCAGGATCACGCACGATGGTGGCATCAGCGCCGGCCGCGTCGAAGCCTCGCTTGGCCGACCGCACGTTGCCCGCGTCGTAGTCGAGGACGGCGACGGTGAGCCGTGAACGGCTCACTGCAGCACGCCTTTGGTCGACGGGACGTCGTCGCCGGTGACCGCGACCGCACGCCGCAACGCCACGGCCACGGACTTGAACACCGACTCGAACACGTGGTGGGTGTTGTCCCCGGACAGGTTGTGGACGTGCAAGGTGATCCGTGCGTTGGCGACGACCGCCTCGAAGAAGTGGCGGACGAGGCTGGTCTCGAAGGTGGTCCCGATGACCTCGATCGGTACCTGGCAGTCCCACACCAGGTAGGGACGGCCCGAGAGGTCCAGCGCGACCCGCGTCAGCGACTCGTCGATCGGCACCGTGGCGTCGCCGAACCGCTCGACGCCACGACGGTCGCCCCACGCCTCCGCCAAGGCCTGGCCGAGCGCGATGCCGGTGTCCTCGACGGTGTGGTGAGCGTCGATCTCCGTATCACCGTCGGTCCGGACGGTGAGGTCGAGCCACCCGTGACGACCGAGCTGATCGAGCATGTGATCGAAGAACGGCACACCGGTGGCGACCTCCGCCCGCCCGGCGCCGTCGAGGTCGACCGTCACCTCGACGTTGGTCTCCCGCGTCTGTCGACGTACGGTCGCGGTTCGGCGGTCCATCGGTGGTTCCTCTCGCAGGTGGGTCCGGTCACTGCGGCAGCAGCGGCCGTGTAGGACAGCGGGCGGTCAACGGTCGGTGCGTGACCTCAGGCGCCGCCACGATGGAGCACGGTGTCGACCGCCGCGAGCAAGGCGTCGTTCTCCTCCGGGGTCCCGATCGTGACGCGGACGCACCGCTCCAGGCGCGGCTTGGACGAGAAGTCACGGACCAGCACGCCGTGCTCGAGGAGCCGGTCGAACAGGCCGTCCTCGGCAGCCCGCACCAGCAGGAAGTTGGCGGCGGACGGCGCCACCTCCAGCTGCCCGTGCTGCTCGAGCTGTGCGCGCACCCGCTCGCGCTCGCTGGCGATGCGCTCCCGGTGCGCCAGGAAGTCGCGTTCCTGCTCCAAGGCAACCAGCCCGGCGACCTGCGTCAGCTGATCGAGGTGGTACGGCAGCCGCACCTTCTGGACGTCCTGGACCACCCAGGGTGACCCCAGCAGGTAGCCCAGGCGCAGCCCAGCGAGGCGGAACGCCTTGGAGAAGGTGCGGACCACCACCAGCCGCGGGAGCTCACCGAGCAGGGGCACCACCGACGTTCCCTCCGGTGCGAACTCCACGTACGCCTCGTCGACCACCACCAGCGCACGCGAGCGGTCGTGCAACGCCCGGATGGCGTCATGGCTGACGGGGGTGCCGACCGGGTTGTTCGGCGACGGGATGAGGATCAGGTCCGGGTCGTGTTCGGCCACCGCGTCGGCAGCGACCGTCGGCGACAGCTCGAACCGGTCGTCGAGATCCACCTCGACGGCTCGGGTGAGCGTCGTGCGGCACAGCTCCGGGTACATCGAGTAGCCGGGCCGGACGTACAGCGCGGTGCGGCCGGGGCCACCGTACGCCTGGAGCAGTTGCAGCAGGACCTCGTTGGAACCGTTGGCAGCCCAGACCGATTCGCGGTCCACCTCGTGCCGTGCGGCGATCGCCGCGCGCAAGGCCCGGTGGGGCCGGTCCGGGTAGCGGTTGAGCTCCAGCGACCGGATGCGCTCGGCGACGGTGGCCAGGAACGCCTCGGGAGGCGGATCCGGGGTCTCGTTGGTGTTGAGCCGGACCGCGACGTCCGCCTGTGGCGCACCGTACGGCGCGACATCGAGCAGATCGTCACGAACGGGCACGGACGACCGACCGTGGGGTTGTTCGACCGCGCTCACGAGGCGTCACCGGACGGTGGTCCGTCATCGAAACGGGTCTCGATCGCCCGCCAATGGGCCGGAAGATCCTCGGCATCGGCGAACGGCTCGATGTGCGGCGCGAGCCGACGCAACGCTTCGTGGTCGTACTCCAGGTGGTTGACCGGCACCAGGAACGACGACGTCGTGAGGCCGCCGGCGAAACGAGCGGTGCCCGAGGTCGGCAGGGTGTGGTTCGGCCCGGCCCCGTAGTCACCGATGGTCACCGGTGACCAGGCCCCGATGAACGTCGTCCCGGCGTAGCGGATCCGCTCGGCGACCTTGCGTGCATCCGCCGTCTGCACCTCCAGGTGCTCCGCAGCGAACGCCTCGGCGACCTGCACGGCGTGATCGATGTCGTCGACGAGCGCAACGGTCCCCTGACCGGCCAACGCCGTCTCGATGCGCTCGCGGTGGCGGGTGGCGGGCAGCTCCTCCTCGAGCGCACGCTCGACACGTTCGACCAGGTCGGCGTCAGCGGTGATCAGCAGGGCCACGACCATCTCGTCGTGCTCGCACTGTCCGATCAGATCCGAGGCGACGATCCGCGCGTCGGCGGTGCCATCGGCCACGATCGCGACCTCGGTCGGACCGGCGTAGCCATCGCTACCGATGCGTCCTTCGGCTACCAACTGCTGCTTCGCCAGCGAGACGTAGAGGTTGCCGGGCCCGACGACCTTGTCGACACGTGGAACGCTCTCGGTGCCGTACGCCATGGCCGCGACGGCCTGTGCGCCTCCGACCCGCACGACCTGGTCGATGCCGACCAGCCGCGCCGCTGCGAGGATGCCGGCGTCCGGCCAGCCGTCACGCCGACCCTGTCGATCCACCCCGGTGGGAGGCGTGCACAGCACCAACTCCTCGACCCCAGCGATCCTGGCTGGGACCGCACCCATGAGCACCGACGACGGCAGAGGTGCATTGCCACCCGGCGCGTACAGCCCGGCCCGTTGGACCGGGTTGAACCACACGCCCATCCGGGCACCGTCACGCTCGTCCTCCCACGCTTGGGGCATCGCCCGCTCGTGGAACCAGTGCAGGTCATCGATCGCCCGGCGGAAGGCGGACGTCAACCGGTCATCGATCCGATCCACCGCGTCGTCGAGGACGTCCTCGGGGACGACCAGCGGGTCGTCCGGGCCGAGCTCGAGCGCGTCGAACCTCGCCGTGAGCTCCCTCAGGGCGGTGTCACCGTGCTCACGCACCGCCGCCAGGCTCGCGTCGACCCCGGCGCGTGCGGAGGTGAGGTCCGTACCCGGACGGGGCAGGCGCTCGCGCGGGTCGGATCGGTCGCCACGCAGATCCAGCAACGACAGACGGGGCATCGCGGGCCTCACGGGGATCGCAGGGAGGTTGTGCCGCGTGCGGCGCGGGACGACGGTGCAACAGCGACCACCGACCGCGCGACGATCGCGATCGGAGCGACCGTGGCGGCATCGCGGACGACGAGGGTAGCGGCGGCCCGGGAGGCGGAACCTCCGGGCCGGACGTCAGCTCAGCCGGCGCGCCGCCACGCGGGCTCGTCACGGTCCTCACCGAAGCTGCGGTCACCGGTGTCCTCATCGAGGGCGTCCGGGCCGAACGCCGACTTGAGGTCACCGAACAGGCCAGGACGTCGCTCGACGCGGAAGCCTTCGCCGAGTTGGTAGGTGCGACGCCCGCCGTCCGGGGTGGCGACGCGCAACTGCACCGGGACCACGCCCGGATGGTCCCGGAGCAGGTCTTTGAGGCGGTGGACCGCGTCCGCGGTGCACTGGGCAGCAGCGAAGTCGACCACCACCGGTGCCCCCAGCGCATCGGAGAGGTCCGGGGCAGCGACCTTGTTGGCCGTGAGCTTGATCGCCTCGTCCCGGATCTCCAGCCGGCCGGTGATGACCAACACGGCGTCCTCGACCAGGACCTCGTGCGCCGCTCGGTAGGTGTTCGGCCAGAACACCACCTCGACCTGCCCGGTGAGGTCCTCCAGCGTGGCGACGAGGTAGGTGTCGCCCTTGCGCGTGAACTTCTTGGTCAACGCGGTCAACACCCCACCCACCGACACCGACGCACCGTCGGTCTTCTCCCGCAGCCCCGCGCAGTCCGCGTCGGTGTGCTGGCTGAGCACCGCTTCCGCCCCGAACAGCGGATGGTCGGAGACGTAGAGCCCGAGCATCTCCCGTTCGAACTTCAGCCGGGCTGCCTTGTCGTACTCGTCATCGGGGATCGGCGCATCGTCGTCCATCTGGACGTCGTCGACCGCGTCAGGCGCGAGCCCGTCGAACAGGGAGAACTGCCCCGCGGCTTCCGCACGTTTACGCGTCAGCGCTTCGTCCACGATCGGCTCGAAGGTGTCCAGCAGGCCCTTGCGGGGATGCCCCATCGGAGCGAACGCCCCTGCCAGGATCAGGTTCTCCAGCGTGCGCTTGTTCAGCACCGACCCGTCGACCTTGGCGCAGAAGTCCCGGAAGTCCTCGAATCGGCCGTGTTCGTCCCGGGCAGCCAGGATCTGTTCCACCAGTTTGTCGCCGACACCGCGGACCGCGGAGAGGCCGAAGAGCACCTCGTCGCCGCGTGGTGTGAAGTCGACCCGGGACTCGTTGGCGTCCGGCGGCAGCACCGGGATGCCCATCCGCCGGCACTCGTTGAGGTAGAGCGGCTTGTTGTCCTTGTGGTTCTTCACGCTGGTGAGCAACGCGGCCATGTACTCGACCGGGTAGTGGGCCTTCAACCAGGCGGTCTGGTAGGCGACCACGCCGTAGGCCACGGTGTGCGACTTGTTGAAGCCGTACTCGGCGAACTTCTCGATCAACCCCCACAGGTGCTCCATGAAGGCCTGGTCGTAGCCGTTGGCCACGCCGCCGGCGATCAACTGGTCCTTCTGGGCCTCCATCAGGTCGCGCTTCTTCTTGCCGACCGCCTTCCGCAACGCGTCGGCTTCGCTCATCGAGAAGCCGGACAGGTCCGTGGCGATCTTCATGACCTGTTCCTGGTAGACGATGACCCCGTAGGTCTCGCCCAGGATCGGCTCCAGGTCCGGGTGGTCGAAGCTGACCGCCTGCAGCCCGTTCTTGCGGTCGGCGAAGGCGTTGTGCATGTCCATGCCCAACGGACCGGGCCGGTACAACGCCAGCAGGGCCGAGATGTCCTCGAACCGGGTCGGCTTGAGCTTGCGCACCAGCGCCTGCATGCCGGTGGAGTCCAGCTGGAACACCCCGAGGGTGTGGCCGGTCCCCAGCATCTCGTAGACCTGGGGATCGTCCATGTCGCCGAGCAGTTCGGCGGCGTCGAGGTCCACCTCGACGCCGCGGTTGGCGGCGATGTGACGTTCGGCGTCCGAGATCACCGTCAGGTTGCGCAGCCCCAGGAAGTCCATCTTGAGCAGGCCGATGTCCTCGGCTGCTCCCATCTCGTACTGGGTGACGACCTCGCCGTTGTCGGTCTTGAGCAACGGGACGGTCTCGTGCAGCGGCTTCGCGCCGATCACGACCGCAGCGGCGTGGATGCCGTGCTGGCGCTTCAGGCCTTCGAGCTTCTCCGCGGTCTCCAGGACCTCCTGGTAAGTGGGGTCCTGGCGCGCCTCGCGCAGCTCGGAGGACTTGTCGTAGGCCTCCGCCAGCGGCGGTTCCTTGCCCTGCACCGGTGGCGGCATCATCTTCGCCAGGTCGTCGCCGACCTTGAAGGGCTCGTCCAGGACGCGAGCCGCGTCGCGGATCGCCGACTTCGCCTTGATCGTGCCGAACGTGACGATCTGCGCCACGTGATCGTCGCCGTACCGGTCGGCCGCGTACCGGATCATCTCGCCGCGACGGCGGTCGTCGAAGTCGATGTCGATGTCGGGCATCTGCTGCCGTGCCGGGTTGAGGAAGCGCTCGAAGATCAACCCGTGCTTGATCGGATCCACCCGGGTGATGTCGGTGCAGTAGGCGATGACCGATCCCCCGGCCGAACCGCGCCCCGGGCCGACCCGGATCCCGACCGACCGTGCGTGGCGACACAGGTCAGCGACGATCAGGAAGTAGGCGGGGAAGCCCATCTGCTCGATCACCGTCAGCTCGTACTCCGCCCGCTCAGCGATCGCGGTCGGCACGGGGTCGCCGTAGCGTTCCCGGGCTCCCTGCCACACCATGTGGCGCAGCTCCTCGGCCTCCGTTCGTCCCTCGCTCGTGGGGAACTCCGGCAGCAGGTCGAGGTCGAAGTCGATCGTGGCCTCGCACATCTCGGCGATGTCGAGGGTCGCGTCCAGCGCGCTGGCGTAGGCGTGGAACTCCTCGCGCATCTCCCGCGAGGTCTTGATGTAGAACTGATCGCCGTGGAACTTGAACCGGTCCGGGTCGGAGATCTTCGAGCCGGTCTGGATGCACAGCAGCGCGTCGTGTGCCTGCACGTCGGACGCGTTGGTGTAATGCGAGTCGTTGGTGATCACCGTGCGCAGGCCCAGCTGTCCGGCCAGCTTCTCCAACACCGGCCAGGTGCGCTTCTGCTCGTCGATGCCGTGGTCCTGCAGTTCGACGAAGAAGCGCTCGGCGGTGTAGATGTCCTTGAAGTCCGACAGGACCTGCTTGGCCTCGGTCTCGTCCCCCTTCAGCAGCGCCTGGTTGACCTCGGAGCCGAGGCAGCCCGAGAGCGCGACGATCCCCTCGCTGTGCTCGGCGAGGAGCTCCTTGTCGACCCGCGGCTTGTACCAGTGACCTTCCAGGAAGGCCCGCGTGGACAGCGAGACGAGGTTGCGGTAACCGGTGTCGTCGGCGGCCAGGGTCGTGAGGTGGTAGTACCGCTGGCGACCGTCGGAACCTCCGGTCTGCTGATCGTGGCGTGACCCGATCGCCTGGTAGAGCTCCGAGCCGAGGATGGGCTTCACCCCGGCCTTCTGCCCGGCACGGAAGAAGTCCACCAGCCCGAACAACACCCCGTGGTCGGTGATCGCCACCCCGGGTTGGCCGTCCTGCGCCACGTGCTCGAACAGGTCGTCGATGCGCGACGCCCCGTCGAGCATCGAGTACTCGGTGTGGACGTGCAGGTGGACGAAGTCGTCGGCCACGTGCGGCTCCCCGGTCGTGATGGCGGGTCCCGACGGCGATGCCGGGACGGGCTGGGTGATGGCGAACCCGCCGCCGACCGGCGCCGCGGGCCCAGCCGACCACGGGTCGAAGCCCGCGGCCGGCACACCTACGGTGACGGCCGTGGCCGGCTCCAGCACGCCGTCGATGACGGACGGTGCCGGCGGTGGCGTCGGCGTGTGACGGGGAAGAACCACACGCCTGTGGTTCGTCGCCCGGGACCTTAGCAGCGCGACCGACCACGAGCGCGCAGGCCTCCCCGTGTGGGCGCCACCGCACCGAACGCGCGGGGTCAGCGCCCGACGTCGGTGAACCACCGCGCGACGTCGTCGTCGAGCCCGAGCGTCCGCATCGCGGCCGCGAGGTCCTCCGGGAGCGGCTCGGTAAACGCGAGCGGCTGGCCGGTGATCGGATGCGCCAGCCGCAACGACGCCGCGTGCAGGAACGGGCGAGCGAGCGTCACCCCGAGCGGTCCGCGGGGCCCGTAGGCCGGATCGCCGACGATGCCGTGGCCGAGTTCGTGGAGGTGCACCCGGATCTGGTGGGTCCGGCCGGTCTCCAACCGACAGGCCAGCAGTGCCAGCTCGTCGACGCGCGCTGGTGGGTCCGCCGGGTCGCCGCTCGCCGCCCCTTCCGACCGGGCACGAGGCACCGCCACGGTCGTGACCGTCTCGTAGCGCGTCACCGCCGGCTTGCCGTCCGCCACGACGGCGAACCGGGTGCGGTCGCGCGGGTGACGACCGATCGGTGCCTCGATCCGCCCCCGGGGCGACGCCGGGACACCCTTGACGAGCGCGAGGTAGCGCCGCTCGACCGCGCGCTGGCGCAACGCGTCGACGAGCCCGGCGTGTGCGCGCGCGGTCGAGGCCACCAGCAGCAGTCCCGAGGTGTCACGGTCCAGTCGATGCACGATGCCGGGACGGTCCGCGTCGCCGACGGCCGCCAGCGGGATGCCGGCGGCGAGCAGCGCATCCACCAGCGTGTCACCCCGGTGACCGGCGCCGGGGTGCACGACCAGCCCGGCTGGCTTGGAGAGCACGAGCAGGTCGTCGTCGCGGTAGCGGATCGGCGGCAGGGGTGGTGCCGGCGCCGGCGCCGGTGCGGTCGCGTCGGTGACCTCGATGCGCTGCCCGGAGCGCAGCCGGTGCTGCTTGCCGACGACGTCCCCGTCGACCGCGACCTCGCCGGCCGCGATGCGGTGGGCGGCACGGCTGCGGGACGTCTCGAGCCGCGCCGCGAGGACCACGTCGAGCCGCTGCCCGGCTTCCTCGTCGGTGGCCTCGAAGCGGGTCACGTCGTCGGGGGTACGTCAGGATCGTCAGGGGCGCCACCGTCGTCGCCGCCCGCGGTTCCCGGTGGGTCGCTCGCCTCGTCGCTGGGGCCGGGGCGGTCACCGGACTCGTCCACGCCGGGCACCGGCTCCCCGTCCGCCGCTGCGGCCGAGCGGTGCCGCTCGGCGCGTTCCTCGATCAGCAGGGCGAGCACCAGGAGGGCGAACCCGACCGTGATGGCGCTGTCGGCGACGTTGAACCGCGGGAAGCCTCCCCACGCGACGAAATCGACCACCCACCCGTCGCCGATCCCGCCGTCCGGATCGCCCGGCCGGAAGAGCCGGTCGAGGACGTTGCCGACCGCCCCCGACAGCAGGAGGCCGTACGCGCTGGCGGCCAGCAACGACCGCGTGCGCGGCAGGACCCGTGCGACGAGCACGACCACCACGACCGTGACGACCAGGAAGAGCCATGACGGCGCTGGCAGGCCGAACGCCCCACCGGGGTTGTAGACCAGTTCCCACCCGATGGAGTCACCGAGGAAGGGGACGAACCGACCCCGCTCGAGGAACCGCTCGGCGAGTTCCTTGGTCGCCTGATCGATCACCACGAACGCCGCGGCCACGATCGTCCCGACGGACACCGCCAACGGATGCGCGTGGGGCTCCGAGGACGTCGCGACGGTGGGCTCGCCGGTCACGCCGTTCAGCGGCCGGTCTCGTCGCGCCGCTTGCAGTCCATGCACAGCCGCGCGTACGGGATCACCTCGAGGCGTTCCTTCTCGATGTGTTCCTTGCAGCGTTCGCAGATCCCGTAGGTGCCGGCATCGATGCGGCGGAGCGCATCGTCGATCTGCGTGAGCAGGTTCTTGGCGTGCTTGCTCAACGACTGCGCGGTCTCGCGCTCGAAGCTCGCCGACCCGGCGTCGGCAGGGTCATCGTCGAACCCGCCCTCCCGCCAGTTGTTGACGTCGGCTTCGGCATCGAGATCGGCGACCTGCCCGAGGAGCGAGGCACGTTCGACCTCGAGCTCCTCCCGGCGGGTCTTGAGCTCGGACTTCTTGAATGCGGTCTTCTTCGCCATAAGGTCGCGGAAGGTAGCAGACGTGTACGGCCTTCCGGTCACATCCTGACGCCCAGGAGGTCGCCGGGGCGGCGCGGGCGTCGTACACTCCCGGCTCGCGCACGACAGGCGTGCGTGAACGCGACGACGAGGACGCGGCGCTTCGGAGCGCCCCGCCACGAGCGAGCCGGGATGGTGGGAGCCGGCGGTGGGGACCTGAGCGTCATCACCTCAGCAGCGGCCACGACGAAGCCGCCTCCGGCGGTGCGTAGGCGTGGACGAGCCCCGCACGACACGCGGGCCGGCCGGGGCGACCCGGTTCGGAAGCGAGAGCGGGCCGCAGCAGCCAGCGGCCAACGAGGGTGGGACCGCGGTCGACCGGCCAGCGCCGGCGGATCGTCCCTCGGGACCCGGCCGCACCGCCGTCTCGACCGACGGCCCACGTGGAAGCTCCCGCTGATGTCCGATCCGCACCCCGCCACCACCTCGACGTCCTGGCCGGTCGCCCCCGGCCGGCCCGACCTGCCGGACTTCGAACGCGACGTCCTGTCGTACTGGCACGAGCACGCCGTGTTCGAGGCGTCGGTCGACCGACGGGCGGACGGCCCGGTCTGGACCTTCTACGAGGGCCCCCCGACCGCCAACGGCAAGCCGGGCGCCCACCACGTGGAGTCGCGGGTCTTCAAGGACATCTTCCCGCGCTACCGGACGATGAAGGGCTACTCGGTCCGCCGCAAGGGCGGGTGGGACTGCCACGGCCTCCCGGTCGAGCTCGAGGTGGAGAAGGAGCTCGGGCTCGACTCGAAGGCCGACATCGAGGCCTACGGCATCGAGGCGTTCAACGCCAGGTGCCGCGAGTCGGTGCAGCGCTACGTCAGCGACTGGGAGCAGTTGACCGAGCGCATCGGCTTCTGGGTCGACACCGACGACGCGTACTGGACCATGGACCCGGCCTACGTCGACTCGCTGTGGTGGGCGCTCAAAAAGCTGTGGGAACGCGACCTGATCTTCGAGGACTTCCGGGTGGCCCCGTACTGCGCCCGCTGCGGCACCGGGCTGTCCGACGCGGAGGTCGCCCAGGGCTACCAACAGGTCGAGGACCCGAGCATCACGGTCCGCTTCCCCCTGACCGAGCCGATCCCGGGTGTCACCGACGAGGGCGCCCTGGCCGACCGTGACGTCGCGCTGCTGATCTGGACCACGACCCCGTGGACGTTGTCGAACAACGCCGCCGTAGCTGCCGGCCCGGACGTGGCGTACGAGCTGGTCGACACCGGCGACGAGCTGCTGGTCGTCGCTGCCGAGCGACGGGAGGCCGTCCTCGGCGGCGACGTCGAGGTGGTGGCCGAGCTCTCGGCCCAGCAGCTCGCTGGCCTGCACTACGCCGCCCCGTTCACGTTCACCGAGTACGAACGCGACCAGCGCTACGTGCTGCTCGACACCTACGTGACCACCTCGGAGGGCACCGGCCTGGTGCACCTCTCCCCCGGGTTCGGCATCGAGGACCACCGAATCGTCAAGCGCGAGGGGTTCGACGCCTTCATCCCGGTCGACCTCCAGGGGCGGTTCACCCACGGCCCGTGGACGGGCACGTTCGTCAAGGACGCCGACCCGCACATCATCACCTGGCTCGACGAGGCCGGGTTGCTGCTGCGGGCCGAGACCTACGAACACACCTACCCGTTCTGTTGGCGGTGCGACCACCCGCTGCTCTACCTCGCCAAGCCGTCCTGGTACATCCGCACGACCGAGAAGCGCGACGAGCTGCTGGCCAACAACGCGTCGATCGACTGGCACCCCGAGCACATCCGCGACGGCCGGTTCGGCAACTGGCTGGAGAACAACGTCGACTGGGCGCTCTCCCGGGATCGGTACTGGGGCACCCCGCTGCCGTTCTGGCGCTGCGGTGCCTGCGACCACATCGAGGTGGTGGGCTCCCGCGCCGAGCTGTCGACGCTGACGGGTGAGGACCACAGCGAGCTCGATCCGCACCGGCCCTACATCGACGACGTGACGATGCCGTGTCAGGCGTGCGGCGAGGTCGCCCGCCGGATCCCCGACGTCGCCGACACCTGGTTCGACTCCGGGGGGATGCCGTACGCGCAGTGGGGCTACCCACACACCGGCCAGGCGGAGTTCGAGCGGCACTACCCCGCCGACTTCATCTGCGAGGCGATCGATCAGACCCGCGGCTGGTTCTACACGCTGTTGGCCGAGTCGACCCTGCTGTTCGGCGACAGCTCATACCGGACGTGCGTGTGCCTCGGCCACATCGTCGACGCCGACGGCCGCAAGATGTCCAAGTCGACCGGCAACGTGCTGGATCCGTGGGAGCTGGTGGAGCGCCACGGCGCCGACGCCGTCCGCTGGCTGATGTTCGCCGAGGGCAACCCGTGGGTCAGCCGCCGGGTCGGCCATCAGCCGCTGGACGACGTGGTCCGGCAGTTCGTGCTCACCCTGTGGAACACTCACGTGTTCTTCACCACCTACGCCGCGATCGATGCGTTCGACCTCGACGCGCCCGCACCGGCCGTCGCGGACCGCCCGGCGATCGACCGCTGGGTGCTGGCGGAGCTGGCGGCGCTGACCGACACGGTCGACGGCGCGCTGGACCGCTACGACGTGTCCACCGCGACGCGGTCGCTCGAGCGGTTCGTCGCCGACCTGTCGAACTGGTACGTGCGCCGCACGCGTCGCCGGTTCTGGCGGTCGGCGACCGAGGCTCCACAGGACAAGCGGGCCGCCTACCACACCTTGCACACCTGCTTGACGACGTTGGCGCAACTGCTGGCCCCGTTCACCCCGTTCCTGGCCGAGCGCCTGTGGCAGGACCTGGTGGTCACCCCGCGGGGGCAGGAGGCGCAGGCGGCCGGTTCGGTCCACCTGACCGACTTCCCCGCAGCGGCGGACGAGTGGCGCGACGAGTCGTTGCGCGCCGCCATGGCGACGGCGCGGCGGGTCGTCGAACTCGGCCGCCAGGCACGCAACGACGCGGCGGTGAAGGTGCGGCAGCCGTTGGCACGCGCGCTGGTGAGCGTCCCGAGCGCTGAACGTGCCGGTCTGGCGCAGCTGCTGGACGGGATCGCCGACGAGCTCAACGTCAAGGCCGTCGAGCTGTCGGACGGCACGGGCGAGCTGGTGGAGCGCAGCGTCAAGCCGAACTTCCGGGCCCTCGGCCCGGCGTTCCAGAAGCAGGCACCGCAGGTGGCCGCCGCCCTGCAGGCGCTGACGCCCGGAACGGCCGACACGCTCGCCGAGCAGCTGGAGGCCGAGGGCCACGCCGAGGTGGAGGTGGACGGGCAGCCCGCCACGGTCACCTCCGAGATGGTCGAGATCGTCGAACGTCCCCGCACCGGGTGGGCCGTCGCCAGTGATACGAGCGTGTCGTTCGCGTTGGACACCTCCCTGACCCGAGAGCTCGAGGTGGAGGGTGCGGCCCGCGAGCTGATCCGCGCCATCAACGACCAGCGCAAGGCCGCAGGCCTCGAACTCGACGACCGGATCGAGCTGATCGTCGCCGTCCAGCCGGACGCGCTGGATGCGGATCTCGAAGCCGGCGGGCACTTCGACGCGATCGCCCGGGAGGTGCTGGCGAGCTCGCTGCACCGCGCACCCGTCGCCGATGGGACGTCGGTCGATCTCGGCGAGCTCGGCACGGCGCTCATCGCGATCCGCGCATGAGCGAGCTGGTGACACGGCTGCTGCGCGGCCTGGTGACGGCCACGATCGTCGTGGGGATCGTCGGGGTCGTGCGCCAACGCACGGAGGCGGTGGCGGTTCGACGAGGGACCCTGACGCCGGCCTCAGCCTCCGCCGACATCCCGCCACGACGCCCACCGGGGATGCTCGGACGGCGGCTGGGATCCTGGGTCCCCTCGGTGCCGAGGACGCCGGCCGGACGCGTGGCCGCCGCCGTGTGGGCGGCGCCGATGACCCTGGTCGGCTATCTCCTGGCGCTGCTCGCCGGTCGCCGTCCTCACTGGGACGACGAACTGGGCTGTTTCGTGGCACGCGGTATCCGCGGTGTCTCCGCGGCGGCGCTGCGCAGCGTCGGCGCGGACGCCAACACGATCGGGCAGGTGGTACTCAGCCGACGGGAACAGCCCCCGCCGTCGCTGCTGGCCCACGAGTCGGTCCACGTGCGCCAGACCGAGCGGCTCGGACCGACCATGATCGTGGTGTACGCCTGGCTGGGGGCGCGGTACGGCTACCGCGACCATCCGTTCGAGCGCGCGGCCCGGCTCGGCGCCCGGCAGGTCGCTCAGGCGTCGTCCGGGTCGTCCCACGACCGACGTTCGTCGGACGCGGGGCGCTGACCGGGGAGCGGTTCGGCCGCACCGGCGGCGGTGTCGGAGCACCCGGAGGCGCGCCGGTGCGCCCGGATCACCGCGACGGCCAGCACGGCCAAGGAGAGCGCGGCCGCCGCGATCGACCCCAGCAACGCGGGTAGCCAACCGCTGACGACGCCGACGAGTACCAGCGCACCGGCGACCAGCAGCGCCGCGACGGCGACGCGGATCACGGCTCGTCGCGGACCCGCACGGTCAGATCCGGCCGCTCGCCGTCCGCGGCGTCAGCAGCGTGGCCCGGCGCCGGATCATCCGAGCGTGACGTCCCGGTGCCGTCAGCGTCGCCATCACCGAAGAGCGGCTGGTCGTCCGGCTGCTCAGCGTCGTCGGGGGACGTGGTCGATGGCTCGTCCGGGGCCTTCCACGGGTCGGTGGAGGGCTCCGACGGTGATGGGGAGGCACTGGCCCCCGGGGCCCGCTCCGGCTCGTCGTGCTCGTCGACGTTCCCGGCGCTCCAGAGGTGCTCCGCGGAGGCGGCTGCGACCGCTTCGGCGGTCTCCGCCTCGTGCCCCTCGGACGACGGGGCGTCGTCCCGAGACGACCCGGCGCCCCCTCGGGTCTCCGCGGCCGTGGGCGCCTCGAGCGCCGCCCCGGCTGCGTCCGGCGCAGGCGCACCCGGGAGCTCGCTCGAACGCGGCACCGGTTCCACGTGGTCGAGCATCGCCAGGCTCGCCTCGAGGTGCTCACGCAGGTGCTGGCGATGGTGCTGCTCCACGTGCCGCAACTCCGCGACGCTGGCGATGAGCTGCTCGCGGCGGGCCTGCCCGTCGGCGATGGCCTTCGCGGCCTCGGCCTGCGCCTGATCGAGCTGCTCGGCAGCGTCTCGCTCAGCAGCGGCACGCACCTCTGCAGCCTGCTCCTGCGCCTCCTCGAGCGTCCGCTGCGCCTGCGCCTGCGCGTCGGCGACCGTCCGCTCGGCCGTGGCTTGGGCCGCCACCAGGGTGCGGGTCAGCGTCCCCTCGGTCTCGAGGGTCTCCTGCACGCGGGCCTCGGCGTCCGCGAGGCGGTCGCGCAGATCCTGGAGCTCAGCCTGGGACGCTTCGATCTGGTCGGCGATGCGGTCCAGGAGCGCGTCGACCGCTTCCGGCTCGTACCCGCGCCACGTGGACTTGAACTCGTAGTTGACGATGTCGTCGGGGCTGAGGTTCATCGGCGGTTCTCCGCTCGCTCGCGTCGTCGGACTCGTACCGGCGTGCTCGTCACAGCCCCGCGCTGGCGACCACACCGCGCAGGATGAACAGGCCGAAGAACAGGATCAGGATGGACAGGTCGAGGGCGATGCCGCCGATGCGCAGCGGTGGGATCACCCGCCGTAGTGGCGCGGCGACCGGTTCGACGAGCTTGCGCACCCCGAGCACGAACGGCATCAACGGCTCGGGTGGGCGTGGCACCCACGAGAAGATCACGTGGAGCAGCAGCACCCACCAGTAGAGGTAGAGGAGCGTCGAGATCGGTCCGCTCACGCGTTGCTCCCGGTCGGCAGCCGGTAGCCGAGATCGTTGAGCCGTCGACGTTCGTCCTCCGGCAGGTCGAGCCCGTCAGGCACGAGCAGGAACGCACGCGCACCGACCTTGGTCAGGTGACCTCGGAGCCCGTAGGTCAGGCCGGAGACGAAATCCACGACCCGACGGGCGGTGTCCTTGTCGGTGCCTTGCACATCGAACAGCACCGGCTGGCCGGTCCGGTAGCGGGCACCGACCGCCTCGACGTCCTCGAAGGCCAGCACCTCCACCAGGGCGGCGCGGGCGGTCGCGGACGCGGCGGTCGGATGAAGCCGCACATCGCCGTTGCGCAACGGTCGCACGACCTCGTCCTCCGCGGACCGGGCGGCGGTCGGCACCGGTGCCGGCTCCGGCTCTGCGACGACGGCGCGGTCGGCACGCCCACGGCCGGGGGGCGCAGCCACCGCGGCCGGCTCCTCGGCGCGCGGGCGCTCGACGAACTCGTCGTAGATCTCCTCGGGCTCCTCCCGGAGGCCGAGGTAGATCAAGGTGCGGTTCCACATCCCGCTCATCCGTCGTCCTTTCGCCACGGCTCGGCACCACGCTCACCGAAGAGCGCCGTCCCGAGCCGGACCATCGTGGCCCCTTCGGCGACCGCCGCCTCCAGGTCGTTGGTCATCCCCATCGACAGGTGCACGACCTCCGGGAAGCGCTCGCGAAGCTCGTCTCGCTGCCGCCGCAGCGCCGCGAAGAGCGGCTGTGCGGCGTCGACCGGATCGACACCGTCGGGAGGCAACGGTGGCATGGTCATCAGACCCTCGACGGCCAGGTTCGGTCGCTCCCGAGCGTAGGCGACCAGGTCCCCGGTCTCATCGAGGTGGCACCCGCTCTTCGCCGGGTCATCCCCCACGTTGACCTGCACCAGGATGCGCTGGGTCACCCCTTCGCGTTCCGCCCGACCGGAGAGGGCGTCGACCAGTGAGCGCCGGTCGACCGAGTGCACGAGGATCTGACGCCCCACGACGTCACGCACCTTGTTGCGCTGCAGGTGCCCGACCAGGTGCCACCGTGCCCCGTCGACCAACGGGCGCTTCGCCAACAGTTCCTGGACACGGTTCTCCCCCAGGTCGGCAACGCCGGCGTCCACCGCGCGTTGGGCCACCTCGGGGGCGTGGGTCTTGGTGACCGCGATCAGCAGGACGTTGGCGCGCGAGCGCCCGGCGGACTCCGCGGCGAGCGCGATGCGCGCCCGTACGGCCGCGATCCGACCCGCGACGTCGATCGTGGGATCCGAGGGCGCGGTCATGCGCTGGCCCGTCGGAGCACCATGCCCACCTGACGGCCGGCAGTGGGATCCGCGCGGTGGCTGAACCATCGATCGTCCGGGTCGCACCACGTGCATGCCTCGACCCGGCTGCCGACGGTGGCGCCCGCGGCGGTCAGCTGCGCCACCGCGGCCGCCCCCAGGTCCAGTGAGGGGCTCCCCCAGTCGGTCGTCGCCGTCGCGGCCGTCGCGACCTCGTCCGGCAGCGAGGCGAGCGAACGGTCTCGCTCGTCGATCGGCAGCTCGTAGCAGCAACCCCCGATGGCGGGCCCGATCGCGGCCACGATCCGTTCCGTCGCGACCCCCAGTCGCTCAAGCGCGGCGATCGCCGCGTCGATGATCCCCAGGACGACCCCGCGACGTCCGGCGTGGACCGCCCCGACGGCGCCGTCGGCGGCCAGCAGGATGGGGACGCAGTCGGCGACCTGGACGAGCAACGGACGATCCGCCTCGGTGGTGACGAGCGCGTCCACGTCGCGGAGCTGGGCGCCGGCGGGCGTGCGCGAGTGGATCGTGCCGACCTCGGGGCCGTGCACCTGCTGCATGAAGTGCCAGGTCGACGGCTCGGTGCCGGTCAGCCGGCCCACGTGGGCACGGTCGCTGGCCAGATCGGCCGGGCGGTGGGGGCGGTGATGCGACAGGTTGCCGCCGGCCGCGAAGGGCCGCTCGGGTGCCTGCGGATCGCGACCGGTGAACCACCCGCGGGCATCGTGCCCCAAGGGGGCTTCCTCGATCACGGTCGACACCGGCGCGACACCCCGCTCAGCGCAGGAAGGACGGGACGTCGAGCTCGTCGTCCTCGTCGTCACCGAAGCTGGAGCCGACGTCGATGACCTGGCCGCCGCCCTCCGCCGGGGGCGTGAACACGTCATCGGGCTCATCCTCGTCCTCACGGGCGCTCGCCCCAGGTGCGGCGACCGCGCCGGCGACCCCGTTGCCGGCCTCCGGTGAGGGTTCGGGTGCGCTGCGCAGGAACGCCCCGGACTGTTCGACCGTCCCTTCGAACTTGTCGAACCCGGCGGCGATCACGGTCACCTTGACCTCGTCGCCGAGCGAGTCATCGATCACCGCACCGAAGATGATGTTGGCGTCGGGGTGCGCGGCCTCGGTCACCACGTCCGCGGCCTCGTTGACCTCGAAGAGCCCGAGGTCGCTGCCACCGGCCAGCATCAGCAACACCCCGCGCGCGCCGTCGATCGAGGCCTCGAGCAGCGGGGAGCTGATGGCGAGCTTGGCCGCCTCGAGCGAGCGCGACTCGCCCCGGGCCTTGCCGATGCCCATCAGCGCGCTGCCCGCGTCGTTCATCACGGTGCGGACGTCGGCGAAGTCGAGGTTGATCAGCCCCGGGGTGGTGATCAGGTCGGTGATGCCCTGGACGCCCTGGAGCAGCACGTCGTCGGCGAGCTTGAACGCCTGCATCACGGAGGTGTCGGTGTCGGCGATCTGCAGCAGTCGGTCGTTGGGGATGACGATGAGGGTGTCGACCTCGTCCTTGAGCTCCTCGATCCCGTCCTCGGCCTGCGTCGAGCGCTTGCGGCCCTCGAAGGTGAACGGGCGGGTGACCACGCCGATCGTCAGCGCGCCGAGTTCCTTGGCGACCTGGGCGACCAGCGGCGCGGCACCGGTGCCGGTCCCGCCGCCCTCCCCGGCGGTGACGAAGACCATGTCCGCGCCCTTGAGCACCTCCAGGATCTCGTCGCGGTGGTCGTCGGCCGCCTGGCGACCGACCTCCGGGTCGGCACCGGCACCGAGGCCCCGGGTCAGGTCGCGGCCGACGTCGAGCTTGACGTCGGCGTCGGACATCAGCAGGGCCTGGGCGTCGGTGTTGATGGCGACGAACTCCACACCACGCAGCCCCGCATCGATCATGCGGTTGACGGCGTTGACGCCGCCACCGCCGATGCCGACGACCTTGATCACGGCCAGGTAGTTGGACGGTGCTGCGGTCACGGGATCCTCCTCGTCGGCCTCGGCATCGGCCTGAAGCTTGGTGGTGCGGACGAGGTTGGAGCCCTCGACCTCAGGTAGAGGTCCAGACTTATGTCAACCTCTCCGGACCGTAGCGAGGCCGGGAACCGAGGGTCAAGCACCTGACCCCGTCCTCGTCGACACCGGAACCGATCCGTCCGACGCCATGCGGCGGCTTCCCACCCGGTCACGGGCCGACCACCACCGGTGCCCCGGGAGCACGGACATCGATCACCTCGACCGGCGCGTCACCGACGTCCTCCAGCACCGCCCCCAACGCCCGGACCTTCTCATCGATGCGGTCGGCCCGGCCGAAGCGCACGCGCTCGCCGGTGCGCAACTCGAGCTCGAGCTCATCGGCGCCAGCGGCCACGTAGCGGACCACCTCGCCGCGCAGCGGGCCGGACAGCCCACGCCAGGCACGGTGGGCGTTCGCCAGCGCCGGGTCCTCCCCGACGTCCGCACCCGGCGCGGGAGGTGCCTCGGTCAACTCGATCAGTGGCAGGCCGTCTCCGGCGTCGTCGAGGAGCACGATCCCGTCGCGGTCGACGACCCGTTGCTCGCCGTCACCGACGACGGCCAGGGACGGTTCTCGCTCGACGACGGTGATGCTCACCGTCAACGGGTCGGTCCGCCGGGCGTCCGCGGACCGGACCAACGCGAGGTCCTCGACCCGGCGCTCGGCCTCTGCGAGGGACAGCCGCAGCGTGGAGCGGCCGAGTTCGAGCCCGGCGGCGTCGCGGACCTCCGACTCGCTCAGTCGCTCCGTCCCGGCGACGGTGACCTCCTCGAGCCCGACCAGCGCGGAGCGCTCAACCGCGATCAGGCCACCGGCCGCGGACAGCACGATGAGGGCGAGAAGGGTGCGACGCAGTCGGACGCGACGCCGCTGCTGGCGGACCTCCCGCCGCCGTTCCGCGATGCGTTCGTCGATCACCACGATGCGTCGTCCGACGGTTCGAACCGGCCGAGATGCACCACCTCGGCGACCAGGTCGACGCCGGCCGTCGCGGCGACCCGCTGCTGGATGCGCCGGATCAGCGTGGCGACGTCGTCGGCGGTGGCCCCCGGCCGGGTGACGATGAAGTTGGCGTGGCGATCCGAGACCTTGGCGCCACCGACCGCCATCGCCTTACCGCCGGCCGTGTCGATCAGGCGACCGGCCGAGTCGCCGGGCGGGTTGGTGAAGACCGACCCACAGTTGGGCTCGTTCAACGGCTGGTGCTCGCGTCGCCACCGGCGGATCGAGGCGATCTCCTCGCGGACCGTGGCGGTGTCGCCGGCCTCGAACTCCAGGCTGGCGCCCACCACGACCGCGTCGGCGGGCAGCTCGCTGTGCCGGTAGGTCAGACCCAGCGCCTCCACGGGCCAGGTCTCGCGGGCGCCGCTGGCCAAGCGGACGATCTCGACCGTGACGAGGTGATCGCCCATCTCGCTGCCGTGCGCACCGGCGTTCATGCGCACCGCTCCCCCGAGCGTCCCCGGCACGGCGCAGGCCCAGGCGAACCCGGTCAGGCCGGCGTCGGCGACCTTGACGGCCAGTGTCGGCAGCGGCTCCGCGGCTCCGGCATGGACGCGTCCGCCGTCGATCTCCAGGCCACGGAACCCACGACCGAGGTGCACGGCGATGCCCGGCCAACCGTCGTCGCTGACCAGCAGGTTCGAGCCGCGGCCGACGATCGCGTGCGGGACGCCGTGCGTCGCTGCGGCTCGCCCCACCGCGACGAGGTCGTCGTCCGACTCGGCCGTCACCAACACCCGAGCCGGCCCGCCGACCCGCAGCGTGGTCAGGCCCGAGAGCGAGGCCTGCGCGGTGACCTGCCCGCGGCACCTGCTGGCCAACTCGGCAACGAGGGGATCGGACGCGTGGTCGCCCACGTGCCCGGCGGTCGGCTTCCCGGTCGGGCTCACCGGCGGTTCCGCAGCCGTCCGAGCAGGGTCGGGCCGACCTGCGTGACGTCTCCGGCGCCGGTGGTGAGGACCAGGTCCCCCTCGCGCACCACCTCGAGGAGCTCGTCGAGCACGTCACCGAGGTGCGGCCGGTAGGTCACCATCGCCCCCGACGCGGCGGCGGCGGCGGCGACCGTGTGGCCGGTCACCCCCGGCACCGGTGTCTCCCCGGCGCCGTAGACCTCCGTGACGATGACGATGTCGGCCGCCGACGCGGCCCGGCCGAGCTCCGGACCGAAGGTCGCGGTACGTGAGTACCGGTGCGGCTGGACGACGAGGACGATGCGTCCCGGGGCGGTGGATCGCGCTGCTGCCAGGGTCGCCCGCAGCTCGGTGGGATGGTGGGCGTAGTCGTCGACGATCGTGACCCCGGCCGCCTCACCGAGCCGTTGGAAGCGACGCGTCGCCCCGGTGAAGCCGGTCAACCCGGCCGCGGCCTGCTCGAGGTCGATGCCGAGGTGGTGGCAGACGGCCATCGCCGCGGTGGCGTTGAGCACGTTGTGCCGGCCGGGGACCCCGAGCGCGAGCTCGACGGCGTCCTGGCCGTGGACTCGCAACCGGTGCCGTCCGTCCTCGCCGGTCACCGTGCGGATGTCGGCACGCGGATCGATGCCGTAGGTCACGACCGGCGGCTCGACGTCATCGGCCAGCGCCGCGGTGGGCGGGTCGTCGACGCAGAGCACGGCTGGCGCGCCCGGCGCCCGCCGTTCCAGGAACCCCAGGAAGGCCTGGCGGACGGAGGCGAGGTCCTCGAACTCCTCCGGGTGATCGTGCTCGAGGTTGGTGACCACGGCCAGATCGGGGCGGAAGACCAGGAACGAGCGGTCGGACTCGTCCGCTTCCGCCACGAACCGACCGTCGGTGCCGGCGTGGGCGTTGGTGCCGCTGTCGTTGAGCGACCCACCGATCGCGAACGACGGATCGCCGCCGGCAGCCTGGATCCCGACGACCGCCATGGAGGTGGTGGTCGTCTTGCCGTGCGTGCCGGCGATGAGCACGGCGTGATCGTCGGCCATCAGCTGGGCGAGCATCTCCGCGCGCCGGACCACGGCGATCCCCCGTTGACGAGCAGCGACGACCTCCGCGTTGCCCTGGGGCACCGCCGTGGAGATCACCACCACATCCGCTTCGCCGACGTTGCCGGGATCGTGCCCGACCTCGACGCGGGCACCGAGCACCCGGAGCTCCTCCAGGGACCGGCTGTCGCGCAGATCGGAGCCGGACACGGCGTGGCCGCGTTGCAGCAGGATGCGGGCGATGCCGGACATGCCGGCGCCGCCCACCCCGACGAGGTGGACGCGGGTCTGCGGGGTCAGCGTGGGGGTCACGGGCGAGCCTCGGCGAGTTCGAGCACCAGGCGAGCGACGTTGGACGCGGCGTCGGGCCGACCGAACGCACGCGAGGCGCGGGCCGTCGCGGCATGGACGTCCGCGTCGGCGAGCAACGGGGCGACCTGATCGACCAACGACGCGCCGTCGAGTTCCTCGTCGGTGAGGACCGCGGCGCCACCGGCACGTTCGAGCGCACGCGCGTTCTCGGTCTGGTGGTCGGCGGTGGCGTGGGGGTACGGGATCAGCACGGCGGGCAGGCCCAGCACGGTCAGTTCGGCGATCGAGGTCGCGCCGGCACGACAGATGACCACGTCGGCAGCCGCGTAGGCGTCGGCCATCGAGTCGATGAAGTCGACCAGCCGCACCGGTGGCCCGTCGGGGTGGGCCGCACGGGCGTCCTCCCACACCTTGGCTGCGGTGCTGTAGCCGTTGCGGCCCGCCGCGTGCAGGATCTGCAACGGGGTGTCGCCCCAGCGCCCGTGCGCCTCCACGATCGCCGAGTTGATGCTGCGCGCGCCCTGGCTGCCGCCGAACACCAGCAGCGTGGGCAGGTCCGGGTCGAGGTCGAACGCCTCGCGCGCGGCTGCACGCGCCGCCGCGCGGTCCAGATCGAGCACGTCCGACCGCACGGGGTTGCCGGTCACCACGCAGCGTTCCTGGTAGCGGAACCGCGTCGCCGATCCGGGGAAGGTGATCGCGGTCCGGTCGGCCCAACGGCTCGCGACCCGGTTGGTCAACCCGGGCACGCTGTTCTGCTCGTGGACCACCAGCGGCAGCCCCCGCTTGACCGCCGCCCGGTCGAGCGGGAACGACACGTAGCCCCCGAAGGTGACGACGGCGACCGCCTGCTCCTCCTCGGCGATCCGGGAGCACTGGGCCACCCCGTTGCGAAGGGCCTTCGGGACCCGCAGCAGCGCCGGTGAGGGACGTCGTGGGATCGACACCGCGTCGATGAAGTGGAGCCGGAAGCCCGACTCCGGCACCAAACGAGCCTCCAGTCGGTCGCGGACACCGACGAACACCGGTTCCACGTCCGGGTCGACGCGCTGCAGTTCGCGAGCGACGGCGACCGCCGGGAACACGTGGCCCGCGGTCCCACCACCGGCGACGAGCACGGTCCGGGTCACGAGGAACCTCCACGCATCGGGGTGGTCCGCTCTCGGACGGCCGGGATGGCCCCGGTGCCGCTCCGGGAGATCGACACCAGGATGCCCAGCGCGACCAAACTCGACACCAGCGAGGTCCCGCCGACCGAGACCAGGGGCAGGGTTACGCCGGTGATCGGCAGCAACCCGGTCACCGTCCCGATGTTGACCAGCGCCTGACCGACGATCCAGACCGTGATCGCCAGGGAGACCGTGCGACCGAACCCGTCGGTCGCCGCGTACGCGGTCTTGCAGCCGAGGTAGAGCAGTGCGGTGAAGAGCAGCAGCGTGCCGACGGCACCCACGAACCCGAGCTCCTCGCCGATCACGGCGAAGATGAAGTCGGTCTCCGGGTTGGGGATGAAGTGCCACTTACCGCGCGACGAACCGAGCCCGAGCCCGAACCAGCCGCCCGAGCCGAGGGCGTACAGCGACTGCAGCAGTTGGAAGCCCTCGTCGAGCGGGTACTGCTCCGGCCAGAGCCAGCCGCGGACACGGGCCAGCCGGTAGGGCGCGGCCGCCGCGAGCACCCCGATCGACAGGATCGCGACGATCCCGGTGCCGACCACGTAGCGGCCCGGGAGCCCCTCGATCCACAGGACGGCGGCGACGATGACGCCGAACAGGATCGTGGTGCCGAGGTCCGGCTGCGCCAGGGTCAGGACCCCCACCAGCGCGAGCAGCGGCAGCGCAGGGACGAGCAGGTGGTCGACCCCATGCGGCTGCCCGTCGGCTGGACGCTTGCGCTCGAGGACGTCAGCCAACCACAGCAGGACCGCGAGCTTGGCGATCTCCGACGGCTGGATCGTCAACGGACCGACCGACAGCCACCGGGTCGAGCCGTACCGCTCGGTGCCGACCCCGGGGACGAGCAGCAGCACCAGCCCGACCAGTGCCACACCGAGGAGCGGCCAGGCGAGCCGACGCCAGATGCGGTGGTCCAGCGATGCCACCAACCAGAACGCCGGGATGCCGACCAGCGCCCAGGTGAGCTGGCGGCGGAGGATCGCGAAGGCGTCCCCCGCCTCCGCAGCCGGCACGAAGCTGGCGGAGAAGCTCATGACCAGCCCGAGCACCACCAGCACCGAGGTGACGACCGTCAGCGCGGTCGCGTCGGAGGTCCACGCTCCCGGCGCCCAACGGTGACGCAACCGCGCGAGGCGACCACGGCCCGCGGTGGCAGGAGGTTCGTCGATCCGGCTCGGGCTCATCTCGGCGCCTCGCTCACAACGGTCCCACGCGGCTGACCCACTCGGCGTAGAAGGCACCCATGCCCAGCGCGATCCCGATGCCCGCCAGGATCCAGAAGCGCACGATGATCGTGGTCTCCTGCCAACCGAGCAGTTCGAAGTGGTGGTGGATCGGGGCCATCCGGAACAGGCGCTTACCCGTCAGGCGGAACACGACGACCTGCAGGATCACCGACAGCGTCTCCACCACGAACAACGCACCGAGCAGGATGAGCAGCAGCTGGGTGTTGGTCGCGACCGACACGGCGGCGAGCAGGCCCCCGAGCGCGAGCGAGCCGGTGTCACCCATGAAGATCCGGGCGGGGGGCGCGTTGTGCCACAGGAACCCCGCGCACGCGGCGGTGACGGCGGCCACGATGATCGCGATGTCCAACGCATCAGCGGCTTCCAACCCGTAGTCGCCCGGGTTGCGGAACTGCCAGAACGCGATCAGCGAGTACGCCCCGAAGACCAACGTGCCCGAACCGGCGGCGAGCCCGTCGAGCCCGTCGGTGAGGTTCACCGCGTTGCTGGCACCGGTGAGCAGCAGGAAGATCCAGATCACGAACACCCAGGCCGGCACCTCGAACGCGAGGTCGCCGGCCAGGGAGATGTTGCGCGGCAGACCGGCGTAGGTGGGGCCGATCCAGGCGAACAGCGCGGCGATCACCGCTTGGCCGACGAACTTGGTGGTCTTGTTCATGCCGAGGTTGCGTCGTCGCCGGAGCTTGATCAGGTCATCGGCGAAGCCGACCATCGCCATGCCGGTGAACGTCCCGAGCACGAGCAGCCCGGCGACCGTCAGATCGGCGCCGATGAGGTGGGCGGCGGCGTAGGCCAGCAGCGCCGCGAGCACGATCGCGGCCCCACCCATCGTGGGCGTCCCCGCCTTCGAGTGGTGGCTCTGCGGCCCCTCATCGCGGATCGGCTGGCCGAAGCCGTGCTGACGGAAGTAGCTGATGACGACCGGCGTGCCGAGCAGGGACGCGAACAACGCCACCGCACCACCGAGGAGGACCGCGATCACGAGCGCACCTCCAGGTCCTCCGGGACGCGTTCGAGCCCCGCGACCCGGGAGGCCTTGACCAACACCACGTCGCCCGGCGCCACCAGGGCGCTCACGGCTCGGCTGGCCTCGGCGGCGTCCGCCGCCGCGACCACCTCGACCTGCCCGCTGGCCGCGCCGGCGATCGTGTCGGCGGCGGCCTCGCCGACCCCGACGAGCACGTCGACGCCGAGGTCGACGCACACCCGGCCGATGCGCTCGTGTTCGTACGCGGCGTCCGGCCCGATCTCGGCCATCTCGCCCAGGACCGCGATCGTGCGGCCGGTGCGTTCGATCGCCACCAGCGTCTGCAGCGCGGCGACGACCGAGGTCGGGTTGGCGTTGTAGGCGTCGTTGAGCACCGTGACGCCGTCGATCGCCTCGACCGCGCCACGCCAGGGGCTGACGGCGGTGCTCGCCAGGGCCGCAGCGGCGGCGGTCAGTCCGACGCCGAGGTGACCCGCGACGGCCAGGGCGAACAGCGCGTTGGCGATCTGGTGACGCCCGGCGATCGGCAGGGACAGCTCCACCTCACCCCACGGCGTGACGGCGGTCGCGCTCGGACGGGCGAAACGGTCGAGGCGGACCTCACGGGCGTGGACGTCCGCCTCGACGAGGTCCGTGGCGACGGTGATCGTCGCCGGCGAACGGGCCGCCATCGGCGCGACCCACGGATCGTCCAGGGCGAGCACGGCGACGCCGCCCTCGCCGAGCGCATCGACCAGTTCGCCCTTGGCTCGCGCGATCGCGTCGATCGAACCGAACACCTCCAGATGGACGGCCGCGACCGCGGTGACCACCGCCACGTCGGGCGCGACCAGGGGCGCGAGGTCGGCGATGTCGCCGACGTGACGCGCACCGATCTCCGCCACCAGGACCTGGGTGTCCGGCTCGAGGCTGCACAGGGTCAGGGGCACGCCCAGTTCGTTGTTGAAGGAGCCGCGGGACGCGTGGGTGCGCCAGCGGGCGCCGACCGCGGCGGCGGTGAGGTCCTTGACGGTGGTCTTGCCGACCGAGCCGGTGATCGCGATCGCCGTGGGGGCGACCGTCTCGCGCACGTGGCGGCCGAGCGACCGAAGCGCCTGCCAGGTGTCGTCGACGACGATCGTCGGGACCGATGGCTGTTGCGGTCCGCGCTCGACGAGCACCGCGACGGCGCCGGCTGCGACCGCGTCGGGCACGTGGTCGTGCCCGTCAGCCGAGTCGCCGCGCAACGCCACGAACAGCGGGCGACCGTCCGGAACCGTCCGGGAGTCGGTCGCGACGGCGTCGACCGTGGCGTCGCCGTCGGTCCCGTCGGGTAGCAACAGGTCTCCGTCGGTGACCTGCGACAGCTGCGTGCACGACATCACGATCATGCGCCGCCCCCCGATCCGAGGGCATCCAGGAGCTCACGGGCGACCACTCGGTCGTCGAACTCGATCGTGCGGTCGGCCAGTTCCTGGGTGGTCTCGTGGCCCTTGCCGGCGATGACGACGACGTCGCCGGGCGTCGCCTGCTCCAGCGCGTGCCGGATGGCGCGACGACGATCGAGCTCCACGACGAGCTCCGCCGGTGCCCCGTCGGCCACGGCGTGACGAGCCCCCGCCTCCACCGCGGCCAGGATGTCCTCCGGGGGCTCGGAGCGGGGGTTGTCGGAGGTCAGTACCGCGCGGTCGGCGGCGGCGGCGGCCGCACCCATCGGTCCACGCTTGATCCGGTCACGGTCACCGCCGCAGCCGACGACCAGCGTGAATCGGGCCCGGTCCGGCAGCAGGTCACGGACGGTCGCGACGACCTCGCTGAGCGCATCCGGCGTGTGCGCGTAGTCGACCAGCACCGTGACCGGTTCGTCGGCGACCCGCTCGAGCCGACCGGGTGCACCGGGGCAGGCGGCGATCCCGGCAGCGGCGACGTCCGGTGGGACGCCCACCGCGATCGCGGTCACGGCCGCCACCGCCGCGTTGGCCAGGTTGAACGCCCCCGGCAGCACGGTCGCCAGCTCCAGATCCAGCGGTGGCCCGGTCCCGCCGACCGACGGATGCCGTCCGACGAGTCGGACGGTGCCGCCGGTGAGCCCGACCCGCTCGTCGACCAGGCGCAGGTCCGCGTCGTCGCGACGCCCCACGGTGGTCACGGGGATCGACACCTGCTCGAGCAGCTGGTCGGCGAACGGTCCATCGAGGAAGACGATCCCCCGGTCGCTCAGCTCGGGGACGAACAGGCGCGCCTTGGCGGCCAGGTACGCCGCCATGGACCCGTGCCAGTCGAGGTGGTCCTGGGAGAGGTTGGTGTACGCGGCGACCGCGAACCGGGTGCCGTCCACACGGCGCAGATCGAGTCCGTGGGAGGACACCTCCATGGCGACGGCGTCGACGCCGCGGGTGTGCATCGACCGCAGCAGCCGCTGGAGATCGGTGCCCTCCGGCGTCGTGCGCACGCCCGGTTCGGGGGTGCCATGGATGCGGGTCTGCACGGTGCCGATCACCCCGGTGCCGAGCGCGGCTGCAGCGAAGGCTCCTTCGAGCAGGTAGGTGACGGTGGTCTTGCCGTTGGTGCCGGTGATCCCGGCCACGGCCAGCTGGCGGCTCGGTTCACCGTGGACGACCGCCGCGGCCGGTCCGGTCGCGGCACGAACGGACGGCACGCGCACCTGCGGGACGTCCAGTCCGAGCCAGCGTTCGACCAGCAGCGCGGCCGCGCCTCGCTCCACGGCCGCCGCCGCATGCTCATGACCGTCCACCCGGGCGCCAGGGATCGCGCAGAACAGCCAGCCACGGTCCGCCTGCCGGCTGTCGTGCGTCGCATCGTGGAGCTCGACGTCGTGCCCGTGACGCTCTGCACGCGGCAGGGCACGGACGACGTCGGACAGCAGCGCGGTCACGGGCGTCCTCGGTGCGGTCGCGGGCAGGATGGGTGGTGGACCGGGGGTTCGACCACGGCGGTCGCAGGGGACGCCGAGCCTAACCCTGCGCACGTGTTCTCCGGCGCACCCGGCCCGCCCGAACGATCCCTCCGGTCCCGACGGCCGCGTCGCGCGCCATGCTCGCGCCCGCACCGGTCGCCGGCCGGTCACGGGGCGTCGGTGGTGTGCTCGCCGTCCGGTTCGTCGTCGGTCTCGTCCTCGTCGGCCGACTCCACCCGCTGCTGGGCCTCGAGCATCGCCTGGGAGAGGTCCTGACCGGCGGAGTCCGCCGGGATCCGAAGCGCGCGCAGTGACGCCTCCATCACCTCGGAGAACACCGGTGCGGCGACGGTGCCGCCGTAGATCGGTGTCGGTTCGTCGACCATGACGCTGACCACCAACCGGGGGGCATCGACCGGCGCGAAGCCGACGAAGGTGGCGACGTACTCGTCGGAGTACCCGCGCTCACCGTCGTTGGGCTTGCGGGCGGTCCCCGTCTTGCCAGCCACCCGGTAGCCCGGTACCTGCGCGTGTCCTCCCGTGCCGTGCTCACCGATGACCGCGTCCTCCAGCATGCGGGCGAGCTGCTCGGCGGTGTCGGCCGAGACGACCTGCCGCGGATCGCCGCCGGCGGCGGGCGTCAACCGCCCGTCGTCCCCGACGGTGCCGCGCACGAGCGTCGGCTCGATCGCGGTCCCGCCGGAGGCGATCGTGGTGTAGGCGGAGGAGAGCTGCATCAGCGTCACCCCGACCCCCTGTCCGATCGCGATCGTCGGCAACGACGTGCCCCACCACTGGTCGTGGGGCATCAGCAGGCCGGAGGACTCGCCCGGGAAGCCAAGCCCGCTGGTGGTCCCGTAGCCGAACGCACGCAGGTAGCGCTCCAGGTCCTCGTCGCCGAGCTCCTGGGCGATCTGGATCGTGCCGACGTTGCTGGACCGCTCCATGATCTCGCTGACCGTCCACACCTCGTCGGCGTGTTCGGTGACGTCGGTGAACCGGCTGCCGTGCACGTCGATGGCGTCGGCGACCTCGAAGGTCGTCGCCTGGTCGACCAGTCCCTCCTCGATCGCGGCCGCGACGGTCAACGCTTTCTGGGTGGAACCGGGTTCGAACACGTCGGTGACCGCGCGGTTGCGCCAGGTCGTGCGGTCGTCCGTCTCGGAGAGCTCATTGGGATCGTGCCCCGGCACGCTCGCCATGCCCAGCACCTCGCCCGTCTGGACGTCCTGGACCAGCACCGATGCGCCCCTGGCCTCGTGCTCGTCCATCGCCCGCTGTGCGGCGTGTTCCGCCGCGTGCTGGATCTCGCGGTCGAGGGTCAGCACCAGGTCGGTGCCGACCTCCGGCTCGATCACCTCCCGGACACCCGAGGCGATGTCGAGTCCCCCGGGGGCCCGCTCGAGGGCGAGCATGCCCGGGTGGCCGGCGAGCACCTGGTCGTACCTCGACTCGAGGCCCTGGAGGCCTTCGCCGTCGATACCGGTGAAGCCGACGATCTGGGCCCCGAGCGGACCGCTCGGGTAGACGCGGCGAGGCTCGGCCAGCACCCCGACACCGGGCAGGTCGAGGTCGCGGACCGCGTCACCAACCGCGTGGTCGAGCTGCCGCCCCAGGTAGACGAAGTGCCGATCATCGTCGACCAGCCGTTCCCGGATGGTCGCCTCGTCGTGCTCGAGGACCGAGGCCAGGCTCGTCGCGACCTCGTCGGCGTCCGCGCCGGCGGGCACGGGCGTCCCGTCCGAGGTGGAGGACGGCTGGAACACCCGCGGGTCGGCGTAGACCGTCGCTGCCTCGACCGAGGTGGCGAGCACGTCGCCGTCGCGGTCGTAGATGCGTCCCCGGGTCGCGGGCAGGTCGACGGTGCGCGCCCGTTGGCGGACCCCGCTCTCGGCGTACTCCTCGGCGTTGACGACCTGGATCTCGACGAGCTTGCCGACGCTGACCAGGACGATGGCCAGGAACACGACCAGCGTCCAACGCAACCGGCGGATGCCCAGCTGCGAACCCGAGCGCGCGAGGATGCGCGGTGCGTCCTTCGGGCTGGAGGATCGACGGGCGGTCATCTAGCGCTCCGCCGACAGCAACGGCTTGAGCGGATCGGGACGCACACCGGGGGTGTCGGTGGGTGGTGCCGCCCCGTCGGCCGGCAGGTTGCGCTCGACCTGGAGGTGACGGACGCTGTCGGCCGGGACCATCCCCAGGTCCTCGGCGGCGGCGCGGATGCGGGCCGGGTCCTCGAGGGCTGCGACGTCCGCGATCCGTTGCGCGTACTGGCGCTCGGCCTCGACGACCTGCGCGTCGAGCGTCCGGCTCTCCACGGCGGCCGCCGCGGCCAGGGCGTTGAGGGCGACGGCACCGAACGTGGCGGCGCCGAGCACCAGCACGATCGCCAACGCGTAGAGGAGCGTGTGCCGACGTGCCGGCGCATCGACCACCTGCAGGTGGCGGTCGTCGGGCTCGGGACGGACCCGTCGCTGTAGCGCGGTGACAGCGCTCATGGATGTACCTCGGAGGTCGGTAGGCGCCGAAGCGCCCGCAGGCGGGCGGCGGACGCCCGGGGGTTGGCGGCGATCTCCTCGTCGGAGGGCCGTTCGGGACGTCGCACGATCGGCTCGGCCGCCGGCGTGCGACCGCAGCCGCAGACCGGGAGGTCCGGCGGACAGATGCAGCCGCGTGCCGCGTCGGCGAAGGCTCGCTTGACGCGACGGTCCTCGAGGCTGTGGTAGCTGAGGACGACGGCGACACCCCCCGGCGCGAGCCGGTCGATGATCACGGGCAGCACCGCATCGAGCGCGCCGAGTTCGTCGTTGACAGCGATCCGCAGCGCTTGGAACGTCCGGGTCGCGGGGTGGCCCCCGTGCCGCCGGGCAGCTGCCGGGACGGCGTCGCGGACCACCTCGGCGAGCTGGGTGGTGGTCGCCAGCGGCCGGGCAGCGACGATGGCGCGGGCGATGCGGCGGGCGAACCGCTCGTCGGCGTAGCGCTGGAGCAGTTGCGCGAGCTCGCCTTCGGGTAGGTCGTTGACCAGGTCCCCCGCCGATCGCGGCAGGTCCGGATCCATCCGCATGTCGAGCGGACCTTCGTTGCGGTAGCTGAAGCCGCGCCGCGCCTCGTCGACGTGCATCGACGAGATCCCCAGGTCGAGGAACACGCCCGCGACCGGCGGCTCGCCCAGCTCGTCGAGCAGCGCCGGCATCGCATCGAATCGGGCGCGCCGCAGCACCACCTCGACGGCCGGGTCGTCGAGGTGGTCGGCGAGGGTCTCGGTCGCCAGCTCGAGCGCGGAGGGGTCGCGGTCGATGCCGAGCAGGCGGGCGTGCCCGTACCGGGCGATCCGGGCATCGAGCAGCGCACGGGCGTGGCCGGCGGCACCGACCGTGCCGTCGACGAGCAGCCCGTCCGGGGCGGCCGACAACAGCTCCACGACCCGGTCGAGCAGGACCGGTTGGTGGGGAGCAGCGGCGGTCACGATCGGCATCACGCGCTGGGGGCGAACGGGCCGTCGAGGTTGGCGAACGCGTCTTCGGCCTGGTCGCGGTAGGCGTCCCAGGTCGCACGGTCCCAGATCTCGATCTTCTCGTCCGCGCCGTTGATCGTCAGGTCCTTGTCGAGCTCCGCGTACTCGCGCAGCCGTGGTGGGACGGTGACCCGACCCTGGCTGTCCGGCTTCTCCTCGTGCGCGCCGGCGAGGAAGACCCGCAGGTAGGCCCGGGCCCGCTGGTCCTCGCGCGGGACCGCGCGCAGCTCCTGGACCCGGCGCTCGAACGCGGTAAGCGGGTAGACGTCGATGCAGCGGTCCTGTGAGGGCGCGAACACCAGCCCGCTGGCCAGCCGCTCCCGGAAGCGCGACGGGAGGATGACGCGGCCTTTGGCGTCGAGGGTGTGGTGATGCTCACCGAGGAACACCTCGCCCCTTCCCTCATCGCGCCGTCGACCTGCCGCCTGGACCCGTCAGGAGCACCCCGGAGCTGGGCAGGCCCTCCACTTCGCTCCACCCTACGCCTCCCGGCCTCCACGGTCAACGCTGAAGCGGTCACGTAACGTCGATGCGCCACCACGTTCCGCGCCGAAACCCGCGATGAACGGCCGCCAGTGGCGGGCTCCAGCGCCGGGGCGCCCACCGCCCGCTCGGCCCGAGCCGGGCGGCCCACCGCCTCCCGGCGACCCCGGACGCCGACGGATCACGTCCGGACCACCCGAGATCCGGGGGATTCCACCGCCCTCGATCGCCGTCGGTGGAGGGAAGTGGAGCCCTGCGCGACGCCACGTCGGCCGGCGATGGAGGCCGGTGGATCAGCCCGCGCCCTCCGCGAGGCGGATCAGCCCGCGCCCTCCGCGAGGCGGATCAGCCCGCGTCCTCCGCGAGGCGGATCAGCCCACCGAGCCACAGCGAGGTCAGGGTCCGCACCACCGTGGCGCGCTCCTCGGGGTCCCGGACCACGATGCCCTGGGTGGCGGTCCCCTCCACCATGGCGACGAGGGCGGCAGCCGCGATCGACGGCTGGTGGCTCGACGCGGACAGCACGGGCTCGAGCGCTTCAGCGACGCGACGGACGTAGCCGCCGCGGACCTCCCGCAGCCGGGCCCGGAAGTGCGCCTCGTGCGCGCTGGCTTCGAGCCAGGTCCCGATCACGTCGGCGTGATCGACGAACACGGTCACGAACCGGTCGAGCACCCCCTCGACCGCCGCAGCCCCGTCGGGTCCTTCCCACGGTTCGTCCAGGACCCGCATCAGATCGCCCGCCGTGACGTCGATCAAGGCGTCGAGCGCGGCCGCCTTGTTCTCGAAGTAGGTGTAGAACGTCCCATGGCTCACCCCGGCGCGCGAGACGATGTCCTCCACACGCGCTCCGGCGTACCCACGCTCGGCGAACGCCTCGCGGGCGGCGTCGCGCAGACGCGTCCGCGTGCGCGTCCCCCGAGGGGTGCGCGGTCGAGCCTCGCTCACACCACCTCCGACGCTGCTGTCGCCAGTCAACGCTAGCCGTCGGTTGACACCGACGTCAGGTTCGGTACGGGCGGTGCGCCCGGTCGCAGGACCCGCCCGGCTCGGTACCATCCGCCGGCCACGGTCGCCGGTCACGCCGCCCTCGACCTACCACCCCGGGGGATCGCCGAGCACCGACCGGGCCGCGACCGCGACGGGGAGCCGCGTGTGACCACGACCGACCCCCTGCCACGACCCGACCTCCCCGGGGTCGGCCAGACCCTGCAACGCATCGAGGACAACGTCCGGCGCGTCATGCAGGGAAAGCCGGATGTCGTCCGCCTCTCGCTGATCACGCTGCTCGCGGAGGGGCATCTGCTGGTCGAGGACGTCCCCGGCGTCGGCAAGACGCTCCTGGCCAAGGCGTTGGCGCGGTCGATCGACTGTTCGGTCGCCCGGGTGCAGTTCACCCCCGACCTGCTGCCGTCCGATGTCACCGGCGTGACGGTGTACTCGCCGGACACGGGTGCCTTCGAGTTCCGCCCGGGGCCGGTGTTCGCCAACGTCGTGCTCGGCGACGAGATCAACCGGGCTGGCCCAAAGACCCAGTCCGCACTGCTGGAGTCGATGGAGGAGCGCACCGTCACCATCGACGGGGCGACGCACGAGCTCGCGCGGCCGTTCATGGTCATCGCGACGCAGAACCCCATCGAGCTCGAGGGCACCTACCCCCTGCCCGAGGCTCAACGTGACCGGTTCATGATGCGGGTCGCGATCGGGTACCCGCACCAGGACGACGAACTGCAGATCCTCCGTACCCACGGCGAGGACGACCAGATGGCCGCGCTCGGCCCGGTCACCGACGTCAAGGAGGTCGTGTCGGCGATCGTCGCGGTCCGACACATCCGCGTGGCGGAACCGATCGAGCGCTACCTCATCGCCCTGTGTCGGGCCACCCGATCGCACCCGGATGTCGAGCTCGGTGCGTCGCCGCGGGCCTCCCTGGCCCTGCTGCGTGGGGTGCGTGCTGCTGCCGCGCTCGAGGGCCGTGACCACGTCGTCCCTGACGACGTGAAGCTGCTGGCGCCCCACATCCTCGCCCACCGGCTGATCCTGCGCCCGGATGCGGAGATCGGCGGACAGGACGCTGCCGCGGTGATCGCCGACGTGCTGGACGGGCTGCCGGCCCCGACGAGCTGATCATGACCTCCCGCGGCGTCGGCGTGGCGATCGCGGCTGGTGGCTGCTGGCTGGCCGCTCGGACGCTGGGGATCCCGGAACTCCAGAGCGCCGCCGTCGCGATCCTGACGCTGCTCGCCGCGGCCCTGCTGTGGTCCCGGGTGCTGCCGAGCAAGTTGGCGCTGACCCGGGAGGTCCGGCCGATGACGCTTGGGTTCGGTGAGCAAGCCACCGTGCAACTGACCCTGACCAACGTGGGCCGCCTGCCGACGCCACCGTTGACGATCCACGATGACGTGCCAGGCACGCTGGTCGACCACACGCCGGCGCGGTTACGACCGATCCGACCCGGTCACCGGGCGACGGCCACCTACACGCTGACCGGTCGCCAGCGAGGCCGCGCCGTCCTGGGCCCGCTCACCGTGACCGGACGTGACACCTTCGGCCTGGCCCAACGGCGACGCACCCTGCCGGGGACCGCGGAGGTCGTGATCTACCCCCGTGTCGTGCCCTTGCCCGACGGCCTGCCGATGGGCAACGCAACCGGCCTGGGCGGTGACGGCGCGCGCCACCGCACCCCGTCCGGTCAGGACCTGGCCGACATCCGCGAGTACGTCCGGGGCGACGACCTGCGGACCATCCACTGGCCCTCGACCGCCCACCGGGGCAAGCTGATGGTCCGCCGCTCCGAGGATCTCCTCACCCCGCAGGCGACCGTCGTGCTCGATCTTCGCCCGTCCCGTCACGCCGGTCATGGCCCCGACGCCAGCGTCGAGGTGGCGATCGCCGCCGCCGCGAGCGCGACGGACCACCTCGCCGCCCGCGGGCGCAGCGTCACCCTCCTCGACCGGCCGGTGACGCGGCCACCCGGGCCGCGTCCGGCGGCGGCATGGCTGGCCCACCTGGCGACCACGACCCCGGAGGAGGTCGACCTCGACGCGCTGTACCGGCAGGTCGCGACGGGTGTGGCCGGCGATGGGGCGCTGATCGCGATCGTCTCTACCCCGCCCGACGCGGAGCTGCGGTCGCTGGTTCGGGCCGGTCGGGCGGCGTCGAGCCGGCTCGCCCTGGTGATCGACGCCGGGACCTTCCAGGGCCGCACGCCCGATCCGGCGACCGACGAGGCGGTCAGCGGGCTGCTGGCGACCGGATGGCGAGCCGCCCCGCTGCGTCACGGCGACGATCTGGCCGCACGGTGGCGGGAACTGCTCACCCGCGCGACCCGGCGACCGACGGGGGTCGGCTGATGCGGCGCGATCTGACGACCGCCGGCCTGATCGCTCTCGCCCTGCTGGCTGCCATCCCGTCCTACGACCGGGTGTTCGCGGACGCGGCGTGGCGGGCGCCCGCCGTGAGCGCGGCGGCCATCGCCCTGCTGCTCGCGACGCTGCTGCGGCCGGTGCGTCGTGGTGGCGGCCTCTTGGCGGCGGTCGTCTCCCTGGCGGCGGCCGTGTCGGCATTGCCCTGGCTCCTCGGGCTGAGCCCGACCCCGGTCATGCCCCGGCCGGCGGTGCTCGACCCGCTCGTCGAGCTGTGGTCGACGGGAGTGAACGAGCTCGCGGAGACGCCCGCACCGGCGCCGACCAGCGCGGGACTGGCCCTGCTGGCCACCGCCGGTTGGTGGGCCGTCGCCCACGTCGCCCACGAGGTCGCCGTCCGGCTCGACCGCGCCGGCGCCGCGCTGGTGGCCGTCACCGTGCTGTGGGCGGTGCCGTTGGCCATCGAGGTACCCGCGGGGCGACGTCTCATCGAGCTGGTGCCGTTCCTCGTCGCCGTCGGCCTCGTGCTCCTGGCCAGCGCGGACGACGACGCGCGCCGCACCGGCGACGTCCCGCGGCTCTCGGCCGTCGGTGTCGCCGTCGGGGCGGTGGCGGTGGTGGTGGCGGTCAGCGCCCCGTGGCTGCTGCCCGGCCACGGCGAGCCTGCGTGGATGTCGTTCGGCAGCGGTACGGCGCCTCGGGGCTACCAGCCGATCGTGGACGTCTCCAACCGGCTCGGCCAACCCGAGGAGCGCGACGTCCTGCGGGTGCGGTCGCCGCAGCGGACCTACCTGCGCCTGGCGGGGCTCGACAGCTTCGACGGCTCCACCTGGCGCCTGGGCCCTCCGGACGGCGGGAGCTACTCCCCCGACCCGGACGCGCTGTACCCGGCCACGGAGCTGCTGCCGCCCGAGCAGCCGGCCAGCTCGTCCCGGTCGTTCGAGGTCGACGTGGAGGTCCTCGAACTGGAGAACATCTACGTCCCGCTGCCCTACCAACCGGTCGAGGTCCTCGGGCCGCTGCGCGACGAGATGGTGTGGTCGACCGACGGTGGGTTCCTGGCGACCTGGGACACGGTCGAGGCCAACGGCAGCCCGACGATCGGGGTCAGCGAGGGCACCAGCTACCGGGTCCGGACCGCGCAACCGAACCCCGGCTTCACCGAACTCGAGCAGGTCGAGTTCGACGAGGCGACGTTGGCCGAGCACACGCAACTGCCCCGCGACTACCCGGAGCTCGGCGAGTTGGCCGACGAGATCTACGACGAGGCTGGTGCGGCATCGGTGGTCGAGCAGGCGTTAGCGCTCCAGGACTGGTTCATCGGCCCGGAGGGCGACTTCACCTACGACCTGGATGTCCCCGCCCTGCGCGGCGACGACGCCCTGACCGACTTCGTGCTGGAGGACCGCACCGGCTACTGCGAGTACTTCGCGACGGCGATGGCGGTGATGCTGCGCGAGACCGGCATCCCGGCCCGGGTCGCCGTCGGGTTCCTGCCGGGACGCGAGGCGGGCGCGGCGGACGCGGCAGGCGTGCCCGGCGTGGAGGCGCCGGACGGCGTGGAGGCGCCGGACGGCGACGACGGCCTGACCGAGTACATCGTCTCGACCGGCGACGCCCACGCCTGGGTGGAGGTGCTCTTCCCCGGTTACGGCTGGATCACCTTCGAGCCGACACCCCGGTCCGACGACACCCACATGGTCCCGACCAGCGACGACCTCGCGCCCGTGGAGAACGAGGCGGAACGCCGCACCGCGGACGCCGCCGACGGACTCGAGGACATCGACCCGATCGACCCCGAGGTCCCGGACGACCAGATGGAGGTCCCGGAAGGCGATCTCGGCGACGGGCAGACCGACGACGCGACGGGCAGCACGGCCGACGACGGCAACGCCGCCTGGATCTGGATCGCCGTCGCGCTCGTCGCGTTCGCGATCGGTTGGTCCGCCTGGTGGCGTCGGTCGCGCGGACCGCTCGGCGACGATCCGCGCCAACGGGTCGTGGCTGCTCAACGCGACCTGCTGCAGACCGCCGAGCGGGCGGGAGTCGGGCGACGGCCGCAGGAGACGACGCTCGAGGTACTCGACCGCTGGCAGCGTGACGGGCGCATCTCCCCCCGTCACGCCGGGGTGGGTCCCAGCGTGCAGGCCGCAGCCTTCGACGGCTCGATCGACGAGGCGTCTGCCGAGGAGGTCACCGCCGTGCTCCGGGAGGCCGAGGAGGTGCTGCGTCGCTCGGTCCCGCGGAGCCGCCGGCTGACCGCACCTGCCCGCCAGGTCGCCGCCCGCCTCGGCGGATCGGTGCGCCGCTGGCGGCAGGCCATCACCGACCGGGCATCGCGCTGATCGGGTCGGGACCGGGCCCCTGCCTCGTCCACCAGCGGCCGGCACACAGCAACGCCGCCCTCACCCTGGCGATCGGCGGGGGGCGGCGTGGGTCGGTCGGGTCGGGCGGTGACCGCTAGCGCTCGTCCGGCGGGACGGAGACCTGCTGCTCGTCGTCGTCGCGCGTCAGCGCGCTCGCACCCGTCACGATCGCCAACAGGAGCAGCAGCATCCCCGCGCCTCCGGAGACCAGGTTCCACGGGGACGCGAAGATCGCCAGCATGGCGAGCAGCAGGACGCCGACGATGGCGCTGAGGATGGCGAGCCGCAACCGCAGGGTGCGCGACAGCGAGCGAGGACCGCGTCGCGCCTTCGCCGCGAACCGGGGGTCCTCGGCAGCGAGCTGACGCTCGATCTCCGCGAGGACGTTCTCCTCGTGCTCGGAAAGGGCCATGCGCTCCACCGACCTCGGTTGGTCCTTCAGCGTACCGATGGCGTTCAGGGCATGCGAGCCCCGCTCCGCGTGCGCGCGCCGGTCGCCGACGGGGCGAGCGAGCGGCGCGCCCCGATCGTCCGAGAGCGTGCACCGGCGGTGCGTTGCTCCCGGCTCGTCCGGCGCCGCCGGGAGCCGCGACGGACGAACGCTCCCCCGGGGACGCGCTCGGTCACCGGCCGAGGAAGCGCGGCTCGCGGCCCTCCACCCGGGCGCGGACGGCCTCGGTGAAGTCGTGGCCCGCCATGACCTCCAGCTGCGTCGCGGCCTCGTTCGCCAAGGCGCCGTGCCGGTCCCGATCGAGGTTCTCCCGCAGCAGCCGCGGCGTCCGACGGATCGCCGCCGGTCCGGCGGCCAGCCGCGCCGCCAGCTCGTGCGCCGCCTCCTGCGGGCCGTCCTCGGGCAGGTCGAACTGGGCCAGGCCCGTCGCCCGGGCCTCGTCGGCGTCGACCTCGCGTGCGGTGACCACCAGCTCGGTCGCCCGACCGAGCCCGACCAGGCGCGGCAGGCGCCAGGTGCCGCCCAGATCCGGCACCAACCCCCAACGCGCTTCCATCACCGACAGGCGGGCACTCGGCGCGACCGCACGTAGATGGCAGGCCAGTGCCAGCTGGATGCCGGCCCCGAAGCACGGGCCCTCGATGGCGGCGATGACCGGGACATCGAGCTCCTCGTAGACGGTGAACGCGGCCTGCAACCGCGCGACCGACGCGGCGTCGATCCCCGCGTCGACCTGGGCACCGAACATGCTGACATCCAGCCCGGACGAGAACGTGCCATCCCGTCCAGCCACGACGACCGCGCCCACATCCGGGTCCGCTTCGACCTCACCGGCACGTTCCGCGAGCTGCGCGAAGACCTCGAGGTCCATGGCGTTGCGCTTGTCGGGACGTTCGATCGTGACGTGGGCCACCGCGTCGTGGACCTCGTAGCTGACGACCTCGCTCACGTCGGGCTCCTGCTGCCGGGACGAGCGGCCGGTCGACCACCCGGTCTGGGGCAGCCTACGGCCGCGCCGGGCCGCGACGGGTGCTGGCTACGCTCCGTCGACCCGAACCGAGCCGAGGGAACACCGGTGCTGAGCCGCGAGTGGGTCACCGTCACCGACCCGGACGACGACCACCGCCGCTACACGTTCGACGTGTCGTTCCTGCTGTCGTCCTACACCTGCATCTACGGCAACGGCTGTGAGGGCGTCCACCCTGGCGACCAGGATCCCGCGATCGGTTGCTGCGGGCACGGCGCCTACCTCGATGAGGACGACGACGATCCGGACGAGCTCCACCGGTTGGTCGAGGAGGAGCTCGACCCGAGCGTGATGCAGTTCCACGCCTACGTCCGAAGGCTCGGCCCGTTCGCGTCCAACTCGGATGGCGAGGTGCGGACCCGGGTGACGCAGGGCGGCTGCGTGTTCGCCAACCGCAGCGGGTTCGCGGGTGGCATCGGCTGCGCGCTGCACCACCTCGCCGAGGCACGCGGGGAGCACCACGCCACCTACAAGCCCACGGTGTGCTGGCAGGTGCCGATCCATCGCACGATCGACGAGGCCACCGCCAACGACGGCGGCATCCTGGAGACGCACACGATCGCGGCGTACGAGCGCGGCCACTGGGGCGAGGGCGGCGCCGACTTCGGCTGGTGGTGCCTGGACGACGACACGGCGTTCGTCGGCACCGATCCGCTCTACCGGTCGATGGAGGTCGAGCTGCGGATGATGGTGGGCGACGCCGTCTACGAGGAACTCGCCGACCACCTCGACCGGCGGCGGTCACAGCCAGGACGGGTCCCGCTGCTGCCGCTGGTGTGACGCGGCGGCCGTCGTGGTCGTCGGGTCACGACCCGGGGCCGCCGGGGTCGTCCACGTCGACGTGCCGGTCCTCGCGCCGTGGCGCCACGTCGGCCTCGTCGTCGCGGGCGTCGAGCAGCGCCGCGTAGGAGACGTCGATCCCGGTGAACCGGTCCGCGACCCGGTCGGCGACCCGCTCGACCCGCTCCCACCGGGCGTCGGCCAACCGGTCGCTGGCGACCACCTCGGCGGTGCTGCTGGGGTCGGCATCGAGGGTGAGCTGCCGGGCCCCGTCACCGTCGCCGAGGTTGGAGACCCCGACCCCGAGCAGCCGCACGCGCGCTCGTTCGAGCTTCAGCGCCGCCAGCAGGTCGGTGGCGATGACGACGAGGTCATGGGTGCGGTCGGTCGGCATCGGCAGGGTCGCGGAGCGGGTGACGGTCTCGAACGACGCGAAGCGGACCTTGAGCGTGATGGTGCGGCCGGCGGTGTCGGCGCGACGCAGCCGACGGCCGACGATCTCCGCGAGCTTGAGCACGATGCGTTCGAGCTGCGCCGGATCGTCGATGTCCTCGTCGAAGGTGCGCTCGGCGGAGATGGAGCGGGCCGGTTCCTCCGGGGTGACCCGCCGGGGGTCCTCACCCCGCGCGAGTTGGTGCAGTTGCGTGCCGAGGGCGTCGCCGACGACCCGTTGGAGCGTGCGCAGGTCGGTGTCGGCGAGCTGGCCGATCTGGTGGAACCCGAACGCGTGGAGCCGCTCGACCGTCTTCGGTCCGGCGCCCCACAGCTTGGTGACGGGCAGCGGCCGCAGCCGATCGGCGACCTCGTCCGACGGCCAGTGCGCCAGACCGTCCGGCTTGGCCTCGCCGGAGAGCAGCTTGGCGACCGACTTGGTCGGGCCGACCCCCACCGAACAGGGCAGGCCGACCTCCTCACGTACCCGGTCGCGGATGTGCTCGCCGATCCGTGGCGGCGCGCCGAAGAGCCGGACCGCCCCGGCGACGTCCAGGAACGCCTCGTCCAACGACAGCGGCTCGACCAGCGGGGTGACGTCGGCCAGGATCGCCATGACCTCCTGGGAGATCTCGCGGTAGCGGTCGAACCGGTTGGACACCACGACCAGCTCCGGGCACAGGCGCCGGGCCCGCACCATCGGCATGGCGCTGTGCACCCCGAACCGGCGTGCTTCGTACGACGCGGCGGCGACGACCCCGCGGCCGCCGGCCCCACCGACCACGACGGGCTGGCCCTGCAGGGACGGATCGTCGCGCTGTTCCACCGAGGCGTAGAACGCGTCCATGTCGACGTGCAGGATCGGCTCGGGGTGCTGCGGTGTCGCCACGAGCCACCTCGTCGATCGCTCGGCTGCCGGGCCGCGACGCGGACGCGTCCGCCCGCGAAGCGAACGCGCGTTCGCCTCGCCGCATGAGCGTACCGAGGGGTGGTGGTCGACCTCCGCTTGTCCGAAGGAGTGAACGCGGGTTAACGTCCACTCGTCCCCCGCCGTCCCCGACATCGACGCCGCGTCCGCGCGGTGGCGCGACCACCTCGGCGGTGGCTGGCTGTCACCGGTCATGAGGCCCGATGAGGCCGGGTCGCCTCGCGGCAGCTGCGCTACCGCGGCGGAGCCAAGCTCGAACTGCTCGAGCCGGTCGGCGACGACGGGTTCGCCGCCCGGTTCCTCCAGCGGTTCGGTGCCCGCATCCATCACGTGACCCTGAAGGTCCCCGCCCTGCTCCCCGCTGTCGAGCAGCTGTGCGACGAGGGGTTCGACGTCGTCGACGTGTTCGCCGACGCCGACGTGTGGCACGAGGCGTTCCTGCGGCCATCGCAGGTCGGCGGACTCATCGTGCAGATCGCCTGGGCCGGCCAATCCGACGAGGAGTTCGCCGCGCTGTTCGACACCATCCCCGAGACACCGGCCGCTGACGCCGCGATCCTCCACGGGCCGAGCCTGACCCATCCCGACCTGTCCAGCGCCACGGCGGTCTGGTCGGCGCTGGGTGCCGAGGTGGTCGAGGCCGACGGCGGCTTGGACGTCTCGTGGGGCGATGCGCCGCTGACGGTGCGCATCGATCGCGGCGAGCCGGCGTCTGCGGTCGGGTTGCGGTTCGCCGGGTGCGACCCGCTGGACGAGGACCCGAAACTGGGTCCGGCGACCCTGCCCGGGTGACGCGAGCTGGTCGTACGTGCCAACGACGGCATCACCGGGGCGTGCACCGGCGCCGGGAGCAGCCCTTCGCGCACCCGTCAGCCTCGCAGCGCAGCGGTCAGCGCTGCGCGCGTTCCAGGGCCTCGGTCAGCGTGGCCGCGACCGGCACCCCCGCACGCTCGAGCTCCTCGCGCGGGTGGCTCCCACCGTCGTAGAGGACGCAGTCGGCACCGACGTGCGCCGCCGCGGCGGCATCGTCGAGCGCGTCACCGATGACCACCGTCTGCGCCGGTTCGACGTCCAGGCTCTGCGCGATCCGGGCGACGTGGGCCTCGAGGTGCGGCGCCTTGACCCCGCCACCTCCTTCACCGCGGAACCCATCGATGACCGCGAACCGGGGGGCGATGCCGAGGTGGTCGACCAGGGGAACCAGGTGCTCGTGCGGGTACATCGACAGCAGCGACTGTGAGCCGCCGCTGGCCTCCACGGCGCCGAGCGCGTCCTCCGCGTCGGCGGTGAGCTTCGCCCGATCCAGCGCCGCCCGGTAACCGGCGTGGAACACCTCGTCGATGCGCTGCCACTCGTCGGCAGCGATCGGACGGTCGAACACCCGCTGGTAGAACACCTGCACCGGTCGGGTGAACAGCCGCTGGTAGGTCTCGTGGTCGACCCGTGGCACGCCGGCGTCGTCGAGCACGGCGTTGAGCCCCTCGAGGACCAGCTGCTGGTCATCGAGGAGGGTCCCGTTCCAGTCCCACACCACGTGTCGCATGGGGCGGCAAGGTAGCGGGCGAGGTGGCGAGGTCCTGGGTGACCCAACGGGGTTCGGCACCGGCGATCCGGGAGGTGGGTGCCATCGTGGCCGTGGAGGAACGTCGTCGCATCGTCTTGCACCGTGCATCTGCGGCCAGCTGGGGCGAGGAGGTCGCGGACACCTTGGTCGACCTGGTGGCACCGTCGGGGCACGAGCTCGCGACACGTCAGGGCATCGACGGCGGTCTGGCAGCCCTCGACGCCATGGAACAACGTCTGCAGGCTCAGCTCCGCGGGCTGCGACACGAACGGTTGGCCGCCTTCCACCAGGGCATCGGCGACGCGGTCACCAAGCAGACGCGCACGCTGGTGATCTCGCAACTGGCTGCCATCGTGGTCATCGCGGGCCTGGCGTTGGGCTTGCGTTGAGCTGACCGTCCCCGCGGCGTCGTCACCGGCTCCCCCGCCCGAACTCGCTCGCCTGCAGCCCGCTCGGCCGGCCGACATCCGCGCGTTCGTGCGGGGCCGGGGTCCCCGATTCGGCCAACGCGTCGTCGAGCCAGCCCTCCTGCCAGGCCCGCCACAACCGCGACAGGTCCCACGCACGGGTCCCGGTGACCGTCGCACCCAGCCGGCCCCGGCGGGTGATCCGCCCCTCGGCCACCAGCAACCACGCGTGCAGCACCGTCCACGCACAGGCGTCCAACGAGCGTTCGAAGTAGGTGGTCTGGGTCTGGCCGGTGCGGTCGTCCAACGACAGGAACAGCACGCGCTGGCCGGAACGCTGCGCCGGTGACTGGATCGCCACCTTCACCCCGGCCACCCGCACCGTCGACTGGGTCGCCGCCGCCGGCAGGTCGCAGGCCCGGGTGACGCCGAGCACCTCGAACAGCGGCTCGTAGAAGCTGGCCACGTGCCGGGTCACGTCCAACCCGGTCGAGGCAAGCTCCGAACGCACCCGGTCGGCATCACCGTCGGCGGGCAGCTCCGGCTCGTGATCGGCCGACAGATCGAGCCGCGCCTGCTCCGCCCGCGGCTCGTCACCGCGCCGTCGCCGCGTCGCGCGGTCGCGCCACAGCTCCTCCACCGTCAGGGCCAACGCACGACGTCCGGACGGACCACCTCGACGTCCCACCCCGGCGAGCTGGTCGAGCGCCCCCGCGTCCACCAGCGCGACCGCGGTCGGTCGCGACAGCCCGCCCCGCTCGCGCAGGTCGGCCAGCGAGGTGAACGGCCGCCGGGCCACCACCGTCTCCAGCTCCGCCTGGGTGATCCCGGCGACGTCCTGCAGACCGACCCGGACCGCGTAGCGGTAGCCGTCGCCGGCGTCGCCAGCGTCCCAGCCGGTCGGTGACCGCGGCCGGTCGGCGGCCTCGGGCCACGTCCAGCCAGGCGGCAGCGTGCGGACCGCGTCATCCGTCCGGCCCGCAGCCGCCGCCCGCGTCGCCGCGGTCAGGCCGAGATGGTGGTCGGCCAGGCCACGGTCGACCACCTCGACGCGGTAGTCGGCCAGGGCGCGGTTGACGTCCGGGGGCAGCACCGCGATGCCGAACAGCCGGCACTCATCGAGCAGCATCCGCCGCGGGTACATCCCAGGGTCGTGGGTCAGCAGCCCGGCGGCGAACTCCGGGAACACGTGCGCCTTGAGGAACGCGGACCGTTCGGTCGGCACCGCGAACGCAGCCGCGTGCGCCTTGCAGAACCCGAACGACGCGAACGAGGCCAGCTGCTCCCAGACCGCCTGCGCGTCGGCGTCGGCCAGCCCGCGCATCCGGGCACGGGCGAGCACCCACGCCCCGATACGCGGGTGCTCACGCTCGTCGGCGAGCTTGCGACGCAGCAGGTCGGCGTAGGCCAGGTCGCAGCCGGTCAGCGCCGCCAGCACCCCCATGACCTGCTCGTGGTAGACGATCACGCCGTAGGTCTCGGCGAGCACCGGCGTCAGCGACGGATGCGCGTAGACGACCGGCTCGTCGCCGTGGCGTCGGGCCACGTAGGGGCTGACCATGTCGGCCTTGACCGGCCCGGGTCGGAACAGCGAGATCTCCGTGATCAGGTCCCCGAACCGGTCCGGCTGGAGCCGGCCGAGCAGCTCGCGCTGGCCCGGCGACTCGATCTGGAACATCCCCACCGAGTGGGTCGAGCGGATCAGCGCGTAGGCATCCGGGTCGTCGTGGCCGACGTGATCGAGCGACAGCCGGCCTTTCGCGTCGCGGCCGACCGAGGTGGGGTCCGGCTCGCGGGTCGGCGGCGCATCAGCCGTACCGTTGACCAGGTCCAGGCAGTGCCGCATCGCCGACAGCATCCGCACCCCCAGCACGTCCAGCTTGAGCAGCCCGAGGTCGGCGACGTCGTCCTTGTCGAACTGGCTCATCAGGTAGCCGTGGGCGGAGCGCTCCAACGGCGTGCGGGTGGCCAGGTCGACGTCGCCGAGCAGGATCCCGCAGGGGTGCATCGCCACGTGGCGGGGGAAGCCATCGATGCGCTCGACCACGTCGAACAGCGTCGCCAACTGCCCGGCGTCGAGGTTGGAGCGTTGGAGCTCCGGCAGCTGGTCGAGGTGGGAACGGACGTCGCGGGCCCGGGCGTGGCGGAAACCCTTGGCGATCGTGTCGAGCTCCTCCGCCGGCAGCCCCAGCACCTTGCCGACCTCACGGACCGCCATCTTGGCCTGGAAGGTCTCCAGCATCGCGACGCAGGCGGTGCGCTCCTCCCCGAACCGGGCCATCACCAGGTCGTAGACGTCCTCGCGACGGTGGGATTCCACGTCCAGGTCGATGTCGGGCAGCTCGTCGCGGTAGGGGTTCATGAACCGCTCGAACGCGAGGTCGTTGGCGATCGGGTCGACGTCGCTGATCCGCAGCGCGTAACAGACCAGGCTGCCGGCGGCCGACCCGCGGCAGGCGA
>SKJX01000133.1 GCA_007121785.1 Nitriliruptoraceae bacterium
GATGCGCCGTTCGCGCCCCGGAGGGATCAGTGTTCCTCAGGTCCCTGTCGACGCGTGGGTTCAAGTCGTTCGCCGACCGGACCACGATCGAGGTGGAGCCGGGGATCACCGTCATCGTCGGCCCCAACGGCTCCGGCAAGTCCAACGTGGTGGACGCGCTCGCGTGGGTCCTGGGGACCCACTCGGCGAAGAAGGTCCGGGGCGGGGCGATGTCGGACGTGATCTTCGCGGGATCGCCGCAGCGCACCCGGGCGAGCCAGGCTCGCGTGGAGATCACCATCGACAACAGCGATGGGCAGCTGGGCAGTTCGGGGGTCGGGACCGCCGCCAGCGCGGCCGAGTTCTCCGAGGTGCGCGTCGCCCGGACGATCCACGCGGACGGGGACACCGGGTACGAGCTCAACGGTGAGGAGGTCCGCGCCCTCGACGTGCAGGAGCTGCTCTCCGACACGGGGCTCGGCCGGGAACTGCACACGGTCGTCGGTCAGGGCCAGCTCGACGAGATCCTCAACGCCAAGCCGGAGGAGCGCCGCCGCTACATCGAGGAGGCGGCGGGGATCGTCAAACACCGGCGTCGCCGGGAGCGGGCGCTGCGCAAGCTCGAGCAGGTCGACGAGCACATCGACAAGCTCCGCACCGTCCTGCGCGAGCTGCGGCGGCAGCTGCGGCCGCTGGAGCGGCAGGCGGAGGCCGCCGACCGGTACCAGGCGCTGCAGGCCGAGCTGCGTGACGTGCGGGTCCAGCTCGCGGCGGCGGAGCTCGCCCGGTTGACCGCGTTGGCCGAGCACCACGGTCGCGACGACGACGCGGCGGCCACCGACCAGCGGTCGGTGGAGCAGCGGCAGGCCGCGGCCCGTGCGCAGGTGAGCTCCTTGGAGGCGGACATCGCCCGGCTCGGACCGGCCGCTGAACAGGCCCAGGGCACCTACTACCGCCTGACCTCGCTGGCGGAGCGCACGCGCGGGACCGCCGACCTGGTCGAAGCCAAGCGGCGCCACCTGGTGGCGTACGTCGAGGAACCGCTGGCCGGCCGCCCGCCGGCGGAGCTTCGCGAGCAGGCGGCACGGCTCGAGGAGGAGAACGTCCAGCGGGCGCAGGACCGTGAGCAGGCCCGGGAGCGGCTGGACGAGGCCGTCGCGGCGCGCCGGGAGGCCGAGCAGGCCCGCCGCGCCCACGAGACCGAGATGCAGGCCGAGCGACGTCGCCGAGCCGAAGCGCGCGAGCGCGTGCTGCGGTGGGAGGGCGAGGTCTCCGCGCTGCGGGGCTCGATCGCCTCCGCGGAGTCCGAGGTCGGCCGGGTCGCCTCGACCCTGGAAGGGCTCGACGAGCGCATCGAGGAAGCCGAGGCGGGTGTCTCCGCCGTCCAGGACGAGATCCGTCGGCTCGACACCGACGAGGTGGAGCTCACCTCCGCGGTCGAGCAGGCCGAGACACTGGTCGCCGAACGCGACGAGGTCGTCGCCTCCCTCGATGCGCGCGCTCGGGAGCTCGACGCCGAACGGGCGTCGCAGGCCGCGCGTGCGGAGGCGCTGCGCGCCGCGGTGGCGGAGACCGAAGGCGGCACCGCGGCGGTCCTCGACGCCGACCTCGACGGGGTGCTGGGCCCGGTCGCCGACCACGTCCGGGTCGAGGCCAGCGCCGACGCAGCGGTGGCGGCCGCGCTCGGCCGGCTCGGTGAGGCGGTCGTGGTCACCACGCCGGAGCAGGCGCGCCGGGTCGTCGCCTGGCTGCGCGAGACCAGCAACGGTGCTGCGGTCGTGCTCGCGGCGCGCCGCGACCCGCGACCGCTGCGCGAGTTGGAGCCGGAGGTCCTCGAGGAGCTGCGGGCCGGTGGTGCCCACCCGGTCGGGGAGGTGCTCGCCCCCGCCCGGGACGACGACGCCGCGACCGACGTCGTCACGGCGCTGCGTCGCGTGCTCGCCGACACCTTCCTGGTCCCCGACTGGGCGACCGCGGTCCTGCTCCATGGCCGTGAGCCGGAGCGCACCTTCGTCACCCCCGACGGTGACGTGGCCGGGCCGCAGGGGTTCCGGGCCGCGGGATCGCCCGAGAGCTCCTCGGTGCTGGCGGCCAGCGCTGCCGACGAGGCGGAGGGACGGGCGGCGGCGCTGGAGGCCGAGCTGACCTCGATCGCGGCGCAGCGCCAAGAGGCGGCGGACGCGCTCGCCGAGGCGCGCTCACAGCTCGACGAGGCCACCGACCGGATCAACGAGTCCGACGCCCGCATCACCGGTGCGGCGGAGCGGCTCGCCCGCTGGAACAAGGAACGGCAGTCGCTGGCAGACCAGCGCGAGGTCGTCGCCGGCCAGCACCGCGAGCTCCTGGAGGTGCTCGAGCGGGACCGCACCAGCCTGTCGGAGCTCAACGCCCGTGGACCGGACGCCCCCGAAGAGGAAGCGGACGACGGTCCCGACGAGGTCGCGGTCGAACTCGACGAAGCGGTGGAAGCAGCCCGCGAGCGCGAACTGGACGCCCGCGTCGCGCTCGAACGGGCGACCGAGCAGGTCCGAAACCTCGAGCGACAGTCGGAGGCGCTCCGACGCGAGGCCGACGAGGTCGAGGCCGAGCTGGCGCAAGCGGCCCGTCGCCGCGAGGCGCGCCGCGTCGGGATCGCCCGGTGCGGCGACCTGGCGCTGGTCGCCCGCAGCGCCCTCGATGCGCTCGACCGGTCGATCACCGCGGCGGCCGAGGACCGCGATCGCGTCCAGGCCGAACTGGCCGCCAAGCAGCAGGAACTGTCGCAGGCGCGGGCCAGGGTCGAGGAGGTCGACGCCGAACTGGCGGGGCTCCGCGACCGACGCCACGCCGCCGAGCTGCAGCGCCAGGACGTCCAGCAGCGGCTGGACAACCTCACCGCCCGGATGCGTAGCGAGCTGTCGATGACGCCCGAGGAGGTCCGTGCCGATCACCCGGAGGCGGACGGCTACGACCAGGAGCGGTTGACCGAGCACGAGGACGACCTGGTGCGCAAGGTCGGGTTGCTCGGCCGGGTCAACCCGCTCGCGTTGGAGGAGTTCAAGGCGCTCGAGCAGCGGCACGCGTTCCTCTCCGACCAGCTCGATGACCTGCGCCGATCCAAGAAGGACCTCGCGGAGGTCGTGGTCGCCGTGGACGATCGCATCCGGGAGGTCTTCCGTGATGCGTTCGATGACGTCGCCCGCGAGTTCGAGTTGACCTTCTCCACGGTGTTCCCCGGTGGGCACGGCCGGCTGGTCCTCACCGACCCCGACGACCTGCTGACCACGGGTATCGAGGTGGAGGCACGGCCCCCCGGCAAGAAGGTCACACGGCTCTCGTTGCTCTCGGGCGGGGAGCGGTCGCTGACGGTGCTCGCGTTCGTCTTCGCGATCTTCCGGGCGCGGCCGAGCCCGTTCTACGTGCTCGACGAGGTCGATGCGGCGCTCGACGACGTCAACCTGCAGCGGCTGCTCAAAGTGATCCGCTCGTTCCGGGGCCATGCGCAGATCATCATGGTCACCCACCAGAAGCGGTCGATGGAGATCGCCGACGTGCTCTACGGGGTGACGATGGGCCCGGACGCGGTCACCAAGGTGGTGGCCGAGCGGCTGCGCGAGCCGTCCAACGACGCGCTGGACGACCGGGCGAGCGACCAGCCGACGGAGGCGCTCGAACCCTCGGCCGACGGGTCCTCGGCCGACGACCCCGAACGCCAGGACACCGTCGATGCGACCGTCTGACACCCGCCCGCCGGAGGCTTGCTCGTGACCGCGTCCTCGTCCATGCCGCTGATGCTCGCGGCCTCCGCGCTCGATCCCGTGATCACGGCCGTGATCGCCGTGGTCGTCCTGCTCCTGTTGGGTGCGGGACTGGCCGTCGGACGCCGCCGCTCCGGGTCGGGGGACGGCGCCGATGGCGACACCTCGACGTCGCTGCAGGAACGCACCGTCGACGACGTCGACGCGACGCGGCCGGAGGTCGAGGAGGAGCTCCCCGAGGTCCCCGACACCCCCGAGGCGCTGCTCGAGCCGGACGAGGCTGCCCCGCCCGCGGTCCCACCGGTCGAGGAGGACCTCGGGCTGGGGGAGCGGTTCCGGCGGCGACTGACGCGTACCCGTAACGTGCTCGGCGCCTCGGTCGTCGACCTGTTCGGCAAGGGTGTCACCGAGGACGCGTGGGAGGGCCTCGAGGAGGCGCTGATCACCGCCGACGTCGGGGTGACCGCCACGCTCGAGCTGGTCGAGGAGCTCAAGCGCCGCAGCCGTGAGGAGGGCGTCAACGACGCTGACGGGGTGCTGCGCCTGCTCAAGGAGGAGCTGACCGCCGCGCTCGGCGAGGCGGACCGCTCCCTCGGACGCGGCGGCGATGACGGGCCGACCGTGTGGCTGGTGACCGGCGTCAACGGGGTCGGCAAGACCACCACGATCGGCAAGCTCGCCGCCGTCGAGCGCCGCGACGGACGCTCGGTCGTGCTCGGCGCCGCCGACACCTTCCGTGCGGCCGCGTCGGAGCAGCTGGGGGTCTGGGCGGAACGCACCGGGGCGGAGCTGGTCGCCAAGGACGCGGGCGCCGATCCAGCCTCGGCCGCCTACGAGGCCTACGACGCCGCCGAGGCACGTGGCGCCGACGTGCTGATCGTCGATACCGCGGGGCGACTGCACAACAAGACCCAGCTGATGGACGAGCTCGGCAAGGTCAAGCGGGTGCTGGAGAAGCGAGCCGGGTCGCTCGAAGAGACCCTGCTGGTCCTGGACGCGACCACCGGGCAGAACGGCATCGCCCAGGCCCGCGCGTTCCTCGAGGCCGTCGACGTCACCGGGATCGCGCTGACCAAGCTCGACGGGTCCTCCCGTGGCGGCATCGTCGTCGCCGTCCAGCGCGAGCTCGGCCTCCCGGTCAAGCTCGTCGGGCTCGGCGAGGAGGTCGCGGACCTGGCCCCGTTCGACCCCGAGCTGTTCGTCGACGGGCTGTTCGCCGAACTGGCCGGCTGAGCAGCGATACGCTCGTCCGTCGTCACCTCGGCAGACGCCTCGCCACCTCGCTGACCCGTCCCACGCACGCACCACGACCGTCGGAGCCAGACGTGTTCGACTCCCTCGCCAGCAAGCTCGAGGCGGCGCTCGACCGTGTCAAGGGGCGCGGCCGGCTCGACGAGAAGACCGTCGACGCGACGCTGAAGGAGATCCGCCTCGCGCTGCTCGAGGCCGACGTCAACTTCAAGGTCGTCAAAGGCATCATCGAGCGGCTGCGCGAGCAGTTGGTCGGCGAGGACGTCGCCAAGGCACTCAACCCGTCCCAGACGGTCATCAAGGCGGTCGACGCGGAGTTGACGCGTGCACTGGGTGGCGAGTCGGCCAGCCTGGACCTCAAGGGCCCCGCACCCTCGGTGATCGTGCTCGCCGGGCTGCAAGGGTCGGGGAAGACGACCGCGGCCAGCAAGCTGGCCAAGCACCTCAAGGCCAAGGGCCGCAACCCGATGCTGGTGGCCTGCGACTTGCAGCGGCCGGCGGCGGTCGAGCAGCTCAAGCTCGGCGCGGAGCGCGTCGGTGTGCACGTCTACGCGCCGGCCACCTCCGGTGACCCGGTGCCCGTCGCCAAGGAGTCGATCAGCAAGGCCCGCGACACCGGCTGCGACACCGTCATCATCGACACGGCGGGCCGCCTGCACGTCGATGAGGTCCTGCTCGACCAGGCGTCGGCGATCAAGGACGTCGCCGGCGAACACGGCGGTGTCGTGCGGACCCTGTTCGTCATCGATGCGATGATCGGGCAGGAGGCCGTGAACGTCGCCAAGTCGTTCGCGGACCGCGTCGGCTTCGACGGCGTGGTCCTCTCCAAGCTCGACGGTGACGCACGCGGTGGTGCGGCGTTGAGCGTCCGCGAGGTGACCGGCACGCCGATCCTGTTCGCGTCCGTCGGTGAGGCACCGGAGGACTTCGAGGCGTTCCACCCCGACCGCATGGCGTCGCGCATCCTCGGCATGGGCGACGTCATGTCGCTGATCGAGAAGGCCGAGTCGACCTACACCGAGCAGGAGCAGCGACAAGCCGAAGAAGCCCTCATGTCGGGGGAGTTCACCCTTGAGGACTTCCTCGACCAGCTCCAGATGCTCAAGCGGATGGGCCCGCTCCAGGGGTTGATGGGGATGCTCCCCGGTATGGACAAGCAACTCAAGGACGTCGACCTCGACGACGGCCAGTTCGACCGGGTCGAGGCGATCATCCGCTCGATGACGCCGCAGGAACGCCGCGACCCCAAGGGCGTGCTCAACGGCCGCCGCCGCAAGCGCATCGCCGCAGGCTCCGGGACCACCGTGACCGAGGTCAACCGGCTCGTGAAGCAGTTCGCGGAGATGCAGAAGATGATGAAGCAGGCCGCCAAGCAGGCCGGGGGACCGGGCGGCAAGGGCAAGGGCGGCGCCAAGGGCCAGGCAGCGGCGATGCGCCAGGTGCAGCAGCAGCTCGGCGCGGGGACACCCAGCGGTCCAGGCGCGACCGGGCTCGGCGGGTTCCAGGGGCTGCAGCCCGCGCCGAAGAAGGGCAAGGGCCGCTGACGCACCGACGTCGCCGGAGGCTGGCCACGGACGTCCGGAGCCTACGGTGCCGCGCGATGTGGCGGCTGTTGGCCGCCGACGCCGGTGGTGCGGTAGAATCCCGTCCGTCGCTCGGGGTCCGTCCCCCTGCGACCTTCCACGTCGGTGATATTCGACATCCGGGCGACCTCCGCCCCGCCACCGCCTCGTCGCAGATGTCCGTGCGCGGTCGCGTGGGTACCGGTCGCCACCATCTGCGGCGCGCCCTGCGGCGCCCGCCAAGCTCCAGGAGCCATCCATGGCCGTCAAGCTGCGCCTCCGTCGCGAGGGCACCGTCAAGCGTCCGCACTACCGCGTCGTCGCGGCCGATGCCCGGTCGCCGCGCGACGGGCGGTTCATCGAGATCCTCGGGGACTACCACCCGATGGAGGAGCCGTCCCGCGTCGAGATCGACGAGGAGCGGGCGCTGCACTGGTTGCAGCACGGCGCCCAGCCGACCGACGCCGTCAAGCAACTGCTGCGCATCACCGGGGTGTGGCAGACCTTCAAGCCGGACGACAAGCCGAAGCGCGACCGTACGGCCGATCCGAAGCAGAGGCTGTCGAAGAAGGCGAAGGCCAAGGCAGCCGAAGCGGCGGAGAGCGACGCGTGAGGGCCGAGGACGTCCTGGACTTCGTCGCGCGGCAACTCGTCGACCACCCCGACGAGGTCCGTATTGAGGTGGACGAGGACGACCGTGAGACGGTCCTCGAGCTCCACGTCCACGACGAGGACCTCGGCAAGGTCATCGGGAAGCGGGGACGTACCGCCAAGGCGCTGCGCACGATCGTGAAGTCGGCCGGCTCGCTCGACGACGAGAACGTCACGGTCGAGATCGTCGACTGACGTGACCGATCGCGTCACGATCGGGCGGGTCATCAAGGCCCACGGCATCCGCGGTGAGGTGGTCGTCGACCCCCTCACCGACCTGCCC
>SKJX01000080.1 GCA_007121785.1 Nitriliruptoraceae bacterium
GCGATGCCGCCGGCGGTGAACAGCACGACGGGCAGCCGGCCGGTCTCCGCGCACTCGCGGAGCAGCTCGACCGGCGCCTGGTGGTGCTTGGCCGCCTGGTAGAGCTCGGTCTCGTCCATCGTCGCCAGCCGGCGGATTCCCGCGGTGATGGAGCGCATGTGCCGGGTGGCCTCGACGACGTTGCCCGTGCCGGCCTCCCCCTTGGAACGGATCATCGCCGCGCCCTCGCTGAGCCGCCGCAGGGCCTCACCGGAGTAGGTCGCTCCGCACACGAACGGCACGTCGAACCGCCACTTGTCGATGTGGTTGACCTCGTCCGCCGGCGTGAGGACCTCCGACTCATCGACATAGTCGACGCCGAGCGACTGCAGCACCTGCGCTTCGCGAAGTGACCGATCCGGGCCTTGGCCATCACCGGGATCGACACGGCTTCCACGATCTCATCGATCATCTGCGGGTCGGACATGCGAGCCACGCCGCCGTCGGCGCGGATGTCGGCCGGTACGCGCTCGAGCGCCATGACCGCGACCGCGCCCGCAGCTTCAGCGATCCGGGCCTGCTCCGCGTCCACCACGTCCACGATGACGCCGCCCTTGAGCATGTCCGCTAGGCCACGCTTGACGCGGACGGTGCCCCGCTCAGGTGACGTCGATGCCGCGGTACTGCTCTGTTCGCTCATGAGACGCTCCTGACCCTGCTCGCGACCGTGTCCGTGGTCGTCGGTGATCGCCCACGGGAGGCGGCTGATGCGGGTCCGGGACCCTGGGGGCGGGTTGCGCCACGGGCATGCGGACCGGCGCCGTCAGATGTTGGTACTCGGCGAGGTGGCACGGGGATGCGCGGTCCGCGGCCTCGCCGCCGCCGGACACCGGACGCGCGAGACGCCGGGGTCAGGCGTCCGGCGACGGCAGCCGGTCCGGCAGGTGCACCCACGTCGGCCCCGGCGCCAACGGGAACGGGTCGCCGTCGACGGTGAACAGTTCGATCGGGTCGTCCGCGGTGGGCTTCGACCAGCGGGCGTCGTAGCGGTGCCCGTCACGCAGCACGACCGCGTCGGCGCCGTCGGTCACGACGTCGGTCTCGGGGTAGCCGGTCGCCCCGATGTAGTGCCGGGTCTCGAGCACGACCACGTTGGCCGCACCGACCCGCCCCTCGCCGGTGACGCGGAACGACCGGCCGTTCTGTCCGCGCCGGTAGCGGCGTGCCTCGCCGTCGTACTCCCAGTTGGTGGTGAACTCGCGCGACATGCGGACGTCGACCGCGGCGCCGGGATCGTCGCAGTCCGCTTCGCCCTCCGGGCAGCGGACCCGGCCGGGGATGTCCTCGCGGCCCTCCCGCTCCTCCTCGAAGGACCAGCCGACGTCGGTGAACGGCTCCGCTCCACGTGCGATGGCACCGTCCAACGTCGCTCGCGTGTCGATGTAGAGGTTGTGGGGTGCCGCGCGGCCGCGATCGCGGAAGAACCCCGCCCCGCCCTCGGTGATCCGGACCGACGGCGTCTGCGCGAGCAGGTTCTTCACCTCCTGCCGAGCCCCCGAGTAGGCGAAGCCCGAGGGGCCGTAGCCGCGCATCAGCTGGACGGTGACGGGCCGTGCGGAGCGGATCGGCCCGGCGATCTCCGGCACCTGGCTGTGGAAGATCGCGACGAACCGGGTGACCCCGCCCTCGACGACCTCCTCGTAGACGATGTCGGCGTCGTCGAGCCCGGCCTGCGGCCGAGCCTGCGGGGAGTTCTCGATCTTGACCAGCAGCTGTGGCCGGTCGAGCAGCTTCTCGTCGATCGGTTCGCCGGTCAGGTGCGACCGCGGCCGATCGTCCTCCGGCGGTTCAGGCTCCGGCTCCTCGCGCTCCTCGGGCTCCTCGGGCTCGGGAGCCGGCTCGGGTTCGCCGACGTCGAAGGGTGCCGTGCGCACCAGCTTCGGCTGATCGTCGGCGCAGGCGGAGAGCAGCAGGGCGCCGGTGAGCAGCGCGATGAGGGCACGGGGCACGGGGTTCACTCCGGGTCAGGTTCGGGCCGCGACGAACCGGTGGAGTCTAGGACCTGCACCCCGCCGCCCCACGCATCTGTGGGCCGCAGCCACCACGACGTCGTATGAGCGCGGGGGCGGTCCGATGGCCCGGTGGTCACGCCGACCCGGCGGTGGGCCCGTCGACCGCCCGGAGGTAGCGCTCGCGGATCCGTCCGGCTACGACCGGCCAGTCGTGCGCCGCCGCTCGCTCGTGGCCAGCGGCCACCAGCTGCGCCCGAGCCGCCGGATCGTCGAGCAGCCCGTCGATCGCGTCCGCCAGGTGCTCCGGGTCGCCCGGCGTGACCAGACGGCCGTCGACGCCGTCGGTGACCACCGAGCGGTAGCCGGGCAGGTCCGAGGCCACGACCGTCCGACCCGCCGCCATCGCCTCCAACAGCACGATGCCGAACGACTCGCCGCCCAGCGCCGGCGAGACGTAGACGTCGCAGGCCGCCAGCCGTTCGAGCAGGTCCGCATCGTCGACCCGCCCGTGGAACCGCACACGTGCGCGCAGGTCCGCGGGGACGCGGCGCTGCGCGGCGGTCCGCTCCGGCCCGTCGCCCACCACGTCCAGTTCGAGATCACCTCGCCGTCGAGCCAGCCGGACGAACGCGTCCAGGAGCACCGTCAGCCCCTTGCGCGGTTCGATCCGCCCGACGAAGAGCAACCGGGATGCGTCGTCCGCCGTCTGCGCTCGCGCGTCGACGACGGATGCGAAGCGTGCCACCTCCACCCCGTTCGGGACGATCTCGAAGCGGTCGGTGGACAGGCCCAGCGCGTCCGCGTGGAACTCGGCCGCGGCGGGGCTGACCGCCAACAGGTCGTCGAGGTGGTCGATGACCCGCCGGCTCACGGCCCGCGTCGCCCGGTAGGCCCGACGCTGGTGCGACCACGCGTGCACGGTGCCCACGACGGGCGCGCCGGTCGAGGTCGCAGCGGCGACGCCCACCATCGGCACGACCGGCTCGTGGACGTGCACCACGTCCGGCTGCAACCGTTGGAGGGCGTGCCGGGTGCGGGTGAACGCTCCCGGCCCCAGCGCGATCGGCACGACCGACCCGTTGAACGACACCCTGGAGGCCCGTCCGACCGGCAGCGGATGCACGCCGTCCGGCACCAGCGCGGCGTCGGGCCGGCCGGGACCGACGATCCGCACGTCGTCCCCGACCGCCCGGAGCGCGTCGGCGAGCTGTGCGACGTGGGACTGCACGCCGCCGGGGACCGACAGGTCGTAGGGGCTGACCAGGACGACCTTCACCCGTTCGCTCCGTCCTCGCCCGCAGCGACGCGGTCGGCGTGCTCGGCACGGGCCAGTGCCTGCCAGTCGTCACCTCGACGCCAGGCACGGACGACCGGGTGGGTCGGCTCGCGCTCGGCGAGCCAGTTGCGGACGAACACGTGCCACTGCTCGGGGACGCGGCGGATCAGACGCTCGAGCTCGTGGGCGATCGTCTGCGTGCCCTCGTGGACGTCCGACCCGCTGACGTCGACGGGTGGCTGCACGATGCCGTGGAACCCGTCGCCCGAGGTCACGAACCCGCCGACGGCGACGGGACGGCCGGTCCGCCGTGCCAGCGCTGCCGCACCCGGCGGCAGGCGGCACGGCTCGCCGAAGAACGACACGATCGGACCCTTGTGGGTGAGATCGCGGTCGGCCAGCAGCGTCGCCAGCTGCCCGTGCTCGCTGACCCGTTGCTCGAGCCGGTCGAGCATGTCGCCTCCCGGGACCAGCGGGATCACGTCGATGCCGGCGTCCCGTCGCAGCTGCACGAAGCGGTCGAACAGCCGGCGAGGTTCGACCAGCTCGGCGACGACCACCATCCCCCAGTCACGCTGACTGGTGAAGAACGCCCCCACGTCCCAGGATCCGAGATGACCGGTCGCGAAGATCCCACCCAGACCGGAGTCACGGAACGCGTCGACGTACTCCAGCCCCTCGGTGGTCGACGCGGCGACGACCTGCTCGCCCTCCATGGTGTGCAGGCGGAAGCTGTCCAACCAGTAGCGCGCGTAGGACACGTAGGCGGCACGGACCAGCTCGTGCCGCTCGGACGCGGATGCTTCCGGCACGACCCGGGCGAGGTTGCGACGGACCTGTTCGCGCTGCCGCGGCGAGGCCGCCCGGAACCAGGCTGCACCGATGCGGGCGGGCAACCGGCGCGCGACCCGGTCGGGGAGGCGTGCTGCCGCCTCCCACACCGCCCGGTACTGCCAGTAGGTCGCGCGCTGCCGGAGCGTCTCGGGGGGCGGGGGCGGCAGATCGGTGAGGTCGGCCGCCGCCCTCACCGCGGCCGCTCCGGGTCGCGTGCCTCGACCGCCTCGTCGAAGTTGCGCTGCCCGTAGAACCGTCGCGCCGCCGCCTTGAAGGCCCGGCTCCATGCCCGGTCGTGCAACGTCAGCGAGACCAGCTCGTCGGGCAGGTCACGGGCGATCTGGCACCAGACGTGGTGGACGCGCTGGACGACGGTGACCACACCACCGACGGCCAGCAGCCACAGCACCGGCTCGAACACCCACCGGTGGAACACCAGAGCCACGATCAGCAGGACCGCCCGCTCCGCCCGCTCGAAGAGCCCGACGGAGCAGTCGAGGTCGATCGCCTCGGCTTTCGCCCGGACGTAGCTGGTCACGCTCGCGGCGGCCATCACCACCAACGTCAGGACGAACACGCGGGGCTCGTCGCGCAGGAACCAGGCCAGCCCGCCGAGGATCACCGCGTCCGAGATGCGGTCGGACACCGAGTCGTAGAAGCTGCCGAACGCGTTGGACCGTCCCGCTGCACGGGCGACCGCCCCGTCGAAGGTGTCCATGAGACCGCCGACGACCAGCACCCACCCCCCCACGACCAGCTCCCCGATGGCGACCAGGTATGCCGCAGCCGCGGTGAACACCAGCCCGAGCGTCGTCAGCGCGTTGGGGGTGATACCGGTGCGCGCGAGCGCCCGGCCGACCGGCCCGGTGACGGCGTCGACGTAGGTCGGGAACCTGGAACGAACGGCCACGCGGTCCTGCGTCGTCGGAGGCCTGCGATGCTACCGACCAACCGAGCGCGGCTCCGCGGTGGCCGTCGCGGACGTCCCTGACCGGATCGGCGTGCCCGCAGGTCAGCCGAACCCCGGCGCCACCTGGTCGTACAACTCTTCCAGCGCCTTGGGCAGCACGCGGCTCGCGCCGATGACCGAGATGAAGTTGGTGTCGCCGCCCCACCGCGGGACGACGTGGAGGTGCAGGTGCTCGGTGATCCCCGCGCCACCAGCGGTCCCGAGGTTCATCCCGAGGTTGATCCCGGCGCAGCGCACCTGCTCCTTGAGCACCGCGACCGAGCGCCGCCCGAGCTCGAAGACCTCGTTGGCCACCTCGCCGTCCAGTTCCTCGAGCTCGGCCTCGTGCACGTACGGCACGACCATCAGGTGGCCTGGGTTGTAGGGGTAGGCGTTGAAGATCACGAACGCGTGCTCGCCGCGGTGCAGGATCAGTGATTCCCGGTCGCGATCCGGGCCGCGGGCGGGCAGGACGCAGAACGGGCAGCCCTCGATCGGGTCGTCACCGGCGACGTAGCCGAACCGCCACGGTGCCCAGAGACGCTGCAGGTCGTCGGTGCCCACCCCGGCCTGATCGCTTCGGGCATCCCGGACGTGCTGGCCGAGGTGCTCGGCCGCTTGTGGGTCGCGCGTGCCAGGATCGTTCGCTGAGGGGTCGTGGGTCACCGCGGCCCTCCGGGGTCACGGTGACCGAGCAGCAGGCCCCGTCCGGTCGTCAACCCCGGCACGTCGTCACGCCACTGCGCACTCAGCCCGGTGGCCTCAACGGCGGCGAGGTAGCGCTCACGGGTGAACAGCGGCAACCGATGGGTCTCCTCCAGCGTGGCAACGCCACCGGTCGTGGCCACGGCCCAGCCGAAGTCGATCACCAGGTGGTCACCGTCCTCGCGCGAGGTGACCGCCCGAGCGACGACGCCCTCCTCGGTCTGTGCGTGGTCGAGCTTGCGGATCCCTCCGGGAACGACCCGGTCAGGGGTGAGCCACGGTTCGATGAGCAGCACACCTCCTGGGGCGACGTGCGCGGCCATCGCGGCCACCGCCGAATCCAGTTCGGTCTCGTCCTCGACGTGGCCGATGGAGGAGAACAGGCACGTGACCGCATCGAAGGTCCGACCCAGGTCGAACGCGCGCAGGTCCTCCTCGTACAGCGGCACGTCCGGGCCCAGCCGTCCGGCAGCGATCGCCAGCATCTCCGGCGAGACGTCGAGCCCGGCGACCTCCCCTACCTCGGCGGCGAACACCTCGAGGTGACGGCCGGTCCCGCACGCCGCGTCGAGCAGCGACGTCGGGGCGGCCCCGCCGACCTCGTGGAGCGTCGCCAGCACCGTGCGGGCCTCGGCCACGTAGTCCTTGCCGGTCGACTCGTACAACGCGTCGTACCAGCCAGCGAGATCGTGGTAGCTCGGCGCCTGGTGGGTCACGCGTCGTCTCCTGCCGCGCGGGTGAGGATCTCGTCGACGACCTCCGCGAGGAACGTGTCGACGGGGACGTCCTTGCGCTGGTCACCCCGGTAGGGGCGGACCGCGACCGTGCCGGCCTCCGCCTCGTTGCCGCCGACCACCAGCGTGTACGGGATCTTGGAGGTCTGGGCGTCACGGATCCGGTTGCCGAGCGTCGCGTCGCTGGCGTCCACGTGGACCCGGACCTGCCGGTCCGTCAGGGTCGCGGCGACCTTCTCCGCGTAGTCGACGAAGTCAGCCGCCACGGGCACCACGCGGACCTGCTCGGGCGCGAGCCAGGTCGGGAACGCGCCGTTGAACGACTCGACCATCACCGCGAAGAACCGCTCGATCGAGCCGAACAGGGCCCGGTGGACCATGTAGGGCCGGTGCTTGTCCCCGTCGGCGCCGACGTAGGCGATGTCGAAGCGCTCCGGCAGGTTGAAGTCGATCTGCACGGTGGTCAGCTGCCACTCCCGGCCGATCGCATCCCGGGCGTGGATGTCGATCTTCGGCCCGTAGAAGGCGCCTTCTCCGGGGTCGGTCTCGTAGGGCAGCCCGGTCCGCTCCACCGCGTCGATCAGCGCCTGCTCCGCAGCGGCCCACCCTGCGTCGTTGCCGGCGAGCGACTTCTCCGGTCGGGTCGAGATGGCGACGCGCGACGGATCACCCAGACCGAAGGTGCGGTAGAGGTCGCGCGCGAACTCCACGCAGGCCGCGACCTCGTCGACGACCTGGTCATCGCGGCAGAAGATGTGGCTGTCGTCCTGGGTGAACCCGCGGGCCCGCAGCATCCCGTTGACGACCCCCGAGCGCTCGTAGCGGTAGACGGTGCCAAGCTCCGAGAGGCGGATGGGCAGCTCGCGGTAGGACCGGGTGCGCGAGGTGAACGCCATGATGTGGAAGGGACAGTTCATCGGCTTGAGCCGGTAGGCCGCGCCTTCGACCTCCATGCCCGGGTACATCAGCTCCGC
>SKJX01000075.1 GCA_007121785.1 Nitriliruptoraceae bacterium
GATGCGGTCGGGCGTCCACGGCGGGTCGAACCGGAAGCGCACGGCGACCTCTCGCACACCGGGCACCTCGGCGGCGGCCTGCCGCACGTCACGCTCGATCATCTCCGTGGCCGGGCAGCCGGAGTAGGTGGGTAGCAGCTCGATGTCGACCCGGCCGTCCGCCTGGACGTCGAGGTGGTGCACCATGCCCAGCATCCCGATCGTCACCGGCGGCAGCTCCGGATCGGGGACCGCCTCCACGACCTGCCGGACGCGACGCGCGTCCACCGGGGCCGTGCCGCTGGCACCGTCGGCGGTCATCGCGGTCACCACCTCGCGCCCGGGTGCTCGCGGTAGAGGCGGGTCATCTCCGGCCAGACGTCGACCACGAAGTCGTCGGTGTGGCAACCACGGCGCCCGAGCGCGGCCGCGTCCGGCACCGCGGCGTCGGCGGCCGGGACCAGGTCGGCGAACCCTGCCTGCTCCAGCAGCGGCGCCGCGGACTCCAGCCAGCGCTCGCGCAGCTGGGTGTGGCCGATCGGCAGGAGCCCGTCCGCGACCGCCTGGTCCTCCGCCTCGACCGGTTCGAACAGCCCGAGCGCTTCCGGCAGGACCTGCGCGAGGCCGTCGCGGAGCCGCTCGGCCGGTTCGTCACCGCCGCGGACGAGCCGGTCGAACCACAGCTGGGCGTGCTCGAGGTGGTAACGGTGCTCGTGCCGCAGCTTGACGCTGAGCGCGGCGACGTCCCGGTCGGTGGAGTCGGCCAGCGACGCGAGGCGCACCGCCTCGAACCGGTCCAGCACCCAGTGGCGCGCGAGCGTGTAGGCGAAGTCGCGGGGCGGGCGCTCGCACACGATCGCATGGCGGTAGGCGTCCGGTTCCCGACCGAGTCCGAGCGCGTCGACGCCGGCTGACACGTCGTCGACGGTGCCGGCTAGCACCAGTTGGTACCACAGGTCCGCGTGGTTGATGCCGGCCTGGGCGATGGTGGAGAACGCCAGGTCCTCCTCGAGCGACGGCGCGACCCCGGTCCAGTGCGATGCGCGGTGCCCGCTGATCAGCGCGTCGTCGGCGATCGCCAGCAGCACCTGGCGGCGCGGCGTCGACAGATCCGGGAGCGCGAGGTCGACCGCGGTCATGCCTCACCTCCGTGCCGCCGCGGGACCGGACGCTCACGCAGGTCACCGCGGCCTCGCGCATCTGCCGCCTGCCGCGCCGCCTCGCGCTTGTCGCGGAACCCCGAGTAGCCGCTCTGCAGCCGGTAGCTGATATCGACCTGCCGCTGCAGCAGGGTCGGATCCTGGGTGTGGAAGTGTTCGCTCGGGCAGACGGCGTACTCCACGCCCTCGTCGTGGCGGAAGTGCGTCTCGCGGGCGAGCACCAGCGCGGCTTCCGCGTCCGGGGCGTGGAGGATGCCGACGTGCTCCATCGGTGCGTCCCACTTGCGTCGACCGAAGACCTCGAAGGTCGCCATGTCGGTGCTCCTGCCGTGAGGTCGTCAGGTCCGGTCGCCGGTCAGGCGGCCGCTGCCGGGTCGGGGCCGAGGATGATGTCGTGCAGCCACGCGTGATGGCGGTGCAGCAGCTGCCGCCAGTACAGCCGGCTGGCGGTCGCTTCGGTCGGCTCACCCTTGACGATCTGGGCGAGGCGGTCCCAGTCCGGCTCGGTGTAGTCCCACCAGCCGGTCTCGGGGTCGTAGGCGAGCTTGGGATCGGGGGTGTCGATGCCCATGTCCCACATCTTCGGCACGTAGGTGTTGAGCCACTCCTGGCGGGACGCCTCGTTGGAGCGGCCCTTGACGCCCCAGCGGATCATCGGGTCCTGCTCGGCGGGGACGGCGGTGCCGAAGAAGTGCATGATCGGCTCCCACCAGCGGTTCACCGCCTCCTGGAGCATCTCGAACTGCTCGTCGGTGCCGCTGGCCAGCGCCAGCATGATGTCCTCACCGTGGCGGTAGTGCAGCGACTCCTCGGCCACCACCCGCTTCATCACCCGGGCGTAGGGGGCGTAGGAGGTGTCCAGCAGCGCGCGCTGGGTGACGATCGCCGCGCCGTCGACGAGGAAACCGATGCAGGCGACGTCCCCCCAGGTGTAGGTCGGGTAGTGGAACACGTTGTGGAACCGGCCCTTGCCGGCGATCAGGTCCTCGTACATCGCCCGGCGCGGCCGTCCCAACGACTCCGCCACCCGGTAGATCAGGTGGGCGTGGCCGACCTCGTCCTGCACCTTGGCCGCCAACGAGCGCTTGCGCTTCAGCGTCGGTGCGCGCGCGATCCACTCGCGTTCGGGCAGTGCGCCCATGATCTCCGAGTTGGCGTGCATCTCGATGAACTTGACGTTGAGCGTCCGGTAGGTGTCGGGCATCCACTCGTACGGCTCGACCCGGTGGCCCTCGTCCAGCCGCGCGAGGAACTCCTCCTCACGCACGGGATCGCAGGTGGAGGTTGCGCTCATGAGGCTCCCGTTCGTGCGGTGTGGCTCCGGGTCTCGACCAGGTGGAACCGGCCGGCCACGAACGCGTCGTCGACCAGCGAGGCGTTGGCCGCCGGGTTCGCGCCGGTGGCGTGGAAGTCGCTGAACGCGCTGGTCTGGTTGACGTACACGCCCTGGGTCAGGTCGAACGAGACCGACACCCCGACATCCAAGGCCAGGTCGGTCGCCTGCGCGCGGACCTTGTCCTCGCGGGTGTGCACCCCGAAGGTGATCGCGCCCCGGCGCCGCACCAGGTCGCGGACCCGTTCGAACGAAGCGTCCGTGCCCTCCGTGGCCACCAGGAAGGCGATCGGGCCGAACCGCTCGGAGTCGTAGGCGTCCACGTCACCCTCGTTGACGGCGACGACCAGCGGGGTGCGCACCACCGCCTCGGGCGCCTCCGGGTGGTCGAGCGTGTGCGAGTCGGCCACGACCGTGCCGAGCGACCTCGCCTGCTCGATCCGCTCGACGATCGCGGGGTCACCGATCGCGCCCAGGATCTGCACGCCCTTCTTGGCCGGCTCGAGCAGATCGTCCAAGGCGGCGGCGACCCGCTCGCCCACCTGCTCGAAGGTCAGGTGCCCCTCGTCGGTGTCGATGCCGTCGCGGGGGACGAACACCGCCTGCGGGGTGGTGCACATCTGCCCGCTGTACAGCGAGAAACTGAACGCCAGGTTGGCGAACATGCCCGCCGCGTCGTCGGTGCCGTCGATCACGATCGAGTTGACCCCGGCCTTCTCGGTGAACACCCGGGCCTGCCGGGCGTTGTCCTCCAGCCACTCGCCGAACGTGGTGGAGCCGGTGAAGTCCACCAGCTTGACCCGAGGGTCGGTGGCGAAGCGCTTGGCGATCGGCTCGTCCGGACTCTCCGCCGCCAACATCGCCAGGTGCCGCGAGAAGCCCGCGCTGGCGAGGACCTGTTGTGCCACCTCGACGACCATGGCCAGCGGCAGGATCGTGGCCGGGTGGGGCTTGACGATCACCGGGTTGCCGGTGGCCAGGCTGGCCATGATCCCGGGCATGGCGTTCCAGGTCGGGAAGGTGCGGCAGCCGATCGTGACCTCCACCCCGCGCGGGGCGACGTGGAAGGTCTTGTGCATCACGGTGGGCTGCTTGCCCGGCTTCTCCCAGCGCGCGACCGATGCGTGGCGGGTCTGGGCGGCGTGGGCGTAGGCGACCGCCTCGAAGCCGCGGTCCAGCGCGTGCGGCGCACCGGCCTGGAACGCCATCACCCGCGGCTGCCCGCTGGTGTGGTGGACCGCCAGGCCGAGCTCGTGGGCGCGCGCACCGAGCCGGTCGAGCATCTCCACGCACAGGGCCGCCCGCACGTCCGGGCCGGCGGCCCGCCACGGCGGCAGCGCGTCGGCGGCCGCGGCGATCAGCGCCTCCGGATCGACGCTCGGGTAGGTCACCCCCAGCCGCAGCCCGTACGGCGAGACCTCCCCCGCGATCGAACCGCCCGTGCTCGGCTGGTCGAGGTCCAGGCCGCGCTGCTGGAGCGCGTCGAAGGCGACCTGGCCGGACTCGAACGGCTCCTCGCCGTACGCCGGGTCGGTCGGCCGCTCGGGGTAGCGCGAGTGGAAGGTGCGCGCGTAGGCCGCTTCGGCCGCAGCGATCACGTCCGGCACGTGGCGCGCGACGAGCTCGTCGACGTCGATGGGCGTGGTCGTCGGCATCGTGGGCTCCCTCCCAGGCACGGCAGCTGCGGCGAGGTGCTCCCGCTCGCTCCCGGACAGCGTAGACCACCTGGGTGACCGAACGTTCGGTCGGTGCGGGGACCGAGCAACCATGCTCCACCGCGCCCTCCGTGCACGCGACCCGGCCGCGGCAACCCGGCGGCCCTACGGGTCAGCCGACCCCCAGGAGACCGGACGTGCGAACCCGTGCGACGATCGCGACGGCAGGGGCGGCCGTGCTGCTGCTCGGCCGCCCCGACAACGCCTGCCCGGAGACGCTGGACAACGGCGGGAGCCGACCCGGCGGGCTGCCGAGGACACCCCATCGAGCCGGGGACGACACCGGAGCGGGGGCGGTCAGTTCTCGTCGGGCACCCACGGTGGCCGCGGCGCCTCGATCGGTTCCAGCTGCGACGGGACCGTCCCGAACCGGTCGGTGCGCTGCTGCCACGCACGCCAGGCGACGGTGATCTCGTCCTTGTCGCGCGCGACGAAGTTCCACCACATCTGCACCCGTTCACCGAGCGGCTCCCCACCGATCAGCATCACCCTGGCGCCCGCATCGGTCGCCTCGAGCGGGAGCTCCTCGATCCCCTGCGGCACCATCGCGAGCCAGCCCGGCTCGACGACCTCCGGGCCGACCTTGACCTTGCCATCCACCGGCGCGACGGCGTGCTCGAACGCCGGGTCCAGTGGCAGCACCGTGCGACCCGCACGCAGGCGCAGGTCCGCGCCGATCAGCGGGGTGTCGACGGTGGCGTCGGATGCCGCACCTGCCAGCGAGCCGACCAGCACGGTCCCTTCGGCCTGGCCGACCGTGACCACCGGCAGCTCGGCGAGGTGCTCGAACCGCGAACCGCCGTGCCGCGTCGCCTCCGGCTGGGCGATCCACAGCTGGACGCCGCGGAACGGCGGTTCGGCAGCCAGCTCCGCGTGCGCGATGCCGTTGCCGGCCGTCATCAGGTTCAGCTGGCCGGGGCGGATCAGCTGCTCGGTGCCGAGCGAGTCGGAGTGCAGCGCCTCACCCTCCAACAGCCAGGTCACCGTCGACAGCCCGATGTGCGGATGCGGGCCGACCTCCAACGGGTCCGGGTTCAGGGCGTCCTGCGGCCCGATCAGGTCGGTGAAGCACCACGCCCCGACGGTCCGCCGGCCCTTGGTCGGCAGCACCCGGGTCACCGCGAGCCCGCCGACCTGAGCGCGGCGGCCCTCGCGGGCTTCGATGCCCTCGAGCCGCTCGTCCTCGCACTCCGCGTCGGGTTGCTGGATCGGTCCGCTCATCGGCGTGTCCTCCCCCGACGTTCCCGCCGGCCTCCCGAACGCATCCGTCGCGGCGGAGGCCACCACCTCGACGTCCAGGTGGTGGGCGCCTCGTGCCGGAGCGGACGCCTCACGGGAACCGTACCGCCAGGCTCATGCCGGCGGTCGGGCACCGCGTTGTCGCTGCTCGCCGGTAGCGTCCCGACCGGACGACCGCACGAGACGTCCGCACGAGACGTGACGGCCGACGTCGACCGAGGAGGACGTGTGGGGTTCGGGGTCGGGTTCCGTGTCGCTCCGGGGGTTCGGCTGCGCGCGACCCGTCGCGGTCCACGGATGTCGCTGGGACCCCGCATGTCCCGCATCCACCTCGGTGGCGGAACGCCCGCGGTCTCCGCGGGCAAGGGACCGATCACGGTCTGGCAGACGCTGTCGGGCGGCGGGCACGACCGCCACACCCACCCCGACGGGTCGGCGTCCTCGCGCAAGGCCGACGAGTGGGCGACGATCCGCGACCACCTCGACCGCCTACTCTCCCAGCACCTCGAGCCGGTCACGCACGCGCAACGGCCGATCGCACCGCCACCGGCCCCGGTGGACCGCCGACGGGTGAAGCGCGAGCTCCGCCGCGATCAGCTGGCGGGGTTGCGGCCGTGGCAGCTGCGCGAACGCCGGGCCGCGCGACGACGGGCGGACGCGCTGGTCGGTCCGGAGGTGGCAAGGCGCCGTGCAGCCGCGGAGCAGGACGCGGCGCAGGCGCAAGGTGAGGCGGACGCCTGGTGGCAGGCGCTGATCGGCAACGACCCGGAGACCGTCACCGTCCGGCTCGAGTCCGCACTGACCGAGCATGCGATGCCCGCGACCGTGGCGGCGGTCGAGGGTGCCACGGCCCACCTCGTCGTCTCGGTGCTCCCGCACGACCAACTGGTCGGTAACCGGGAGCCCACGCTGACCGACAAGGGCAACCTCTCGCTGGCGCGGATGACCAAGACCCGCCAGCACGAGCTCTACCAGGCGGCGATCTCCTCAGGGGTGATCGCGGTGGCGGCGGAAGCCTTCGCGGTGGCGCCGGGGCTCGACGCGGTCCACGTGGCCGTGGTCTGCCCCGAGCACATCGGCGGCCCGGCCGTGCTGCTGCTCGCCGAGCTGTCGCGAGCCCAGGTCCTACCGAACGGTGCGACCACGCCGGTGGTCGGCGACCTCGTCCAGGCGGCGGATGACGGCCGGGCCACGCTGGTGCGTGACCAGGGCAACCGCATCGGCGCGTTGCGGCCGCTGTCGAACGAGGATCCGGACGTCGCGATGCTTCTGGATGCGATCGACGCGCAGTAGCCTCCGGTGCAGCCTGGCACGACCGAGCACCAGCAGCATCGATCCGACCGACGCCATCACGCCTGCCGATCGGAAGGCCCGTCCCATGAGCCGCTGGCCCCGCGTCCTGATCGGTCTCGCCTTCGTGGCCGTGGTCGGTGTGGTCGCCGTCCGCATCGTGACCGGGGTGATGCCACCGCCCACGCTCGGCCTCACCGAGGACGGTGAGCTCCAGCCGTGCCCGGACAGCGACAACTGCGTCCACTCCGCAGCTGACGACGAGCGCCATGCCATCGAGCCGCTGGCCTGCGACATGGACGACCTCGACCGGGTCGTCGATCGGGCCGTGACGGACCTCGACCGGACCAGCGTGGAGACGACCGACGACGGTTACGCGCACCTGGAGGCACGCTCGCTGGTGTTCGGCTTCGTCGATGACCTGGAACTGCACGCCACCCTGGGGCGCATCGAGGTCCGCTCGGCAGCACGTCTCGGTGGGGATGACGGGGGCGTCAACCGCGAGCGCGTCGAGGAGTTGCGCGCGTCCGTCGGCGACATCTGCGGGTAGCGGGACACCGAGCTCGGCGGCCGGCGCTTTGACCCCCCGGGTCGCCGGACGTACCCTCCGCGCTCGTGCCGCGAGCCGGCACGTTTCCTCGGTGGGTGTAGCTCAGTTCGGTTAGAGCGCTCGGTTGTGATCCGAGAGGCCGGGGGTTCAAGTCCCCTCATCC
>SKJX01000087.1 GCA_007121785.1 Nitriliruptoraceae bacterium
ATACTGGCCATGAACGGTCGGCTCCTTCCTCAATGTCGGCTCCGCCTTGCGGTCACGCACCACAGCTTGGTGGAAGATCCACGTAGATGCGGTCGGAGCCGGCCGTTCCATGATGACTAGCCGCAGCTGAGCTCAGGCCCGCCAGCCGGGGACATCGCCACCTCGACCCGGTCGAAACGGTCGACGACCGTCCGGGCGATCGAGGACGCGTCCTGCGCTGAGCTCGCCAGGCCGACCACCGTCGGTCCGGAGCCGCTGACCATCGCCCCGAGCGCGCCGGCCTCGAGCAGTGCGGCGCAACCGTCGGCCAGCTCCGGCCGCAGCTCGAAGGCAGCGGGTTCCAGGTCGTTGTGCAACGCGGCGCCCAACGCCTCCGCGTCGCCGGTGCGCAGCGCCTGGAGCACCGCGTCGGGTTCGACGTCGCTGGGCCCGGCGATGCGGTCGTAGGCCTGGTAGACCTCGGGCGTGGATAGCGGCTGGTCGCTGATCCCCACCACCCAGTGGTAGACGCCGCGGGTCAGTACCTGCGCGGTCGCCGTCCCGGTCCCGGTCGCCAACGCCGTTCCCCCGCTGACGCAGAACGGCACGTCCGAGCCGAGTTCCCCGGCCAGTTCCCGCAGGGCCGCCTGGTCGAGCTCGGCCTCCCACAGCCGGTTCAGCGCGACCAGCGACGCGGCGGCGTCCGCTGAACCACCGGCCATGCCGGCCGCGACCGGGATGCTCTTGTGCAGGTGCAAGCGCGTGATCGGCAACCCCGAATGGCCGACGCGGTCGCTCGTGCCCATGCCGACCTCGGCCATCAGCCGTCGCGCCGCCCGGACGGCGAGGTTGCCGTCGTCCACGGGGACGGCACCGTGACCGTCGTGGGTGAACGCCAGTTCCATGAACCGACGCGCGGCCGGGTGTGCCGATGCACCGGATCGCTCGAGCTCCGCGACCAACGTGTCGTAGATCGACACGGTCTGCAGGACGGTCACGACCTCGTGGTAGCCGTCACCGCGCACACCCCGGACCGCCAGGAACAGGTTGACCTTGCACGGGACCCGCACACGGACGTGGGACGGTGGACCTCCCACCATCTCCACCTCCCCCAAGGACGTGCCCGCCGGCGCGACGGACGTGAGCTCGCTCGGTGCTCGGACGACGGATCGACCGGAACGGCGCCAAGGGTACGGGCACGCTCGCCGCTCCCACGCACCACCGCGGGGACGTCGAGGTGGTGCCCCGGCGCGCACCGCCCATCGAGGCCGACGCATGAGCCGACCGGCACACCGCGGGAGTGCGCCTACGCCGTCCCGATCGAGGCCAGCGCCGCGTCCAGCCGCTGCAGATCCGCGGGCGCGAGCGTCTCCGCCCGAGCACCCAGGTCCACCCCAGCCTGCGCTGCCGCCTCCGCGAGCTGCTCTGGGGCCACGACCGCTCCCAGCGTGTTGCGCAGCGTCTTGCGTCGCGCGGCGAACGCCGCATCGACCAACCGGGTGAGGCGCTCGAGTTGCGCCAGCGGCGGGGCGTCGTGACGCCGACGCACCCGCACCATCACGCTGTCCACCCGCGGCGCCGGGATGAACACGGTGCGGGGGATGGTGAACGCCACCTCGACGTCGGCGACGAGGGCGAGCTTGATCGAGACCGCGCCGTAGCTGGGATCGCCGACGTCGGCCGCCCACCGCTCGCCCACCTCGCGCTGGACCATCACGAACGCGTCGGTGACCGCCGGCTCGGCCAGCGCGTGGAACAACAACGGGGTGGCGGTGGCGTACGGCAGGTTCGCGACCAACCTCGCTGGCGCACCACCGAGCACCGTGCCGAGATCGCTTCGCAGGGCGTCGGCGTGGACCACCTCGACGTGTTCGAGGTGGCCGACGGTGTCCTTCAGCGCGCGGACGAGTCCAGCGTCGATCTCGACCGCGACGATGCGACGGACCTGATCTGCCAGGCCCAGCGTCAGGGAGCCGAGCCCGGGGCCGATCTCCAGGACCTGGTCGTCGGGTTGCAGGCTGGCGGCGGCGACGATCCGTCGCACCGTGTTGGGATCGACCAGGAAGTTCTGCCCGTCGGTCTTGCGCGGGGCCAGCCCGTGCTCGCGCAGCAGGTCGCTGACGTCACGGGGGGTGAGCAGGGTGGCCATGGGTCGGCTCCGGTTCACACGTCCAGCAACGCCGCGACCAACGTGATGCGCTGCTGGGTCTCGCGTTCGAGAGCCTCGAGTCGTCCGGCTGCAGCAGCCCGCTCCCGTCGGGATGCGACACCGCTGAGGGTGCGGACGTACGCCAGTGCGAGCTGTTCTTCGAGCGCGAAGCTGTCCGGACCACCCGGGACCGTCGGTGCGAGGACGTCGCGAAGCACATCCAGCGCAGCCGTCGGATCGGCAGATTGCAGGAGCGGCTTGGCCAGATCGAAGGCGATCGGCATCGTCTGCGAGTGCTCCCAGTCGACCAGGACGATGCGACCATCCGCCCTCAGGATGTTGGAACCGACCAGATCGCCATGACCGAAGCTGATCTCCAACTCCTGGTTTCGCTCGAACAGCTCCTGGACCGCCGCGTCGATCGCCGGATCGATCTCGAGCGTCGGGACGACCGCCGACCACCACGTCGGCACCTTCGGACTGATCACCTCGTCCAACCGGCGTGACCCCACCCCGAAACCCCGGTGTAGCTCCGTCAAGCGTGCAGCGAGCTCGCCCAACCCCTCGCTGATCAGCTCCGGGGCGTTGAGCTGTCGGGCTGGCAGCAGCTCCTCGAACAGGTACGCGATGCCCGGAGACCCACCGAAGGCGCCGTGACCCACGACCGGGGGCGCCAATCCGGGTGCGTGGTCAGCGATCGTGCGGCGAGCCTCCAGCTCCCGGGCGACGCCTGGTCCGGTGTCGTCAGCCCGTTGAAGCCGTAGCGCGAGCCCGACGTCCGGGTAGAAGGCACGTAACCGAGCGACGTCGTCCACATCGAACTTCCCGATCCGGACCATCGGCGCCTGCGTCCGACTCCACACCCGCAACTGCCCCGTCTCATCGAGGTGCCGTTGCTTGCCGCCAACCGCCTCGAACAACGGGCGGACCGGTTCGATGGGGCTGCGAAGCGCGAAACGGCTGCCGACGGTCAGTCGACGCCATCCCGTCCGACGCCCGATCCCTTGGTGGCCCTCAGCCGCGACGACCGACCCGAGTGCACGCTTCCAGCGCCGCCGCGGGGACGAACGATCCCGTGTCACGCGATCCTCCACACCGTCAGCTGGGGCGCCGCCGCGCTTCGGACGGCCATCACCGGTCCAGGGTGTCGAGGTAGGCGTCGATCTGCTCGCCGACCTGCGCGGGGGTGAGGTCAAGGTACTCGAGCACCGTGTAACGATCCGGGCGTGTCCGTGGTGCCTCGACCACGGCATCGACGAACGCGTCTCGGTCGATGCCCAGGTCGGCTGGGGACCGCGGCAGGTGGTGGACGCGCATCGAGGCGTCGAGCACGTCGAACAGTTCGTCGTCGCCGCGCAGCCAGGTCGCGAACCGGGCGCCGAACGCCACCTGCGCTCCGTGCAGCCCCGGACTGCCGTGGAAGGCGTCGAGGGCGTGGCTGATCTCGTGGCAGGCGCCGCTGCACGGCCGGCTGGTCCCGGCCACCGTCATGGCGATGCCGGAGAGGATCAGCGCCTCCGCGAGGGTGGTCAGGAACCGGTCGGTGCCGGGAGCCAGATCCAGGATCGCCTCACCGGCGGTGCGGGCGAGCGAGACCGCCAGCCCGTCCATGCCGCCACCGTGCTCACGGACCGACAGCTCCCAGTCCGCGATCGCCGACAGGTTGCTCAGGACGTCACCGACGCCGGAACGCACGTGCTCGATCGGCGCGCTGCGGACCTGCTCGATGTCGACGACGACCGCGATCGGCACGTGGACGCCGAACGAGGCCTTGCGGCCGTTGGCTTCCAGGGTGGCGACCGGCGAGGCCAGCCCGTCGTGGGTGAGCGTGGTCGCCACCGAGACGAACGGCAGACCGACCATCGACGCGGCGTACTTGGCCGCATCGACGGTACGGCCCCCGCCGATGCCGACCACGGCGTCGTAGAAGTCGCCGCGCAGCCCCTGGATCAACGCCAGCGCCGCGTCCAGCGTGCCACCGGCGACGACGTGGATGCTGGCGGAGGGGAGGGATCCGGCGAGCCCCTCGGCGATCATCTCCCCGTGGCCGGGGCCGATCACGATGGCGAGCTTGCCGCCCTGGGAGATGCGCCCGTCCTTGAGCAACGGTGCCAACGACTCGACGGCACCGGGTCGCACCTCGATCGCGATCGGGGTCGCAACGGTCCGGGCGAGCAACGGCACGGCTACAGCTCCTGACGAGGTGGCGGACAGCCCGGCAACGGGATCGTCGGCGGTGGGTCGCGTGGGACCGGGTCGGCGCGATGGTGCTGCTGCGACGCGGCATCGCGGCGTGCGGCCCCGCCGCGACAACGCGTTCGCGCGACCGAACGGACGCTACCCGTTCACCGCCGCACGAGGCGTCCGACCAGCGCCCGGTGCTGTGGCCACCGTGGCGGCTGGGCCGACCGTCCCGACGGCGACACGGTCGCCCACCAGGCCAACCACGCCGAGCCCATCCGCGGCCGCGAGCGGCAGTCAGAGCAGCTGGGCGAGGCTGAGCGCGAGCCCACCGAGCCCGAACACCGCCGTGGCGGTCGCCACGATCACCGCCCGCGTCTGTCCGGACACCGCCGCCACCAGTTCACCACGGAACGCCGCCAACAGCTCGTCGCGCAACCCGTCGAACCGCGCATCCAGCTCCCGCCGCTGCGCCTCGAAGCGCTCGTCCCACTCCCGCCGCTGCGCCTCAAGCCGGCCTTCGAGCGCTTCGAACCGGCCGTCGATGCGCTGCTCCAACGCATCGAACCGCTGCTCGAGCCCATCGATCCGCCCCGACAGCCGCGTCTCGACCCCGGACAGGTCGTCACGGGTTGCCAACTCAGTGGTGGGCGGCGGCAAGAACTCGAACATCGTGGCAGCCGGCTCCGGTCCCAACGCCGCCGACGCCGCCTGGAACAGCTCGCTGCGACGCCGCTCATCCACCGCCATCGTCACCTCCCCTCGCGCCGTTGACAAGGCCCGACCGACCGTACGCCGTCATCGTCCCCACCACCCCGACGACCACGACCAGGCTGTGGACGGCGCGGACCGTCGAGCTACGCGTCGTCGCGGGCGACCTGGAACGGCGCGAAGCTCTGCGCGGTCGGCATCAGCTCCATCGTGTTGACGTTGACGTGGGCAGGCTGGGCGGCCACCCACGCCACCGACTCGGCGATGTCGTCGGCGGTCAGCGGCTGCATACCGTCGTAGACCTGCTCGGCCCGGTCCTGGTCGCCATCGAGCCGCACCAGGGAGAACTCGGTCCGGGCCATCCCAGGTTCGATGCAGGTGACCCGCACCCCCGTGCCGTGGAGGTCGGAGCGCAGGTTCAAGCTGAACTGGTGCACGAACGCCTTGGTGGCGCCGTAGACGTTGCCGCCCGGGTACGGGTAGGTGCCGGCGACCGAGCCGAGGTTGACCACCAGCCCGCGGCCGCGCTCGACCATGCCGGGGACCACCGCGCGGGTGCAGGTCACCAGCCCCCGGCAGTTGGTGTCGATCATCTGCTCCCACTGATCGAGGTCGGCTTCGTGTGCCGGCTCCAAGCCGAGCGCGAGCCCCGCGTTGTTGACCAGCACGTCGATCGCTGCGAAGTCCTCGGGCAGGTCGGCGATGCTTCGCTCGATGGCGTCGCGATCGCGGACGTCCAACCCGATCGGCAGCAGCTGCTCTCCGAGGTCGTCGGCCAGTCGCTGGAGCCGGTCCACGCGGCGAGCGGTGGCGACGACCCGATGGCCGTCGGCGACGAACCGGCGGGCGATCGCCTCGCCGAACCCGGCGGATGCCCCGGTCACCAGCACCGTCATCGGCTCGTGATCCACACCGCTCCCTTCGATCCGCCCGCCCCACGGCATCCGTGACGGCCCAGGCTACTCGGGCCGCCCCCGTCGTCTGCTCACCGGGACGGTGGAACCGATGACCGCCGCCCCGGGACGGGGTCCCGGGGCGGCTCGCGTTGGTGGTCCCGTACGGCTCAGCGCAGGCCGAGCATCGATGAGCAGGCGGGCCACTGGCCCCAGCCGGAGCGCTGTTGCAGGATCTGCGCCCGGTTGATCTGCTCCGCGCGTGACGCTTCGTGCGGCATGCCGGAGCCACCGACGCTGCGCCACGTGGACGGCAGGAACTGCAGGCCGCCGTAGTAGCCGTTGCCGGTGTTGGCCGACCAGTTGCCGTTGGACTCGCACTCGGCCAGCCGGTCCCAGACGCTGCCGCTCGGGGCGCTGGCCGGCTCCGGCTCCGGCTCCGGCTCGGGCTCCGGCTCGGCGGTGCCGATCAACACGATCCGGTCGCGGGGCTCCTGCTCGACCGACTCGTCGAGCAGTTCGCGCTCGGCTTCCTCACCGTCGATGATCGTGACCTCGTAGGTGCGGACCTTCACACCGTCGCGACCTTCCTGCTCGACGCGGCTCTCGCCGCGCTCGAGGTCGTCGGTCTCCTCCCGCACCTCGTCGGCGTCCAGGGAGACCTCCTCGACATCCTCCTCGACATCGACCCGCTGCACGGTGATGACGTCGGTGTCACGCAGGCGCTGATCGGGCTCGGGCTCGACGACGTCGTCGGAGCCGAGTTCGATGCCGGCTTCGTCGAGGACCTCATCGACGCGCTCGGCGAAGGTGGAGAGCTCGTGCTCCTCGCCGTCGGCCTCGACCACGACCTCCGTCGGGTAGACCACCGTGACGGTGTCGCCGTCGGCGATCTCCGCGTCGGGCTCGGGCTCGATCCGCGGATCGTCCTCGGTGGGGTCGATGTCCGCGGCGGCGAGGACGTCGTCGACGGTCTCGGCGACCGTGGAGATGGTGCGGGTGGTCTCACGATCGATCTCGACGTCGACGGTGATCGCCCGGTGGACCTCGATGTCGAGGTCGGACTCGATCGGGGTGTCCGGAGCGGGCTCGACGACGTCGTCGCGGCCGAGTTCGATGTCGGCATCGGTGAGCGCCTCAGCGACGGTGTCGCCGGTCGTGCGAAGCTCGGTGGTCTCGCCGTCAGCGGCGATGGTCACGGTGTTGCCCGCGGAGGCGGCCGCGATGGCGGCCCCGGCGAGCGCGGCGAGCCCGAGGCCCAGAGCGGCGCGGCGGACGAGGATGGCAGTGGCGGGGAGGGTTGGCATGAAGGGACGGTGTCATACCCCCAGCTGGCCTCCGACGACCCACCCCTGCCGAACGGCCAGGAAGGTGATGGAACCCCCGCTGCCCCCGCCCCCGCTGGCGGCGGTCGATCGACCACCCTCAGCGGCGTCGTCGCAGGTCATGACGGGTTCTCGACCGCCTCCACCGCCAAGCCGAACGCGGCGGCGGTGTTGCGGACGATGGCCGAACGGACCTCGGCCGTCCACCGCCCCTGGAACTCGGCCAACGTGCGCAGGGTGACCGGAACGTACGACGGGTCGTTCGGCTTCCCTCGGTAGGGGTGGGGGGTGAGGAACGGCGAGTCGGTCTCGGTAAGCAGCAGATCGAGTGGCACCCCGGCGGCGACCTGCTGCAGCTCCCGGGCGTTGCGGAACGTCACGTTCCCCGCGAAGGACATCCAGTAGCCGGCTGCCGCGCAGTGATCGGCGACGTCCTGGTCGCCCGAGAAGCAGTGCATGATCACCCGCTCCGGCGCACCCTCGTCCTCCAGGATCCTCAGGGTGTCCTTCCACGCGTCCCGGCAGTGGATCACCAGCGATCGGTGCAACCGCTTGGCCAGGTCGATGTGCGCCCGGAAGCTGTCCTCCTGCTGGCTCGGTGTGGCGTGGTCGCGGTAGTAGTCCAGGCCGGTCTCGCCGACGGCGACGCATGCCGGATCCTGCGCGAGTTGCTCGATCACCTCGAGCACCCGCGGGGTGGCCTCCATCGCATCGTTGGGATGGACGCCGACGGCCGCATGGACCCCCGCGTACCGGCTCGCGGTCGCGATCGCCTGCGTCGAGGACGCCATGTCGGTCCCGACGGTGATCATCGTGCTGACCTCGGCCGCTCGGGCACGGTCCACCTGCTGATCAGCGGACAGCTGCTCGTGGTGGTCGAGGTGGCAGTGGGTATCGACGTACGACACGGTGGGTCGGACCTTCGTTCGAGGCGGTGGAGCGGGACGTCCCACCGGGCACGGCCGTGAACGCACGTCGCTACCGGCCCCGCATCGGTGGCCGTCCGGCTCCCTCCGGACGACGCGCACCCGGCGACGTTCGAGGTGAGGTGATGCAGGCGTCGGGCGCACCAGCGGCCCGCCCGACGCATCAACGGCCCGCCGCGAGGCGGGCCGGAACGAGAGCCTAGCAGCCGGCTGATGTCCAGCGCCGGCACCCACCTGGCTCCGCCACCCGCTTCCGTGATGTCGGGACCGTTGCCCGTCGGCCCGGGTGCCCGCAGGACGCACGTCTGGCTGAACCGAGCGCGTCACAGCTCCACGGTAGGGTCGATGATGATCGACCGGGGCGTGACACGCCAGCATCTGGCAAGGTGAGACCCGGCCATCAGCCAAGGTCAGGCCCGGAGGCAAGGTCAGGCCCGGCCACGTCAGCCTCGACCGAGATGGGAGGAGCCGGACATGGATGGTGCGACCACCTCCAACGTGATCCGCCGCAAGGTCGACGACCTCGGGCGGGTCGTCATCCCCGCCGCGATCCGCCGTTCGCTCAACATCCGCGAGGGCGATGCGCTCGAGGTCGGCGTCGAGGGCGAACGGGTCGTCCTGGCGCGGCCACAGGACGCGTGCGTGTTCTGCGCGCGCGAGGACCAGGCGTTGGTGCGGTTCCGCAACCGGCTGCTCTGCGCCGGGTGCGTGGCGGCCCTGCGCGACCTGGTCTCGCCGATCGGGGCAGGTGAACGCGCTGCGGTCCCGCCGTCACCGATCCCCGAGCCTCCACCGTCACCGACGCCGGGGCCCGTCCCCGATCCGCAGCCCTCACCGATCCCACCGGATCCACTCCCACCGACGCCGGGACCCGACCCGTCGCCGCCCGCACCGGACCCGACACCGGGACCCGACCCGTCGCCGCCCGCGCCGGACCCGTCGCCCGGACCGGACCCGTCGCCCGGACCGGACCCGGCCCCGAACCCGGATCCGTCGCCGCAGCCCCCGCCAGAGCCGGATCCCGAACCGACATCGGCCAGCACCAACGGCCGCCGGCGTCCCCGGCATGATCAGATCCCGGCGTCGACCACCGCCTGGTAGACGCGGCGCTTCGGGGTCCCGGTCGCCTGCGCGATCCGTTGGATGGCATCCCGACGGCTCGCGCCGTCGGCGACCTCCGCTGCGACCCGGGCAACCAGCGTCTCGTCGTCCAGTTCCTCCACGGTCGTGACCACACCGGCGACCACGACCGTCAGTTCGCCCCGCAGGCCGTCCTCCGCCCGCTCGGCCAGTTCGCCGAGCGTGCCGCGGAGCACCTCCTCGTGCAGCTTGGTGAGCTCGCGGCACACGACCGCGGGACGATGCTCGCCGCAGGCCACGGCCAGGTCCCGCAGGTCGGTCGCCGCCCGGTGCGGCGCCACGAACAACACCACCGTGCGGCGCTCAGCAGCCAACACGTCGAGCTGCTCGCGTCGCGCGCGGCCCTTGCGGGGCAGGAAGCCGTCGAAGGCCACGCGGTCGGTCGCGAACCCCGAGGCGACCAGCGCAGCCAGTGCCGCAGAGGGCCCGGGGATCGGCTCGATGCGGATGCCGGACGCCGCACACGCGGCGAGCAACCGCGCACCCGGATCCGAGACCGCGGGGGTCCCGGCGTCGGAGACGAGCGCGATCCGCGCCCCGTTCCGGAGCCGAGCGAGTACCGCGTCGAGCTGCGCGCGTTCGTTGTGCTCATGGAGCGACCACTGGGAGACCGTGCTGCCGACGTGGGCCAGCAGCCGCCCCGTCCGACGGGTGTCCTCCGCGAGGACCAGATCAGCGTCGCGGAGGACAGCGGCCGCACGCGGGGACAGGTCGTCGAGGTTGCCGATCGGTGTGGCGACCACCAGCAGGGTCCCGCTCACCGTCACCTCCATCGCCAGCGTCACCCGGACGGGCGCCGAACCGCGAGCCTACGGTCGACCGCGACGGGCGTCGGCCACCGCTCTCCGCCCCTCGCTTGCTGTGCGCAAACCGGGTACCGCCGGGTGGGAGCAGCTGTGCGGCTGACCGCTCGGTCTGGTACCAACCGCTCCGACCAATGATGGTGGGCTCGGTCGGGGGGCGAGTCGCCGTGGTGAGGGGCCACGATGCGACGGCTGTTGCTCTGGGGCGTGAGCATGCTCGCGCTGGCCAGCGTCGTGTTCGTCGGGGCCGGCTGGTACTACAGCGAGGAACTGCTGACGGCCTCCCGGCCGGAGGAGCCGCCGTTCCAGCTGTCGGTGACCGACGTGGACATGACCCAGGGTCGCATCACGATCGAGACCGACGATCCGGACGTCAAGGACCTCGAGACCGTCGGGCTGCGCACCGAGGCCGGCCTGATCCTGCTCGACGGGGTGATGGAGAACAGCCCGGACGGTGGTATCGAGAGGCAGGCCGCACTCCTGGACGGTGAGTGGCCGTCCCCGGGGGATCCGGCCGGGGTGGCGGTCGACACATTCGCGGGCCCACCGGACGAGACGCTCGGGTTGCCGTCGGAGACGGTCGCGGTCCCGGGCGAGCTCGGCGAACTCCCGGCCTGGCGGGTGGTCCCGCGCCGGGCCGACACGGACGACGTCTGGGTCGTGATCGTGCACGGCCGTGGCGGTGCACAGACCGAGGGCAACCGGCTCCTGCCGACCCTGGACGAGATGCGACTGCCGTCGCTGTCGGTCGCCCTTCGCAACGATCCCGGCGCGCCCGTCGACCCTGACGGGTTCGGACGGTTCGGTGAGGCGGAGTGGGAGGACCTCCAGGCCGCGGTCGACCACCTCAAGGAGGTGGAGCAGGCCGAGCGGATCGTGCTGGTCGGCTACAGCCAGGGGGCGTCCACCACGCTGACGTTCCTGCGCCGATCACCGGACGTACCCATGGTGGACGCCGCGATCCTGGTCTCACCCCTGATCTCGCTGGATGCCACCTTGGACCTGCAGGCCCGCGATCGCGGCGTCCCCGGCCCGCTGGTACCGCCGCTGCTGGTCAGCACCCGGCTCGTCAGCTCCATCCGGGCGGATCTACCCACCGACGGTGCGGAGCACCTCGACGCGGTCGACGACCTCCCGGACGTCCCGATGCTGGTGACCCACGGGGACTCGGACTCGACCGTGCCGGTGGGGCCGACGCGTCGGTTCGTCGATCGGCTCGGTGACCAGGTCGTCTACGAGGAGTACCCGGGGGTCGAGCACGTCCGGGAGTGGAACGCCGACCCGCAGCGGTTCGAGGCGGACCTACGCGAGTTCCTCGACGAGCACGTGCTGCGGTCACGGGGCTGACGCGACCGCACGACCATGTCCCGCCGTCGTTGCGAGCAGGGGGTCGTATCCGATCGGCCTCCCTTCGACGGTCATCGAGCCACCCACCGGTACCGAGAGGCCGGTGCTCGGCTCCACACGACCTCCACATCTCCTCCACGGCGTCTGCTCGCGGAGCGGGTTCGGTCCGGGGAGACGGCAACCTCCGTAGGCTGTCCAGGGATGATCGACGCGGCGGTGGAACCCTGCGGAACGCGCCGCGGACGACGCGAGCGATCACCTCGGCGGCCGTGGAGGCGTGATGCACACCGTGTTGGTGGTCGAGGACGAGCGCAAGCTCCGCGAACTGGTCCGCAGCTACCTCGAACGTGCCGGCTTCGCTGTGCTGACCACCGGGTCGGGAGCGGAGGCGATCAAGCTCGCGTTGTCCGGCGATCCGTCCCTGGTGATCCTCGATCTCGGGCTGCCCGACGTCCCTGGGGAGGAGGTCGCCCGGGAGATCCGCCCGGCCCAGGTCCCGATCCTGATGCTGACCGCCAAGAGCGGAGACGAGGACCGCATCCGTGGCCTCGAGCTGGGAGCGGACGACTACGTGACGAAGCCGTTCGTCCCCCGAGAGCTGGTGCTCCGGGCCCAGGCGATCCTGCGCCGCCATGCGCCGCAGGGGGCCACGACCGCCGTGGCACGGTTCGGCGACGGTGAGCTGGTGATCGACGAGGGCCGTCGGGAGGTCACCGTCCGTGGAACGACCGTGCCGCTGACACCGACCGAGTGGGCGCTGTTGGTGGGGTTGGCCGCGTCCCCCGGTCGGGTCTACTCCCGGTCCGAACTGATCAACCGGACCCGTGGGTACGAGTACGAGGGCTACGAGCGCACCGTGGACTCACACGTGAAGAACCTGCGCCGCAAGCTCGAACACGACCCGAGCGAGCCTCGGATCGTGGAGACGGTGCTCGGCGGCGGCTACCGACTCGGCCTCACCCGTGACCGGACCTGACGTGGAGCCGGTTCACGGCACCCGTCAGCCCAGGCGGGCTCACCGCGTGAGCCCGCTGACCGCCAGGCTCGCGATCGCCTTCCTCGGCGTCGCCCTAGCGGCGATCGCGGTGCTGACCGTGGTGACGCTGTTGGCCGCCCGTGGCGGCATCGCGGAGCTGACGGACCGCCAGCAGCAGGTCACCGCCGAACGCGCAGCCGCGCTGGCGGGCGCGGCCTACGAGGAAGCCGACGGATGGGACGATGCCGACCTGCGCTCCGCGGTCGTCGTCGCGTCAGCCGAAGGGGGAGATGTGGCCGTGCTCGACCGGGACGGCGATGTCCTCGAGGTCGGCCACGTCGGCGAGATGCGCGGGATGATGGAGCGCATGCACGGCCGTCACGAACGGGCGCTGGGGTCCCCGCACGTCGAACCGATCCTCGCTGGCGGTGAACCGGTCGGGACGCTGGAGGTCCGCTTCCCCGCTGTTGGCGGTCTCGCGGCCGCGGAGCAGCTCGGGGATGCCCTCACCCGCAACGTGCTCACCGCAGCGGGGCTGGCGGCGCTCCTCGCGCTGGTCGCTGCCGGGATCGTCGCCAGCCGGCTGACCCGGCCGCTCGCACGACTGACCGGCACCGTCGAGGCCGTCGCGGCCGGCGACCTGGAGGTGCGCAGCCACGCCACCGACGCTCCCGGCGAGCTGGGCACCCTCGCCCAGGCGCTGGATCGTATGGCCGACACGCTGGAACGACAGGACGAGCTGCGGCGTGCCCTGGTCGCCGACGTCGCCCACGAACTCCGAACGCCGCTGGCCATCGCGCTCGCCGAGTGCGACGCGCTGGTCGACGGCGTCCGCCCCGCCGACCCCGAACGGCTCGCCTCGATCCGCGAGGAGATCGTGCGACTTGCCAGGCTGGTCCAGGACCTCGAGGCGCTCGCCGCCGCCGAGTCCGCGGGGCTCCACCTCGAGGAGGAACCGCTCGACCTGGGCGATCTGGTCGAGGACCTCGCCGCCCTGCATGCGCCGCGCCTGACCGCCGACGGCCTCCACCTCGAGGTCGACGTCCAGGCGGCGCCGGTCGCCGGGGATCCGCTGCGGCTCGGGCAGGTCCTCACCAACCTGTTGACCAACGCCACGAGGTTCTCCCCGTCTGGCGGACGCATCGACGTGAAGGTCCGCGACGGCGACCCGGTGACGCTCACGGTGACCGACGACGGACCCGGGATCCCCGAGGACGAGCTCCCACACGTCTTCGAACGGTTCTGGCAGGGACGGTCGGCGACGGCCGGTGGTAGCGGCGTCGGGCTCGCGGTGGTGGCCGAGCTCGCACGAGCCCACGGCGGTGCGGTCCACGCGACCAACGCCCCGGAACGCGGCGCCCGGTTCATCCTCGAGTTGCCCCGCCGCTGACCGCAACCTCCACACGGTCTCCACACGACCACCACCGACCGTGCATGGTCCTCCGGTTCCCTCGGATCCATCACGTCATGGACGTGCCCCGAGGCCCGAGGAGACCGTCATGACCACCCGCGTCCGCACCCTGAGCCTCGTCAGCGTGGCGTCGCTCGTCGCCGCCCTCACGCTCGCCCTCATGGCCTCGACGAGCGCGTCCGCCGACGAGTCCCCCGACTCTCCCGATGAGCGCCGTTCCGGCTGGATGATGCCCGGCGATGCCGACCGACCCATGATGGAACGAGGCGAGCGGGTGGGTCGACACGGGACCATGGACCACGAGCAGCTGTGCCAGCACCATGGTACGACGAGGGGTGACGAGCAGCTGCGCGAACGACACCGCGAGGCGCACGGCGAGGGCGGTCACCACGGGGACGGCCCCATGCACGGCGACGCCGTCCGCGAGCAGATGCGCGAGGACTGCGACCACCGCGACGGTCCGCAGCGGTCGCGGCACCGGGCGTTGGTCGGCGGGATGTCCATGTCCTGACCACGGCGCGCCCGCCGTCAGCGCGATGCGGAGACCGGCATCATGGAGCAGCTGTCCACGGGCCAGGGGTGCCTCATGCGAGAGCGCCGTCTGGCATCACCCGTTGGGGAGCGAGATGCCGGGATGCCACGTGGATCGACGTGCAGGGCGGTGCACTCCGGTCACCGTGGCGAGGGCGGCTCGACGACATCATCATCGAGCCCTGCGGCCTCTCGGACATCGCCCACCACGGCGGTCCCGACGAACGGGATGCCGGCACTGACCTACACCGCCGCACGATCCCAACTTGCCGGACGTGGACATGAGCGTCGCCATGACCAGCGAGTCGGCGGCCATCACCCCCTGGACGCGACGGCGTCCGTGTCGGGTTCGTCCGCGAGCGTGCCGATCGACACGTTCCTCCCCGCGCTGTCGAGCAGGAGCTGTGGGACCGCGACCACCATCAACGCCCCGCGTCGGGCCATCGCTACCTACTGCTTCCCGGCTCCGTGCCCACCGAACGTCCCGCGCCCCTGGCTCCTCGTGCAGGGCGAAGTCCGGGAGAGGCCATGCTCGCGCGACGCCGGATCCCGGCCGTGCGGTGACGGGTCACTCAGAGCAGTCCACGGCCTCTGGCTTCTCGGACGGCTCCTCGGCGGCTGTCGGCACCGAGTTTGGTGTAGATGGCGCGCAGGTGCGTCTTCACGGTGTTCACCGACACGTGCCGCGCTCGCGCGATCTCGCCGAGGGTGTGCAGGGACGGGAGATCCTGAAGGAGGCTGAGCTCCGTCGCCGTCAGCGGATTCGACGGTCGACCGCGAGGGGCGTCCAGGTCCAGGATGCGTGCCACGAACCCCTCCGAGCGCCCGAAGCGTCCGACGTGCGTGAGCAGGATCTCCCGGATGGGCTCCCCGGCATCGATGAACGGCCGGAGCAGCTCACCGGGCTCCGCGATCTGCAGCGCCGTCGCCACCGCTTCGAACGCGTAGCGATCGAGCTGTAGGGAGGCGGCGTGCTCGGCCTCGAGCAGCCACGCGGACGCCTCCGTGAGGCTCACCTGGCAGGAGAGCTCCCCCTGGAGGACCGGTACGAGCGCCTTGCGGGCGGCCTCGGTCTGTCCCTTGCCGGTCAGGAGCAGGGCGGAGACCAACGCCGCTTCGCCGTGCCGATCGAACCGTTGCAACGTGCGCCCCGCGGCCTCGGTAGCCCAGGCCACCTGTCCGACCATCAGGGACAGGCGGATCTCCATCGGGATCGCGAACGCGTGCAGCGCTGGCCCGATCTCCCGTCCGGCAGCCTCGGCCCAGGCATCACGGATCGTGCAGAGCCCGTCGAACGCATCCTTGCCCAGTTCCACGTCGATGAACGCCTGCATGCAGCGAGCACTGAGTTTGATCGGCGCGTCGATGTGGGTACCGAGCGCGTCCACCGCGAGCCGGGCGTGCTCGGCCGCATCCACACGGTCGACCCGGAGGTAGGAACAGGCCGCCCGGCTGACGTGGGCGTTGGCGGCTATCGGTGTCCGGTTCCAGCCCCGGGGTACGGCGACCTCCAACGCTCGGTCCGCGTACTCGTTCATCCGTGAGAAGTCGCTCAACCCGGATGCCGCTCCGGCGAGCGCGGAGTGGCAGGCCACGGCGATGGCATCCCGTCCGCGCGCATGCGCCATCGCGACCGCACGCTCCAGGTCGTTCGCTGCAGCCTGGTACTCGCCGCTCCAGACCCGGCTCGTACCGAGGTGCTGGAGAGCGAAAAGATCCAGGTCTTCGTCGCCGGTTTCGCCGGCGGTGGTGGTCACCGCGTGCTCGAGCGCCGCGGACGGCGCCCCCTCCAGCCGTGCGCGATGCAGAACGACGATCGCATGGAGGGTGGCGAGCCACGGATCGGCACCTGTGGGCAGCGGGTCCACGGCCGGTAACACCGCTTCATCGGAGGCGACGAGCCCGAGTCGTTGCAGCGAGACGGCAGCGCGCAGGAGCGACGCGATAGGCGCCTTCCTCGCCCTCGGGTCGAGGGTGTCGAGCAGCTCCCAGAGTTGGGCTCCGTGGCCGTCGAGAACGAGGCCGATGCCGTACCGACGGAGCAGCCCGAGCGTCAACTCGCCGTCCTTCGCCAACGACGCGTGCTCGAGGGCATGAGCACCGTCAACTCGCTCGTCGTACCACCGCGCGGTCGCGCGGTGTAGACGTGCGTACTCCTGGCGGTCGGTCCGACGGACCTCCGCCTGCAGGTAGGAACGAAGGAGTTCGTGGTAGCGATAGACCGGTTCGCGCTCGCCGATCAGCTGGGTCAGGGTGTTGTCGCGCACGAAGCCGTCCATCACCTGACCAGCGTCGTCGCGGCCGGTGAGATGCTCTGCGAGATCGACCGCGATCCTCGCGCAGGTGCTCGTCTCGAGCAGGAACCGTCTGGTTTCGACGGCCTGCCGTCTCAGGATCTCTTCGACCAGATAGTCGGCGACGGACCGTTCGTTGCCGTCGAACCGCTCGATGAAGCCCTGTGGGTCGGGATCATCCGCAAGTGTGAGCGCGGCGATCTGCAAGCCCGCCGCCCAACCTTCGGTGCGAGTGAACAGCTCCTCCGCGATCCGCTCCTCGATGGTCACCGCGTGCCGTTCCAGCAGTTCCGCAGCTTCGTCACGTGTGAACGCCAGATCACCGATCCGGACCTCGCGGAGCGCACCGGCGAGCCGCAACCGCTGCAATCCGAGTGGTGGGTCGGCGCGGCTGGAGAGCACGAGACGAAGCGACGTCGGCAACCGCCGAAGCATCAGCTCCAGACTGGCCAGCGCATCCGGGTCGGTGAGTTCATGGACGTCATCGAGCACGATCCACAGTGGCTGATCGAGACGCTCCACCGTGTCCATCAGTTCCGCGAGGAACGTCCCGTCAGGGCCCCCTTGTGGCGGCTGCATCGCGTGGATGCGATGGTCATCGGCGAATGCACCGGACGCGCGAAGGGCTGCGAGCAGAGCCCCCCACAGCAGGAAAGCATCGTCGTCGTGGGTGTCCAGATCCAGCCAAGCAACCGGCAGTCCCGGGTCGTGATGCGCAGCAAGCCAGGAGGCCAACAGCGTGGTCTTCCCTGCGCCCGCTGGCCCGCAGACCAACGTGACTGGCCTCGGGTCGTCGGTGAACGCCTGCACGAGGCGGTCGCGGTCGACGAGGGTGCGCGGCACCGGAGGCGATCGCAGTTTCGTGGCGGCGACGGCCATCGGCGCACCGGGTTCCGATATGACCACAACCCCGACCTCCAGCCGCACCCACTTCGGCGCCGCAGAGAGACACGGATGGGACTCACCCGCGACAGGTGATGGCGCGGTCACGGTGGTGAGCCAGACTTGCCGCCGAGCAGGGAGGAACGCGGATCGCCGCCGAGGAGGAGACGTGGATCATCGAGGCGACGTCTCCGAGTCCCTGGTGGCTGAACGGTTGTCGCCAACCGCGGCCGCTGCCTTCGACGAGTTGTCCGTCAGCCAGCGGGACCGAGCCGACACGCTGCTCTGCGGCACCGTTCGAGACCAGTCCCACCTGCATGGCGTGCTCGCCCGCTTCCAGATGCTCGGGCTGACCCTCGACGGGCTGGCGAGAGTGCACGGTTCAGCAGGTCGGGCAGCAGACCCGTCCGGCTCGACCGCTCGGATACGACCGGAGGTAGCGGTGGTGAGACCGTCCAGGATGAGCTGGATGCCGAGCACCATGCCGAGGTACCACCGCGCGGAGATCGGCCTTTGGGAGAAGACCATCAACCCCCGTAACCGGCTGGCGAACGCGACATGGCCCGTGCACCACCCCTCCTGCAACCACCGAGAGGGCACCGAACAGCACGTCCCAGGCCGTGTGGCGACGTTCGAACGTGACTGCTGGAGTTGCCGGCATAGAGCGTCCCTCCATGTCGGTCGTCGTCCCCCGATTCGGCCGTCGACTGTCGTAGGACGCCCACATGGCGCAGATCCGTGATGCCGCTACGACATGGCGGAGAGGTGAAGGAGGCCGGGACCGCCGGTGGGAGCGGCGGAACGGTCACCGCGCCTCAGCGTTGATGGGCGCGTGCTGCGAACCGCGCTCGTTTTGGGGCTCGGACAACGCTTCCGGCCGTCCTCCCTCCATGGCGCTGCCCTGCAACAGCATGAGCACCACCGCCCAGAGACAGAACCACGTGACAGCGATGACTCGCAGACGTCGCGCGGAGCCACCATCCGCTTCGAGATCCGTCCGTCCGCGCGAAGACCGCGTTGGTGGACAGCACGAACAACGCGGACGCTCCTGACGCGACCGAATCACGGGTCCGTCGGACCTCGTCATGATCGATGCCGACGTCGCTGCGGGAGCTGGCGAGCGCTTCGCTCGCGGCACTGATCGCCGCACCGAGCAGACACCCTCGGCATGCTCGAGCTTCCAGGCGGTGTGCGTTGGCATCGGTGTTCCTCATTCCCTGATCCGGGCGGCTACCGGTCGTTCGGATGCCGCGGCTGCGGTGCGGCCGCCGTCATCGGCCGATCTGCCCCGTCCCCAGGTCGTGCCCAGCGACGCTGCCGTCCTCGCCGACTCGATGATCCGCACCGCGACGCCCTTGCGCCTCGCCCACCTCGGGTGAGATTGCCGCGCCATCTGGGTTCACCCCGCCCGGGTGAGGCTGCGCTGCGGCATGCCAACCACCGTGGCGCACGACGGCCGACCCCCACCGGGGACGGTCGCACCCGTACTCCGGAACCCGCCCCGGAGCCGGAGCCTGGTACTGAGGTCGACGCGGTGGTGATCCCGAACCGGGAGAGGAGGACGGGTCCAGCCCGTGGTCTGCCATCCTGCCCGCAGGCGTCGTACTCGGTGCGCTCGTTGGCGCCATTGTCGCGATGACCCGGTCCCGGAGGCGCCGAGCCGAACAGGTGCAACTGCTCGACCAGGCCCTGATCGATACCGACTGGCTGCTCGACGTATCCGCCGACCAACCGAGCGTCTCCGACGGGACCATGCGCATCTACGAGATGCGCCGCCGGGGCGACCGTCTGCACGACGGCCTCGGCCGACTCCAAAGCATGTCGGGGACATCGCTGCGCAACGTGGCGCTGGAGCTCCGTGATGCGACGTCCGAACTCACCGCTGCGGTCGTGGGTCGCATCACGGCATCAGACCCCGCGGCCACCACCTGGATCGCGGCCGGCGTCCGACCGTCGAACCCGGTCCGCACACGTGATGAGCGAACCCCGCTGACCGGCAGTGGGCCCCACCGGTCAGGTGGCAGCCGTCGCCGGCCGCCAGCCGGCCATCACGTCGCCGAGCGACGGCGGCCCAGCAGCGCCCCCACGATGATCCCGGTGACCAGCAGAGCCAGGGTGAACCGCCACAGCGGCGCGCTGAAGGAGACCCCGAGCATGACCAGCGTGGTCTCGCCGCGATCCTGGAGCACGAAGGCGACGGCAAGCACCGCGAGTAGCAGCGCGGCGATCCGGCGCGCCGTCAGCTGCGGTGGTCGCTGGTGGACGGACGGATGCCTGGCCCGATCGGCCATGTCCGCTCCGGAGTTCCACGGTTCCTGCCTGCACAGGTCCCCCGCCACCGAGACGAGGCCCTGTCTGTACATCTGGACCGTGCCCAATCCCTGTGTCCGATCACCTGCCTCACCGACCGTGGGGTCAGGATCACCCCCGAGAGCCGTCACCGCAGGCCCCACGTCCCGATGCTTCCGACCGGACTCGACGACCGCCCCCACCGCTGTGCCAAGTACCGCGACCACCAGCGGGGACAACCACCCCACGTTGCTGTCGAGCAAGATGGCACCGGACCCGAACAAGCTCGCCGCCCCAGCAGCACCAGCGAGGGCCCCGGCCATCAACCCGACGAAGGGCCCACCAAACCCACGGTGGCCGGCCCGCCCTGCCACCGTGGTCGCTTCACAGCCCCAACGTCACCACGAGCATCACGATGGTGAGCCCGTCGAACGTCGGGCCGGCCACCGCGAGGGTGCCGACGAGCCGGCAGCTTTCGGCGCCGACGGCGACCTCGAGGGTCACCGGCACGGGGCCACCCCGCGCGGGATCAGGTTCGGGAGCGCATGGGACCGGCTTGCCACCGCTTCGGAGGTGCTGGTCTGGCTGGTCCAGGAGGTGGTGAGCCAGGAGCCGCCCTCCTCCGTGACGGTGTCCGTGCCGTTGCCCTCCACCGCCTCAGCGGTCGCCGGTCTGGACATCGCGGCGATGATGAAGAGCGATAGCAGGAGAGCGATCGAGACGCCCATGAATATGTGCGGGATCGGAAGCGGGCGGGACGGGCGGCGCTGCATGACGGAACCTGGCTCGAGACGGGCGGTCGCTCACTGCGGGAAAACCCAAAGCTTGGGGCGGTGCGCGCAGCCGGACCTCACCCTTGTCGGGTGAATCGTGTCGGCGCGACCGCTCGTACCCGTCGATCCGGTCGGAGCCCGACCCACTGCGGTTCCGAGATCCGGGAACGTCGGACCACGCAGCCACCCGGGGGCGCTCCTGCGTGCAGGAGCCTCACGGACCCACCGGGGACACCGACGTCGGCGCTGGTGGCCCGTCGTGTGTCCAGAAGGCGGTTCAGCGCTCCAGTCCGCCGACGTCGGTGGACCCCGCCGACCGCGTCGCGAACCGCACGCAGGAGAAGCGCCCCGTAGCGGGGGCTACGAGGCGCTTTCGTGGTGGAGGTGATCGGATTTGAACCGACGGCCCCTTCGTTGCGAAGCACGGCCTCATGGCTAGTGGGCCACTCACCGCAGAAGGCCGATTCAAGCCCGTATGAGCGAGAACCTGGGTGTATCCGCGAGAGCTCGACTGGGCCGCCGCACAGGCAGCGAGAGGCAAACAGAGGCACAGGGAGGCAGGCAGAGGCAGCGTCGCGCGTACTTCTGCGTACTTCTCGCTGCAGGGCCATGTCCACCTCTTCGCCGTGATCGACGGTAGCTCCAGGACCGGTTGCATCGAGCCGATGTCTTCGTGAGGCTGTGGAAGGATGGAGCCGCGCCCTGCGGAGCGCAGCAACGTTGGCGACAGCCGCGACCCACGCCGAACAACCGCGCAGCTGCGAGCGGCGAGGAAGCGATGGCGTTCGACCGCATCACCGTCGAACCCGACAAGCTCGAAGGCAAGCCCTGCATCCGAGGGCTGCGCATCACCGGGGAGACCGTGGTCCGCCTGGTCGCGGCCGGCTGGTCGTTCGAGCAGATCCTCGAGGAGTATCCCGACCTCGAGCGCGCTGACATCCAGCAGGCCCTCGAGTACGCCGCAGCAGCGACCGACGTGCACGTGCATCGGCTCCGTTCCCCCGCGTGAAGCTACTCATCGATGAGAACCTGCCACCGCGGCTTGCGGGTCTGCTGATCGGCGCCGCCCACGAGGCAGTGCGCGTCCGCGACCTCGACGCTGCCGGAGCATCCGATGCCCGCATCATGGACCTGGACCTACCTGAGGTCGAACAACCCAGACCGGCTCCATGGCCTCGGCCGAACGTCCCGAAGCCAGCTCGTCGCCTGCACGGGCTCTTGCCAACAATTGCCAAACCCTCCTACACTCTGGGCATGCCGACCATGAACATCTCCCTTCCCGAGCCTCTTCGAAACTTCGTCGAGGAGCAGATCGCTGAGCGCCGCTACGGCACAACCAGCGAGTACGTCCGGGATCTGATCCGACGCGACCAAGACCGCCAGCACCTGCGTGGGCTGCTCATGGCCGGTGCCGGCTCTGAGTCCGGGCCGGTCGCCGACGACGGGTACTTCGACGACTTGCGCGATGGGGTGGACGCCGCCACTGATGGATGAGCGGTACCCGGTCGTCCCGCGCAGACTCTCCACCTGGGATCTACGCGACGCAGCGGCTCACTACGCGACCGAAGTCGATGCAGCCACGGCACGGCGCTTCATCGACCAGGTCGAACGGGCCTTTACGCTGATCGCCCGACAGCCAGGTATCGGCTCGCCGCGCTACGCCGTCGAACTCGACTGGCCAGGACTTCGAGCACACCCTGTCGAACGGTTCCCCTACCTCATCTTCTATATCGAAGAGACGGGCCACCTTGACGTCTTGCGTGTCCTCCACGCCCACCGTGATCTCCCATCCAGCCTGCAGGATCCGGCA
>SKJX01000222.1 GCA_007121785.1 Nitriliruptoraceae bacterium
CGCCGAGTACTGCGCCCACACCTGTCCATGATCCAACCGTCCATGGCGCATCGCCACCTCTCTTCTCTGCGCGGATCATCCACGCAATCGGGAGGTGTTGCACCGACCCCCTGAGAACACACCCGCAGGACCGAAGTCAACCGACCGCGAAACAACCCTCCCAGCACGACCGGGGGCTCACGTTCCTCCCATTTGCCAAGATCGTCGCCAAGGGTCGAGGCCCGTTCGCGCAACCACGCATCTCGTCCTCTCGCTGGGTGTCGTCGTCATCCTCGAACGACGTGTCGTCTAACAGCCGAGCCGAGCGCCCACGTCGTCGACATCGTGTCCGAGGGGCATGACTTCCAGATGCCCGAGGAGATCCCGTCCGGGTGGGTGACCTTCCGCTACCACAACGATTGCGACGAGACCCACGTCGCCCTGCTCGGTGACCTCGCGGAGGGCATCACCGCCCAGGACAGCCGGGAGGAGGTCGTCCCCGTCTTCCAGGAGGCCATGGACCTCATCAACGAGGGAGACCCCGAAGCCGGCTTCGCCCAGTTCGAGAACATGCCTGAGTGGTCCGATGAGACCGTCCACATGGGCGGACCCGGGTTCGTCGCGCCAGGAAGCGTGGCCGAGACCACCGTCTACCTCGAGCCGGGCAACTACCAGGTCGAGTGTTACGTCAAGACCGACGGGCTGTGGCACACGGCGAACATGTTGGTCGACCTCACCGTCGCCGACGAAGAGTCGGGTGCGTCCGAGCCCACGTCGGACTTCGAGGTGACCCTGACCAACGATGGCCTCGAGATCGACGGGGACGTGGAGGCCGGCGAGCAGACGTTCGCGGTCGCCTTCGTCGAGCAGATGCTGCACGGGAACGCCCTGTGGCACGACGTGCACGTCGCCCGGATCGACGACGACACCGATCTGGACGAGCTGGCCGCATGGATGAACTGGCCCAACCCCGACGGGCTCGAGGAACCGGCGCCTGCCGACTTCATCGGCGGTGCGCAGATGATGCCCTAGGGCAGCACGGCGTACGTGACCGTGGATCTGAAGCCGGGTGAGTACGCCTTCATCGCCGAGGTCGATGACCCTCAAGACAAGGGCATGCTCGAGACGGTGACGGTGCCGTAGCGCACGGTTTTGACCCATCGGAGGCCACCACTGCCGACCCTCGGGGCTCCCGCACGACCGCCGGGAGCCCCGAGGCCGTTGGTTCCGGCTCATGACGTGCCCCCGGCTGGTGCATGAAGCCGAGGCACCCCGCGCAGCCGCGCCGTCCCACTGCAGCGTCCGACGGCCCTTCGCGTCGCGGCTGGCAGACTGCTCACCTGTCGGCCCGACGACACGGGGAGTGGATCGATGGGTAGCGAGGCCAGCGAGACGCTCGATCCGGATCCCGAGGAGGAGGCGACCCCACGCGAGCGGGCAGCTGCGCTGCTCGAGCGGCGTCTGGACATCCCCATGGCCGTGCTGGCCGCCGCCTGGGCCGCGCTGGTCGCCTACGAGTTGGTCGCGCCCCGTGACGTCCTTCCCGTGTTGGCCGTCGCAGGTAACGTGATCTGGGGGATCTTCGCGGTCGAGTTGCTCGCGAAGCTGATCGTCTCGGGGCGGCCGGGCCGGTTCATGGTTCGCCACTGGCCCTCGGTGCTGTTCCTGTTGCTGCCCGCGCTCCGGATGCTGCGGGTGATCCGCGCCGTGCGTGCCCTCCGGGTCCTGCCAGCGGCTCGGGTGCTGGGCTCCTCCTACCGGGCGGTCGGCACCGCACGGGGGCTGCTCGCCGGGCGCCTGCAGTTCCTGCTCGCGGCCACCGCCGTGGTGGCCTTCGGCGGCGGTCAGCTGCTGTTCGTCCTGGAGCGCGGCCGCGAGGGGGCGATCACCTCGCTGGGCGACGCCCTGTGGTGGTCAGCGAACCTGGCCGTCTCTTCGACGCTCATCTCCGAGCCGGTGACGCTGCTCGGGCGCTTACTCGCGATCGTGCTCTCGGCGTACGCGATCGTGGTGTTCGCCTCGGTCGCCGCAGCGCTCGGGGCGTTCTTCGTGGAGTCGCGCCAGGAGCGCGCTGTATCCGAGGGCGATGCCTAGCCGGTCTGGCTCACGAGCCGGGCGCCGGCGCTCCCTATACTTCGCTGGCGGACGGTCGGTGTAGGTGGAGCTACGCCAGACCGCAGGGCGTTGTCCGCGGTCCGGTGTACGAGCCCCACGGCCAAGGGATCGACCATGAGCGAACTCATCTGGCTCGAGCACTACCCGCCCGGCACCCAGCCAGAGATCGCCGAGGTCCCCTACCGCAATCTGCCGGATCTGCTGCGGCAAGCGGCAGCACGGTACGCCGACACCATCGCCTTCACGCACTGCATGCCCAACGGCATGAACGGCTCCCTTCGGTTCGGCGAGGTCGATCGACTGGCCGATGAGTTCGCGATCTACCTGCGGGAGGTGGTAGGGCTCGAGCCGGGTGACCGTGTCGCCGTGCAGTTGCCGAACTGCCTCAGCTACCCGGTGGTCGCCTTCGGCATCCTCAAGGCGGGTTGCGTGTTGGCCAACACCAACCCGCTCTACACGGCCTCGGAGATGACGCACCAGTTCAACGACGCAGGCGCACGTGCGCTGGTGATCATCGACATGTTCGCCGACCGGTTGCCGGAGGTGCTGCCGCAGACGCAGATCGAGACCGTGGTCACCGTCCGCATCTCGGAGTTTCTGCCCTCGGTCATCGCGGGCATCATCCGTGCGACGCAGCGCTACTGGAGCCGGACGGTGCCGCCGATCACCGTCGAGCACACCCCGCTGCAGGGAGCGCTGGCGGCGGGTCGTGAGCGACGGCAGGGCGGCTCGGACGTCGATGCGTACCTCGCGGGCATCGACCTCGATTCGCTGGCGGTGCTGCAGTACACCGGCGGCACCACCGGCGTCTCCAAGGGCGCCATGCTGTCGCACGGCAACCTGGTCTCCAACACGCTGCAGATGCTCGCGATGTGCGGCTCCTACATCCGTCCGGGTGAGGAGACGGTGCTCACCGCGCTACCGCTGTACCACGTCTTCGCCTTCACCGTGAACCTGGTCGGCTTCTACTACATGGGTGCGCGCAACATCCTGATCCCCTCACCGCGCCCGCCCAGCAACCTCAAGCGTGCCCTCGAGAACTACCCGGTCACCTGGATCACCGGGGTGAACACGCTCTTCAACGCGCTGCTCCATGAGCGCTGGTTCCTCGAGTACCCGCCGCACGCGCTGCGTGCGTCCGCGGCCGGCGGTATGGCGCTGCACCACTCCGTCGCAGAGCGTTGGCGGGAGGTCACCGACACGCCGATCGTCGAGGGCTACGGGTTGACGGAGTCTTCCCCGGTGCTGACGTTCAACCCGCTCGGCGGAACGGTCAAGGACGGCACCATCGGTATGCCCGTGCCCTCGACGGAGGTCCGGTGCGTCGATGAGGCCGGCAGCCCGCTGCCGCCCGGGCAAGCGGGTGAGTTGGTCGCGCGCGGTCCGCAGATCATGCAGGGCTACTGGCAGCAGCCCGAGGAGACCGAGGCGACGCTCAAAGACGGCTGGTTGCACACCGGGGACATCGCCGAGATGGACGAGATGGGCTACTTCCGGATCGTCGACCGCAAGAAGGACATGATCCTGGTCAGCGGCTTCAACGTCTATCCCAACGAGGTCGAGGAGCGCATCGTCGAGCTGCCGACCGTCCGTGAGGCTGGGGTGGTTGCCGTGCCTGACCCGAAGACGGGCGAGTCGGTGCGCGCCTACGTGGTCGCCGACGACCCTGCTCCCTCGGAAGCTGAGATCCTCGCCCACTGCCGCGAGCACCTGACGGCGTACAAGGTGCCGCGCGGCGTCTGGTTCGTCGACGAGCTGCCGAAGAGCCCGGTCGGCAAGATCCTGCGCAAGGAACTACGCAAGGACGTGGCTGCGGGGTCGCCCGCGGCGAAGGACCCTGATAAACGGTCGACGACCGGGCCATCGGGGGTGTAGCCATGTGGAACATGTCGCTGTCAGCGCTCGCCATGCAGGCACCCGACCCGGACCACGAGGTGGTCACGCAGTTCGAACAGGTCATGCTCGTCGCGTTGGTCTTCGTGATCATGTTCGGACTCGGCGCCGGCCTGACGCCGCGGGACTTCATCTCGGCTCTGCGCCGCCCCTGGGGGCTGATCATCGGCTGGGTCACCCAGTTCGCGATCATGCCCTTCCTCGCCTTCCTGCTGGTGCTGGGCCTCATCCTGCAATTGGAGCCGGAGTTCGCTGCGCCCCTGGCCCTGGGGGCACTGCTGATGGGCTCCGTGCCGGCTGGGACCACGTCCAACATCTTCACCTTCTTCTCGAAGGGCAACCTCGGGCTCAGCCTGATGATGACGACCAACTCGACCCTGTGGGCAGTGGTGATGACGCCGCTGGCGCTGCTCGTGTACGGCAACCGGTTCATGCCGGCAGATCTGGATCTGCAGATCCCGATCGACAACATCGTCGTCACGCTCGTGATCCTGCTGGTGCCGGTGGCGGCCGCCATGGTGGTCCGGCGCTACAGCCCGAACGTCGGGGCGGTGATGGAGTTGATGGGCGGCTTCTTCGGCCTGTTCTTTATCGTCTTCCTGGTCGCAACCTGGGTGCCGCGGAACTGGATCCTGCTGGTAGGCACGGCCTGGCAGGTCTACGCCGTCGCGGTCGGTCTGGGACTGTTCGGGATCACGATCGCGTACTGGGTCGCCCGCGCGATCCGGCTGCATCCGAAGAACGCGCGCACCGTCGGACTCGAGACCGGTATCCAGAACGGTCCGCTCGCCATCGCCATCGTGCTGCTCAGCTTCCCCGACAGTCCGCAGTTGGGTTTGCTGCTGCTCGTACCCGCGTTGTACTCGCTGTTCATCGTGATCGTGGCGACCGCCGTCACCCTCTACTTCCGCCGTGCCAACCTGGGGGAGGAGCAGAAGATCCCGAGCCTCCTCTGATCGCGCACCGCGCAAGTCGCTTCCGCAGGTTAGAGGCGGTGCGAGCGGGGGGACTCGAACCCCCAAGGGCTGCGAAGCCCACTGGGACCTAAACCCAGCGCGTCTGCCAGTTCCGCCACGCTCGCCGGTGCAGGTCCGGAAGCGTAACCCTCGACGCGCGTCGGCCCGATCCGGGAGGCCGAACAGGTGGGTGGCGCAACGGCGTGGAGCCCGCTGGCAGGAAGGCGGACCGACCCGGGGAGGGTCAAGCGGCTGCGGTCGGCCGGTCCGGTGTCGCTGGCGGCTCCGACGCCATCGCCGTGCCACGGGTCAGTTGGGCGGCCAGCCCGAAGGCCACGACCGTCACCGCCAACGCGACGACGCGGAACGCGTAGAAGGTCACCTCGTCCGCGATGCCCAGGACCATCAGTGGCCCGATGACGACACCGGTAGCGCCGGCGGCGACCGAGGTCCATCGCATCCACGCCGCGAACGCCCCCGCCTTCACGAGCGCCGTGCCGAAGGCGAGGAACAACGCCCCGAAGTAGAGGGTGACCACCAGTCCGAGCAGGGCCTGGTCGAAGGCCCAGAGCGCGGCGGCGGTGGTCAGGACCGCCGAGGGGTCGTCCGCGGCGGCCAGGGCAGCAGCGAGTTCCGGCATGACCGCACCATCGATCCCACCGATCTGGACGGCGAAGATCGTCGCGCCCACGATCGCGAACACCGACGCCAGCGTCGCCCATGATGCGCCCGCGGTGTCCTGGAGGGACCGGCAGACGAGCACGACGCCACCGGCCAGGAGCACGACCGCGACGGCGATCGTCAGGTGCAACAGCTCCCACGACCCGTGTTCGTTGATGGTTCCCAGCACCTCCTCGACCGACGCGGCCGCGTCGATGAAGGGGTGTAAGGCGTTGCCGACGGTGGCAAGGAGGGCACCCACGAAGAGGACCAGTGGAGCTGGCTGCCCCAACCCGGACCGTCGTTCCACGGCGCGCTCCTCGCGAGGGTGTTGCTGGAACGTGTCACGGCTCGCGGCGAGCGGTCCACGGATCACCGACGTTCGTGCGCTGGCGGGGATGTCGAGGCCATGGTGCGCTGCAGGTCGCGCAAGACCGAACCCCATTGCTGACCCGCCACACCTGTCGCTGACGATGGCGGTCAACCGGTGTCGCGGTGCAGGAACGCGACCATCTGGCCGCTCCTTGCCGGTCGACGTGCTGCCCAGCGTCCGATGCCCCGACGGGCACGGTCGACGCGTGGTCGGCACCCCGCGAGGTTCGGTCCTCGCGGCCCGTTCCCGACGGCGGGTTTGCCGGCCGCACGCCGCCGGGGTTGGATGGCCGGTCATCCCACCGACGATCGTCGTCGACGGGCCAGTCGCGGTGCTACCGACGGACCCCGCCGGGCTCGACCCGTCGCGATCGCCCAGCCCGACGTGCTGCCCACCCCTCGCAGAGCGGAGCCTGACCATGACCACCGTGACCGGCGGAGAGGCGCTCGTGGCCGCGCTGGCCACGCACGGCGTGGACACCGTGTTCGGTATCCCCGGCACGCACAACCTGCCGATCTACGCCGCCCTGGACGCCCACGGCATCCGCCACGTCTCCCCACGGCACGAGCAGGGCGCTGGGTACGCCGCCGACGGGTACGCGCGGGTCACCGGCCGTCCCGGCGTGGTGGTGACCACCACCGGCCCCGCCGTGCTCAACGCCGCGACCGCGCTGGCCCAGGCCTACTCTGACTCCGTGCCCGTGCTGCTGGTCTCGCCGGGTATGCCGCTGACCCACCCGGCGAGCGGCAACGGCGAACTGCACGAGGTCAAGGACCAGTCCGGCGCGATGGACCGCATCGTGGCGGTCAGCCGGCGGGTGACGTCCGTCGCGGAGATCCCCGCCGCGGTCGCCGAGGCGTTCGCGACCATGACCCACGGACGACCACGTCCGGTCCACCTCGAGGTCCCCCTCGACCTCCTGCTCGTCGAGGGGCCGGCCGTCGAGGTGGCACCGGTCGCCCACTCGACGCCGATCCCGGACGACGCGTCGCTGTCGGCGGCCGCGGACGCGCTGGCGGAGGCCGAGCGTCCGGTCGTGCTGGTCGGCGGCGGCGCCCGCGACGCCGCCGAGCAGGTCGCTACGTTCGCCGAGGTGGTGGGCGCCCCGGTGGTCACCTCCACCAACGGCAAGGGCACGCTGCCCGAGGACCACCCGCTGGCGATCGGTGCCGGGCTCCACCTGCGCGCGGTGCAGGACCTGGTCGCCGACAGCGATGTGGTCGTGGCGGTCGGGACCGAACTGGCTCCGTCGGACGTCTGGGAACCGTTGGCGATCGATGACTGGGTCATCCGCATCGACGTCGACCCGACGATGGCCGCCCGCAACGCCCGGCCGCGCGTCGCGCTCATCGGCGACGCCGCCGCGGTCCTGGCCGACCTGTCGACCCGCCTGGGCGCGGCGCCGGCCGTCACCG
>SKJX01000234.1 GCA_007121785.1 Nitriliruptoraceae bacterium
CATGCCAGAAGGCACCGTCAAGTGGTTCAACGCCGACAAGGGCTTCGGGTTCATCGCCCCGAGCGAAGGCGGCGAGGACCTGTTCGTCCACTTCTCCGCGATCCAGGCCGAGGGCTTCAAGACCTTGGACGAGGGTCAGCGTGTCAGCTTCAACGTTGGGCAAGGCCAGAAGGGCCCCCAGGCGACCGAGGTCACCCCGCTCTGATCTGACACCAGACCGATCGTGAGGTTCGGGACGACGTCAGTCGCACGAACAGCAGGATCGAGTTTCGAGCCCCGCCACGGCGGGGCTCGTTGCGTGAGCGAGGACGGGGGAGACACGGACCGACGTCGCCCGACCAGCGGGCCCACCGATCGACATCGTGGCGCTCGACGAACGTGCAGCGGCTTCCCGTGACCTGTGGTCGCCATGGATCGGGGCGTCGCGGAGCGCGCCCGGCAGGGATCGAACCTGCGACCTGAGGATTAGAAGTCCCCTGCTCTGTCCAACTGAGCTACGGGCGCTCGCAGCACGGCAGCGTAGGGCGGACCACCCTGCGACAGCAGGCCCAGCGGTCCGGGCACACTTGGAAGTGCACGGCTCCGAACCGTGTTCACGACGGTGGCGCCCACGCAGCGGCGCCGTGCCGACGCCGGAGGACGCCCGTGACCGCATCAGCGCCCGATCCCGCGGGCGCCCACGTCCTCGCCGAAGATGCGCCCGCGGAGCGCCTCGAACCTCCGCGCCCCCGCGTCGTCGACCTGCTGCGCTCGCCGTGGACGCGGCTGGTCGTGCTGGTCGTGCTGGTCGGCCTCGGCGCGTCCCTCGTGCTGGTCGCCGACGACCTGTCGGTGGAGGGCATCCGTGCCGTGGTCGACGGCATCGGCCCGTGGGCGCCGCTGGTCTACGTCGGCCTGTACGTCGTCGCGACGGTGTTCCTGCTGCCCGGGACACCGTTCACCGTGGCCGCCGGGGTGGTGTTCGGTCCGTGGCTCGGGCTCGGGGTGGTCCTGATCGGTGCCACCCTCGGCGCGACCGGCTCGTTCCTGGTCGGCCGCGCCGTCGGCCGGGACGCGGTGGTGCAGCTCACCGGTCGCCGGGTCCGGGCGATCGACCGGGCGTTGGAGCGAAACGGTCTGGTGTCGGTCCTGATCATGCGCCTGATCCCCCTGTTCCCCTTCAACGTGTTGAACCTGGTGTGCGGAGTGACCGGGCTGAAGCTGCGGGACTACATCGTTGGCACGGCCGTCGGGATCATCCCCGGTACGGCGCTGCTGGTGGTGGCTGGCGGCTCGATCGACGACCCGACCTCACCGCTGTTCATCGGCAGCGTGACCGGCTTCATCGCGCTGGCCGTCGTCACGAGCCTCATCGCACGCCGGATGCGCCCAGCCGACGCCGAGGGGACCGACGCTTCGGACGCCACGGTCGCCGACGCCGACGAGCCCGCCGATGCTTGACGCCACCCTGCGGCCTCGGCTGCAGCCGTTGCTCGACCCGCTCGCCCGGATCCTCGCCCGTCTGCGGTTCACGCCGATGTCGGTCACCCTCGGTGGGTTGGTGACGGGCCTGGCGGCCGCCGGCGCCGCGGCCGCCGCCTGGTGGTGGACCGCGTTGGGGCTGTGGCTGCTCTCGCGTCTGCTCGACGGGCTCGACGGCCCCCTGGCGAAGGTCCGAGGGGAGACCTCGGCGTTCGGTGGGTTCGCGGACTTCGTCGCGGATCTGACCGTCTACGGCGCGTTCGCGGTCGGCTGCGCCATCGGCCAGCCCGACGCCCGCCTCGCGCTGCTCGTCCTGCTGCTGACCTACTACGTCAACGGTGGCTCCCTGCTCGCGTTCTCCGCAGCGGCCGAACGAGCCGGCGTCGACGCCCCCGACGGTCGAACGTTCCACTTCACCCGCGGGCTCGCCGAGGGCACGGAGACGATCGTCGCTCACAGCCTGTTCGTGCTGTTCCCGGAAGCGATGGCCACCCTCGCGTGGGTGTTCGCGGCGATGGTCACGATCACGATCACCCAGCGGCTGATGCTCGTGCGACGGGTCCTGCGTCCGACGTCGACGGTCAGCGGCTGACGAGCCGTCGGACCCACAGCCACGTCCGGGTGAACGGCCGCAGCTTCGCCAGTGTCGCCGACAACTCCTCCAGCGACGCGGCAGCCACGTCGTCGCTCCAGGTCGGGTAGGCGTGCGTCGACGACCGGGCGATCGCGCCGATCTTGGCCCCGGAAGCCATCCAGGCCACGATCTCGCCGATCGTCTCGCCCGCCCGCGGTCCCACCACGGTCGCACCGACGATGCGCCCCTTGGCATCGCCGACCAGCTGGGCGAACCCGTGGGGCTCGCCGGCCGTGACCGCCCGATCCAGCTCCGCGTGGCTCGAGGTCCGTACGGAGACGTCCGGCCCGTGTCGCTCGCGGGCCTCGTCCGCGGTGAGCCCGACGCGCGCGACCTCCGGGCTGGTGAACGTCACCCACGGGATCCGCTCGTGGTCGACGCTCGCCCGGAGCCCGAACAGCGCGTTCTGGACGACCGTTGCGCCGTGTGCGGCGGCGATGTGGGTGAACGGCAGCCGGAGCGTGACGTCCCCGCCCGCGTAGATGCGCGGGTTGGAGGTCCGCAGCCGGTCGTCGACGACGACCGCGCCCCGTCGGTCCAGCTCCACCTTGGCGGCCTCCAGGCCGAGCCCGCGCGTGCGCGGACGCCGACCGACCGACACCAACAGCTGGTCGAACACCACCGCGTCCTCGCCCGTGCCGTCGTCGACCACCAGCTCGCGGCCCGCACCGTGCCGCTCGCCGACCCGGACCGCGCGGGTTCCGACCCGCACGTCCACCCCCTCGCTGCGGAGCCGGCCGGCGATCAGGTCGCTGGCGGCCGGCTCCTCCCGTGGCAACAGCCGCTCCACCATCTCCACGATCGTCACCTTCGAGCCCAGCCGAGCGAACGCCTGCCCGAGCTCGCAACCGATCGGCCCACCTCCGAGCACCGCCAACCGCTCCGGTAGCTCGGTGAGGCCCCACAGGGTCTCGTTGGTCACGGGACCCGCCGCGGCCAACCCGGGCAGGTCCGGGACCACCGGTTCCGACCCGGTCGCGATCATGGCGCGCCGGAACCGGATCGTGCGTCCCTCGACCTGCATCCGGTCCGGACCGGTCAGCTGGGCGTCGCCGTGGACCACCTCGATGCCCAGGCGGCGCAGTCGTTCAGGGGAGTCGTGCGGCTCGAGCGTCGCGATCGCGCTCTGGACGTGCTTCATCACCGCGTGCAGGTCCACGGTGACGCCATCGGTGGCGACGCCGAGGTGGTCGGAGCTGCGCGCGGTGTGAGCCGCCGCGGCGGCCTCGATCAGCGCCTTCGACGGGATGCACCCGGACCACAGGCAGTCCCCACCGGTCCGCGCGCGTTCGACCAGGACCACCTTCGCACCCTGGTTGGCGGCCCCGATCGCGGCCACCAGGCCGGCGGTGCCGCCCCCGATCACTGCCAGGTCGACCCGTGCCACCTCGTCGTCTCCTCGTCGTCGGTCGGATCCGGGTGGCCGGGTCGGCCCCGGTTCAGTCGTGGTCGTGGCCAGCTTCGCGTGCGTGGTGGAGGAGCTCGCCGGCCGGCGGACGGTCGTCGCGCTGCTGCGGGCGGCTGTAGGTGATGCGCAGGTCGGGGCCGACGATGAAGTCGCCGCCGAGTTGGAGCACATCGACCCCGCCGACGCTCAACCGTTCACCGGCCCGCAGCAGCCGGCCGTACACCTTGTAGACGTTCGGGTCGAGCCAGATCTTCCACCACGGTGCCCGGGCGAGCCCCCAGCGGGCGTAGCTCTCGCGGTCGCGGTCGACCAGCACCGGGAACGGCAGGTCGTCGAGACCGCGCAGCATCGTGCGCCGGACCAGCGCCGGATCGTCGAACACGACGAAGCATGCCGATGCACCGGCTGCGGCCCACCGGTCGTAGCGATCACGCACCTTCACGAGGTGCGCACGGCAGATCAGTCAGCCCGCATGCCGCAGGAACGACACCAACACGGGACGGCCGGCCAGGTCCCTCAGCGAGGTGACGTGGCCGTCGAGGTCCGGCAACGTCAGGTCGGGGACGGGATCGCCGGGGCGCGGCGGGCTCGGCACGGTCGGTCCTTCGGTCGGGGGGAGCGGGCGCATCGTCACGGGGCAGGCTCTAGCGTCGCACACCAGCGATGACGAGGAGGACGATGCATGCGGGTTCTGGTGATCGGGTCGACGCGCGGGACCGGTAACGCACTGGTCCGTGATCTGCTCGGCCGGGAGCACGAGGTCCGGGCGATGATCCGCGACGAGCAGCAGGCATCGGCGCTGACCGACCTGGGCGCAACGACCGTGCTCGGTGACCTCGAGGGCGACCTCGACGGGATCGTGGATGGGGTCGACGCGGTCGCGTTCTGCGCCGGGTCAGGCTCCAAGACCGGGCCGGATGCCACGTTGCGCGTGGATCTGCACGGTGCCGTCCGGGTGATCGACCGATGCGTGGACGCAGGGGTGCGCCGGTTCGTGATGCTCTCCGCGATCTCTGCCGACGATCCGCTCCGAGGCGACGAGCGGATCCGCCACTACCTCGCCGCCATGCACGCTCGTGACCGGATCCTGCAGGCCAGCGGGCTCGACGCGACGATCGTGCGTCCCGGCGGTCTGCTGCACGAGCCCGGCACCGGGCGGGTCCAGGTGGGTGTGCCCCGGCTCGATGAGCGCGGGACGATCCCCCGTGAGGACGTCGCGGCGGTGATGGCGACGTGCTTGGAGGACGACCGCAGCATCGGTGCGGTGTTCGAGCTGATCTCGGGGGACACCCCGATCGTCGACGTCGTGCCCACCATCACGGGACGCTGACCCCCGTGCGCGCGGATCCCACGACCGACGGTGGGCGACCGACCCGCCTCGAGCGGGCGTTGGACCGGGTCCCGTTCCTGGAGAAGGAGCTGTTGCTCCTGCGGTGGCTGGTCCGACCGGGTGACCGCTGCGTTGACATCGGCGCCGCCGGGGGTGCGCACCTGCTGGTGATGGCCGCGCAGGCCGGGCCGGCCGGTCGGGTGCTGGGCGTGGAACCACGGCCCCGTTCGTTCGCCGTGCTGCGTCACCTCGTCCGGCTGGCCGGGCTCGGGGGGCAGGTCACCCTCGCCCCGGTCGCGCTCGGCGACCGCTCAGACGAGGTCGACCTGCGGGTCCCGGTGGTGCCGACACGGGCGCACCTGCGGGGATCGACCGGCGACCCGGACGCGGCAGCTGCGTTCGCCGGGTTCCCGGCACGCCGGATCTCGGTCCCCACCCGGCGGCTGGACGACGTGGTCACCGCGGTCGGGTTCGAGCGTGTCGACGTGCTCAAGTGCGACGTCGAAGGGGCGGAGCTGCTGGTGCTGTCCGGCGCCACCCGCGTGCTGACCGAGCTGCGACCGATCGTGGTGATCGAGGCCGACGACCTACACCAGCAGCGGTTCGACGCGACGGCGCAGGACGTGCTGGACGCCATCGCCGTGCACGGCTACCAGCCTTACCGCTACCTGCGCGGCCGGCTCCTGCCCGTCAGCGCCGCGACGGCGGCTGAGGATGACTACGTCCTGGTGCCGGACGAGCGCACGGTTCCCGCCCCCGGGTTCCCGACCGGCTCTCCTTGACCCCACCCCACCGTGGCCGATGGAGGTCCAAGCGAGCCCGCTCCCGTGGGCGGCGCACGGACCTGCGGCCCGGTGAGGTGTGGTGGTGAGCGAGATCGACGAGATCGTCGGTGAGTTCCTAGTCGAGAGCTACGAGAACCTCGACGCGTACGACGAGGATCTCCTCGCGCTGGAGCGCGATCCCGCCGACCGTGAGGTGATCGGCAGCATCTTCCGCACGATCCACACCGTCAAGGGCACGTCCGGCTTCTTCGGGTTCAACGCGCTCGAGTCCCTCGCTCACGTCGCGGAGAACCTCCTCGGGCGCCTCCGAGCGGGCGAGCTCGACGTGACCGAGGAGATCGCCAGCGCCCTGCTGGCCACCGGCGACGCGATCCGTCGCATGCTCGGCGAGATCGAACGCACCGGTGAGGAGGGCACCGAGGACGTCACCGCGCTGGCCGACCAGCTCGGCCGTCTCCAGGCCGACGATCCGGCGTCAGGCGAGGCTGAGGCTCCGGCAGTCGACGCATCGGCTGTGGCCGACGTCGACACCTCGACCCCCGACGACACCTCGCCAGCGGACGACGACACCGGCGACGACCACGGCCCTCGGCTCGGTGACCTGCTGGTGGAGCGGGGCGACGTCGACGCCGAGGACGTGTCGTTCGCCGCTCTCGAGCAGGACTTCGGCGATCCTCGCCGGCTCGGTGAGATCCTGGTCGACGACGGCAAGGCCAGCGAGGAAGCGGTCGCGTCCGCCGTCGAGGCGCAGGTCGACAACGGACAGCGCAGCGTCGCCGACACCTCGATCCGGGTCGACGTCGGGTTGCTCGACGATCTGATGAACCTGGTCGGGGAACTGGTGCTGACCCGCAACCAGCTGGTCCAGCTGGTCAGCGACGACACCGAGCACGAGCTGACCGGCGCCTCGCAGCGGCTCAACCTCGTCACGACCGAGCTGCAGGAGGGGGTCATGAAGACCCGGATGCAGCCGATCGGCAACGTGTGGAACAAGCTGCCGCGGGTCGTTCGCGACCTGTCGCTGTCCTGCGGGAAGCAGGTCCGCCTCGTCATGGAGGGGCAGGAGACCGAGCTCGACAAGACCATCATCGAGGCGATCAAGGACCCGCTGACGCACCTGGTCCGCAACGCCGTCGACCACGGCATCGAACTACCGGAGGATCGTGTCGCGGCCGGCAAGTCCGAGGAAGGGCAGCTGGTGCTGCGTGCCTTCCACGAGGGCGGCCAGGTCAACATCGAGATCGTCGACGACGGCGGCGGCGTCGACGCCGACCGTGTCCGCGCCAAGGCGGTCAGCTCCGGCATCGTCACGCAGGACCAGGCGACCCGGCTCAGCGACCGTGAAGCGGTCAACCTGATCTTCTCGGCAGGCTTCTCGACCTCCGCGGAGGTGACCAGCGTCTCCGGCCGCGGTGTCGGCATGGACGTGGTGCGCACCAACATCGAGCGCATCGGGGGCACCGTCGACGTCCAGACCGAGCTCGGGCAGGGCACCAGCTTCAAGGTCAAGATCCCGCTCACGCTGGCGATCGTGCCGGCCCTGATGGTCTCCAGTGGGGACGACCGCTTCGCGATCCCGCAGCTGAGCCTGATCGAACTGCTCCGGTTGGATGGGGATCAGGCCGCATCGGCGATCGAGTTGGTCCACGGCGTACCGGTCTACCGACTGCGTGGACGATTGCTGCCGATCGTCGACCTCTCCAGCCAACTCGGTCACGAGCGCGACCGTTCGGGCGAAGCGATCAACATCGTGGTGCTCCACGCCGACGGCCAGAGCTTCGGACTGATCGTGGATCTGATCCACGACACCGAGGAGATCGTGGTCAAACCCCTCGGCTCGCACCTGAAGGAGGCGACGCTGTTCTCCGGCGCGACCATCCTGGGCGACGGCCGGGTCGCGTTGATCCTGGACGTGCTCGGCATCGCCCAACGCGCCCGTGTGGTGTCCGAGAGCGCCGATCGTGCCATGAGCACCGAGGTCGACGAGGTCGCTACCGAACACACCGAGCGCCGGACGCTGTTGCTGGTCGAGGTCGGTGACGACCGCCGTGCCGCCATCGCGCTCGCCGACGTCCAACGGCTCGAGGAGTTCCGCGCCGACGCGATCGAGCACGCCGGCGGGCAGGAGGTCGTGCAGTACCGCGACGCGATCCTGCCGCTGCGCCGGCTCGGTGACCTCCTGGGCGCCGGCTTCGTCGAGCCGCCCGAGGTGCTCGATGTCGTCGTCCATCGCGACGAGGAGCGCAGCGTCGGGCTGGTGGTTGGCCGGATCCTCGACATCGTCGAGGAGGATGTCGACCTCGATGGCGGCGCAACCGGGCACGGCGTCTTCGGTTCAGCGGTGATCCAGGGCCGGGTCACCGATGTGCTCGACATCCAGGTCCTGCTCGGCAACGACCCGGGCGTGATGTGATCATGACGACACAGTTCTGCAGCTTCCGTCTCGCGCACCTGACTTTCGGCGTCGAGGTCGACCGGGTCCAGGAAGTGATGCGCAGCCAGGCGCTGACCCCCGTGCCGTTGGCGCATGAGGTGGTTCGGGGACTGATCAACCTGCGTGGGCAGATCGTCACCGCGCTCGACCTGCGGCGTCGCCTCGACCTGCCGGATCGTGAGGCAGGTGAGGAGCCGATGAACATCGTCGTGCGGAGCTCGGGGGGTGAGCTCAGTCTGCTGGTCGACGCCATCGGCGACGTCGTCGACGTCGATGAGACGACGTTCGAGGGGCCACCCGAGACGCTGGACGGGGTCGCCCGGGAACTGATCACCGGAACGTACAAGCTCGATGACCGGCTGCTACTGGTCCTCGACACCGACCGTGCGGTGCAGTTGCCGGCCCCGGCCTGATCGCGCCCTGCTCAGCAAGACCTCGGGAGGACCGGATGAACGCCATCGTGATCGATGATTCACGAGCGACCCAAGCGATCCTCACACGGATCCTTGAGGACCTCGATTACGAGGTCACGTGCGCCGGCGACGGTCGGCAGGGCCTCCAGGTGCTCGACCGCACCCCGGGTATCGAGCTCGCGTTGGTCGACTGGAACATGCCCGTCATGAACGGTCTGGAGTTCGTCCGACAGGTCCGGGCGGACGAACGGTTCGCATCACTGACGATCGTGATGGTCACGACGGAGGGCGACGTCGGCCACATGGTCGAGGCGCTGGACGCCGGCGCGGACGAGTACGCGATGAAGCCGTTCACGGCCCAGGTGATCCGCGAGAAGCTCGAGCTTGTCGCGGCAGGCACGTGAGGAGCGAGTCCATGCCCGGCACGCGCGTCCTGGTCGTTGACGATGCGGTCGTCGTCCGCAGGATCGTCACGGACCTGCTTCAGCAGGAACCGGGCCTGGAGGTCGTCGGTACCGCACCGAACGGCCGCATCGCGCTGCAGAAGATCGCCCAGGTCAACCCGGATCTGGTCACCCTGGACGTCGAGATGCCGGTGCTGGACGGTCTGGCGACGCTCAAGCAGTTGCGCACCACCCACCCTGACCTGCCCGTCATCATGTTCTCCACCCTCACCGAACGCGGCGCTTCGGTGACGATGGAAGCGCTGATGAACGGCGCGAACGAGTACGTGACCAAGCCGGCGAACGTCGGCAGCGTCACCGAAGCGATGGCTCGCATCCGCGAGGATCTGGTGCCGAAGATCCACACCCTCACGGGGCGGACGGGTGGGCCCGGGGCTGGCACGGCGCCGGCCACCCGCACGGCGCCGGCCACCCGCACGGTGCCGGCTACCCGCACGGCGCCGGCACGTCCGGCGACACGCACGGTGCCGGCACCGAGCCCGTTCCCGCAGCGGCGTGGTGCATCGACGGTCGAGGCGGTGGTCATTGCGGTCTCGACCGGTGGCCCCAACGCCCTGGCCGAGGTCATCCCGGCGCTGCCCGCTGATCTCGGCGTGCCGGTGCTCATCGTCCAGCACATGCCGGCGATGTTCACCCGGCTGCTCGCCGAGCGGCTGCACAGCCACTCGTCCCTTCACGTCCGCGAGGCAGGGGACCGCGAGCCCGTCGGGGCTGGTCAGGTCCTGATCGCTCCGGGCGGCCGACACCTGGAGGTCCTCGCTGGTGGTGGCGGGGCGATCACCCACCTCACCGATGCGCCGATGGAGAACTCCTGCCGGCCGTCGGCCGACGTGCTCTTCCGCACCGCCGTCGACGTCTACGGCGACGGTGTCCTCGCGGTGGTGCTCACCGGGATGGGCGCCGACGGCCGTCGCGGCTGCGAGCACATCCGGGAGGCCGGCGGCGCGGTCATCGCGCAGGACCGGGCAACCTCGGTGGTCTGGGGGATGCCCGGTGCGGTGGCCGAAGCAGGACTGGCCGACGAGGTGGTGCCGCTGGGCCAGGTGGCGGCGCGGATCGCGGCTCGTGCCGAGGTGCCGACGGCTGCACGTCGGACGGAGGTCGCCCGATGACACTCAGCACCGCCGACCTGGCCTACGTCCGCGACGTCGTGCGCGAGCGGTCCGCGATCGTGCTCGACGACAGCAAGCGCTACCTCGTGGAGTCTCGACTCGCGCCGATCGCCCGGCAGCAGGGCGCGAGCAACCTCGGTGACCTGGTCGCCCAACTGCGGGCGGACCGTAGCGGTCATCTCCGCGACGTCGTCGTCGATGCGATGACCACCAACGAGACCAGCTTCTTCCGCGACCCACGGCTCTGGGGGGCGCTGGAACGTTCGCTGCTGCCGAGCATGATCGAGCAGCGGCGCTCCCAGCAGGCCTTGAACTTCTGGTGCGGCGCCGCTTCCAGCGGCCAGGAGCCGTACACCCTGGCCATGCTGCTGGTCGAGCGGTTCCCGCAGGTCGTCCGCGACTGGAACGTCCGAATCATCGCCACGGACATCTCCGCGGACATGTTGGGGCGGGCAGCCGCTGGCCGGTTCACCCAGCTGGAGGTCAACCGTGGGCTGGCAGCACCGCGCCTGGTGCGGCACTTCGTCCGGGACGGCTCGCACTGGCGCATCTCGGACCAGCTGCGGCAGATGGTCGAGTTCCGATCGCTCAACCTCGTCACCCCGTGGCCGTTCGTGCCCCAGGTCGACGTGCTGTTCCTGCGCAACGTCCTCATCTACTTCGAGCACCGGACGAAGCAGGAGATCCTGGCCCGGTGCCGCACGGTGCTGCGACCCGATGGGCACCTGATCCTCGGGACCTCCGAGACCACCCTGAACATCGACGACAGCTACGAGCGCGTGGTGACCGACGGCGCGACGACCTACCGCCCGCGTTGATACGAGGAGACGAACATGCAACTCGCCGAGATCGAACTCGACCGGATCACCGGGGACATCTTCGCGGCGATCCTGGGCTTGACGCTCGACGGTCATCGCGCGTCGGACACCTTCCCGCCGGACGAGCGCGTGGTGACCGGCGTGGTCCAGATCACCGGGGACTTCGAGGGGGCGGTGAGCGTGCAGCTGGGTGAGAACCTCGCCCTGCGGGCTGCGCAGCTGATGTTCGCTCTGGAGCCGGGCGAGTTGACCGATGAGGAGGTCACCGACACCGTCGGCGAGCTCGCCAACATGGCGGGCGGGAACGTCAAGTCCGCGCTCGGCGGCAGCAGCACCCTGTCGCTGCCGTCGGTGACCGCCGGACGCGACTACCGCGTCACCCTGCCGGGCACGGTCATCAAGGACCGGATCGGGCAGGACTGCGATGGTGATCTCGTGGTCGTGGCGCTGATGCAACGTGACGACACCCTCTAGGAACCGACCACCCAGCCGGCATGCCCCGCGACGGGCCGGCCGATCGAAGGACACGACCGTGAAGATCCTCGTTGTCGACGACAGCAAGGCCATGCGTGCCATCGTCAAACGCGCGCTCTCGACCCTCGATCGGGTGGCGGGTGCGACGATCGTCGAAGCCGTGGACGGCAAGGAAGCGTTCGCTACCGCACAGGCCGAACAGCCCGACCTGATCATCTCCGACTGGAACATGCCGGAGATGACGGGCATCGAACTGCTGCAGGCCCTCAACGACGCCGGTTCCTGCCCGAGCTTCGGGTTCGTCACCTCCGAGTCCACCCCGGAGATGCACGAGCTCGCCCGCAGCAACGGCGCCCGCTTCCTGGTGAGCAAGCCGTTCACCCCCGAAGCGCTGGACGACGCGCTGGCGAGCGCGGTCTAGAGGGGCCCCATGGCTGCCCGTTGTCCCCTGCCAGCCCGTGCATCCTTCCGGGACCTGCTGCGCGACCTGCTCGGACGTCCCGTCACGGTCCGGCCCGGCCCGGACCTCGAGCTCGACCCCGAGCGCATGTCCTACCTGTCGGGGTTCCGGTTCGATGACGGTGAGGTGGCCGCCATCGCCGTCACCGATCTCGACCTGTCGACCGCGGCGGGGGCCGCTATCGGTGCGATGCCGCCGCAGGAGACCCGCCAGGAGGTCGACGCGGCTGGCGAACTCGACGGCGACCTCGCCGAGTTCATGCACGAGGTCATCAACGTCGCCTCTCGCCTGCTGAACAGCCCGACGACACCGCACGTGGTGCTCCGGGAGTTCCGCCCCGTCCCGGGCGAGGTGGCGGAGGACCTCGCGGCCGTGGCGACCAACCCGGCGGTGCGCCACGACTGGACCGTGAGCGTCGAAGGCTACGGCGAGGGGCGCATCGCCCTGCTCAGCTGACCGCCGGGGGCCTCACCGGCGGGTCATCCGCGTGGTTCGAGTCCGCGCATCTCCAGCACGAGCAGAGCCAACTGCACGTCCAACCGTGTCCGAGCGTCGGTCATGAACGGGCCGATGTGGCCCTCGAGCTTGTCGATGCGGTAGCGGAGGGTGTTGTAGTGGAAGTGCAACCGTCGGGCGGCTTCGGCGACGTTGCCGCCGGTGTCCAACAGGATCGAGAGGGTGTGTCGAAGGTCGATCGCGGTCTCGTCCTCGGTGGCGAGCTCCCCGAGCGTCTCGGTCACGAAGGACCGCAACTCGTCCTTGTCCTCGACCAGCGACAGCAGCCGGTAGGCGCCCAGGTCGTCGAAGTGGACGACGCCACCAAGGCCGTGGATCTTGCGGCCGATGCTCAGGGCGCGGCCCGCCTGGTCGTAGGCGTTGGCGATGCCGGTGATCCGTTCGACGGGGCGCGACAACCCGGCGGACACCGAGCCGCCGGCGGCGGCCATCGCCTCGCTGGCGAGTCGTCGCACGAACCGGCGCGACTCGTCGCGCCCGTCGGGGGCGTCGAACGCGGCGGTGAGGATGACGACCTCGTGGCTGAAGCGCACGATCGCCGCGGCCGGGTCGCGCTCCAGCACGGCGCGACGGACGGTGGCGGCCAGTGGTGGGCGCCGGGTGATCTCGTCCGGTAGCACCAGCTCCGCGGGCTCGTCGAGCCGCAGGACCATCACGATCAGCGTCCGGTCCAGGTCCCACCCGAAGCCGGCCGCGCGCCGTCGGGCATCATCGGGATCGTCAACCTCCCGCAACAGGTCGTGCATGAGGTCGGATCGGTACTTGTCCTCGACCGCCTGCACCTCGAGCTGCTTGGTCAGGGTCAGCGCCGCCACGGTCGCGGCGGTCTCCAACGCCTGGACGTCGGCGGTCGGACCGGCCTGCCCGGGGAAGGCGACGATGTGACCATGTTCCCGCAAGCCCGCGACGATCGGTGCCGTGGCCACCGCCAGCTCCGTGTCGTCGAGTCGGACGCCGGTCCCGCTGAGCGTGAGCTCCGTGGGCGATGTATCGGTGAGCTCCTCCAGACGGGCGCTGGCCAGGAGCCGGCCGTCGGGGCCGACGATCGCGGCGGGTGCATCGACCAGTTCGGCTAGGTCGCGGACAATCTCCGGGAGACCGTGGCCGCGCAACACCAGCTGCAGGAAGGCGTTGTGGATCCGCTCCGAGCGTGCCAGCGCCTGCGCCTGCCGGTTGAGGATGCCGGTGAGGACCTCGTTGAGGATCTCGTCGAACCCGACGTCGTCGGGGAGCTGGATCAGCGGGAAGCCACGCTCCTCGGCCACCTCCAGCGCGGTGTCAGGCAGTGCTTCGAGGTAGCGGCCGAGTTTGACCCCGACGCCGGCCAGCTCGGCGTCGTCGAGGTCACGGAGCAGCCCCGGCAGGGCGTCGGCCTGCTCGCGCAAGGGGTAGGCGGTGGTCAGCAGGAACTCGTGGGGCTTGACCCACGGCAGGATGTCGGGCACCTCCATGACGTTGAGCCGCTCGACCCGGCGATGGAGGCCGGCCCGGCCCGCGAGCACCCTGGCGGTGGCGAGCGATCGGGCATCGAGGACCTCCTCCAACGACGTTGCGCTCGGCCCTCGGTCACCGGTGGCCCACGAGGTGGTGGCCGTCGAGGTGGTGGCCGCCCGGTCCAGCGCGGTTGGGTCGGTGGTGGGTTGGGGGTCGGACACGAGCCCTCGATGCGACGAACGGCCGCGGATTGGCAGGTGATGCTAGCGACGTCGGGCTTCCATCGTACGAACTCCACATGGAGCCGGTGGCGGTGGAGCCGTTAGGTTGACGGGTCCACGGTCGCGACCGTTCCCACCACGCCGGCACGCGCATCGACGACCACCCGCAAGCCACGCGAGGGAGCCCCATGCCGTTCGAGGTCCGTAAGGTCGAGATCAAGAGTGTCAGCGACGCATCCGGTCTGGCCGAGTTGATCGATCAGGGCGTGTTCGCCGCAGACGAGGTCATCGCCGTCATCGGCAAGACCGAGGGCAACGGCGGCGTCAACGACTACACGCGCATCCTCTCCGATCAGGCGTTCCGCGGCGTGCTGCTCGAGAAGGGCACGCGCAGCGAGGACGAGGTCAAGCAGGTCCCGATGGCCTGGTCCGGCGGGTGCGACGGGGTCATCACCCCCCACGCGACCATCTTCGCCAAGGTCGGTGACGACAAGGGTGTCGACACCGACGACAAGCGTCTGTCGGTCGGTATCGCCATGTCGGAGGTGCTGCTCCCCGAGGACATCGGTCGCCCGGCGATGGTCGAGAAGGTCGCCGAAGGCGTGAAGGTGGCGATGGCGGAGGCCGGCATCACCGACGTGGCGGACGTGCACTACGTCCAGACCAAGACGCCACTGCTGGTGCAGGACACCATCGCGGACGCGCACGCACGCGGTGAGACCGTCTACACCGAGGACACGCTGTTCTCGATGGACATCTCCAACGGCACGACCGGGCTGGGTATCGCCTACGCGCTCGGCGAGATCGACCGGGTGCCCGAGCCCGAGGAGATCGGCAAGAACCACGACCTGTACTCCTCGGTGGCCTCCTGCTCGTCGGGCGTGGAACTCGATCGGGCCCAGATCGTGGTCGTCGGCAACGCCCCGGGGGCGAAGAGCCGTTACCGCGCCGGCCACGCGGAGATGAAGGACGCGATCGATCAGGACGGCATCTGGGATGCCATCCGCTCCGCCGGCCTGGAGTTGCCGGGACGTCCGCACTACACCGACCTCGGCGACCGCCTGGTCAACGTGTTCATGAAGTGCGAGGCGGACCCGCGCGGCACGTTGCGGGGTCGTCGTCAGCTGCCGTTGGACGACTCCGACGTCCACCACCACCGTCAGCTCAAGGGCGCGGTCGGCGGTGTGGCGGCGGCCACCATCGGCGACTCCGCGGTGTTCGTGTCCGTGGCGGCACTGCACCAGGGGCCTCTCGGCGGCGGTCCGGTCGCCGCGATCGTCCGGGCGGACTGAGCCACCAACCACGCGGCCTCGGCGGCCCACAGAACCCGCCAGCGTCCTTCGTGAACCTCTGCCATGGTCCGTCGTCAACCTCTGCCAGCGACGTCGTGGACGTCGGCTCCCTAGGCTGCCATGGCGGTCGGACGGACCCCGTCCGGTCGAGCCTTGCGGAGCACGTGGTGGTCAGCGGACGGGAGCGTCGAGCCCGGCAACGGCGATGCGTCAGACGCCGCTCACGGCGGCCACACCAGGACCCAGGCTTGGGGGCCAGGGAGGGGAGCAACGATGAGTAGCAGTGCTTCGATGACGGAGTTGAACTACGGGTTGGACGACGTCCCGAAGCCGATACCCAAGGCGGCGGGGCTCGGGCTCCAGCACGTCCTGACGATGTTCGGTGCGACGATCGCGGTGCCGTTCCTCATCGGTGGTGCGCTGGATCTGACCGGTCCGAACCTGGCGATCTTGATCAGTTCGGTGTTCATCGCCTCCGGTGTCGCCACGATCATCCAGGTCACGATCGGGACCCGACTGCCGATCGTGCAGGGGGTCTCGTTCGCGTTCCTGGGTCCGTTCTTCGCGATCGCCGGGGTCTACCAGGGCGCCGAAGGCATGCAGGTGATCGCCGGGATGGTGATCGCCGGCGCGCTGCTGCCGTTGATCGTCGGCTTCGGTGGGTTGATGGGCGTGCTGCGGCGGTTCATCACACCGATCACGATCGGGCCGGTGATCGCCCTGGTGGGTCTGAGCCTGTTCCAGGCTGCGGCCGACAACGCGTCGGGCAGCTGGGGGCTGGCGGTCCTCACGCTGGTGCTGATCTTCGTCTTCGCGCTCATCCTCGCGCCGAAGGTCCGGATGTTCTCGCTGTTCCCGATCCTGATGGCGATCATCGCGGCCTACCTGGTCGCGCTGCTCGGTACGGCGACCGGGCTGATCGAGGAGGGCTCCGACGCGGCGGTCAGCTTCGCGGTCGTCGGCGAGTCCGCGTGGTTCCGCGGGTTCGAGGTCGGCGGCGGCGGCATCATCTTCCCGTGGGGCACGCCGATCTTCGACTTCGGGTTCATCATCGCGATCCTGGCCGCCTACCTGGCGTCCTCGATCGAGTCGTTCGGTGACTACCACGCCATCTCCCGGATCGCCGGTGCCGGTGACCCGAGCTCGAAGACGATCAACAAGGGCCTCGGCGCCGAGGGCATCGGCTGCGCGCTGACGGGCGTGTTCGGTGGGTTCTCCTCGACCTCGTACTCGGAGAACATCGGTCTGGTCGGCCTCACCAGGGTCGCCAGCCGGGTCGTGGTCCTCTTCGGCGCGGGCGCGCTGATCGTCCTCGGCCTGCTGGCGCCGATCGGTGCCGTGGTCGCCACGATCCCGGTCCCGGTCGTCGGTGGCGTCTACCTGGCGCTGTTCGGGCTCATCACCGCCGTCGGGCTGTCCAACCTGCGCCGGGCCGACATGGACTCGCAGCGCAACCTGATGATCGTCGGTTTCCTGCTGTTCGGTGGCCTGGCGTTCCCGGCGTTCTTCGGGACCGAGGCGGCGGACGACTTCACGTTCTTCGGTATCGAGTGGGCGACCACGTTCCTCACCTCGATCCTGTCGAACTCGATCGCCACGGCGGCGGTGCTCGGCATCCTGCTCGACAACCTCATCCCGGGCACCCCGGAGGAGCGCGGGATCGGCACCTACGACGAGGTGCTGCGTCCGGAGGACATCCCGGGCAAGCAGCAGTTGCGCGACGACGAGTGAGCTGACCGCGCCACGACGCACGATGGGTCGGACCGCGCCGTCATCGCCGGCGCGGTCCGACCCATCCCGGCCCACGATCCGCCGCCGGGGCGCACCGGGCAACCGCCGCGCCCCGCGGCAGGGTCTGCCGAGGACATCGGTGGTTCATCGGCGGCAGTTGCCAAGGCGCTGCGCCGTCAGCGGCCCTAGCGTGGGGGAGACCAGCAACGAAGCAGGGGGTTCCCGTGTCGGTACCGACGGTCGTCGCCCTCGGCGGCAACGCGATCTCACCGGCCGGTGGCGCCGGCACCGCCGCGGAGCAGACCGAGAACCTCCATCGAACGATGATGCAGGTCGCCGAGCTGGTCGAGGCCGGCCTGGACCGGCTTGTGGTGACCCACGGCAACGGACCGCAGGTCGGCAACGTCCTGATCAAGAACGAGCTCGCCCGTGACGTGGTGCCCCCGGTCCCGCTCGACTGGTGCGTCGCCCAGACCCAGGCCACGATCGGTTTCACGATCGCCGACACGCTCGGCTACGAACTGCAGCGTCGGGGGATCGAGCGACCGGTCGTCCCCGTCGTCAGCCGCGTCCGCGTCGAGCTCGACGACCCGGCGTGGGACGACCCCTCCAAGCCGATCGGCCCCTACCTCGACGACGAGGACGAGGTCGCGCGCCGCCAGGCGATCGGCCAGGCCTACGCCCAGGTGCCCGACCGCGGCTGGCGTCGGGTCGTGCCGTCACCGGAGCCGCGTGAGAGCCTCGACCGCGAGGCCGTGCAGCTGCTGCTCGACGACGGCGCCATCGTGGTCGCCAACGGCGGAGGCGGGATCCCGGTCGTCGCTGGTGTCGACGAACCGCTCCGCGGGGTCGAGGCCGTCATCGACAAGGACCTCGCCGGAGCCCGGCTGGCGGAGGAGCTCGGTGCCGAGACGTTCGTGATCCTCACCGACGTCGCCGGCGTCGCGATCGGGTTCGGTACCGACGAGGAGCGCTGGCTCGACGAGGTCCCCGTCGGCGAACTGCGCGACCACCAGGCTGCCGGCCACTTCCGTGCCGGGTCGATGGGCCCGAAGGTCGAGGCCGCCTGCCGGTTCGTGGAGCGCACCGGCGGCCGTTCGGTCATCGCGGACCTCGACCACGCCCGCGAGGCCGTCGACGGCCACACCGGGACCCGGGTCCGCCCGTGACACCCGTCGTCGCCAGCCTCCCCGTCCGCGAGCTGCTGCTCGGACCGGTGCGTGACGTCCGCGTCCTGGCGGTGTTCCCCCACGCGGCGTACGTCGAGGTGGTCGCTGACGTCCCCTCGGATGCACCCCCGAAGCTGGTCACGCTGGTCACCGCGGACGGGGTGGCGCACCCGAACGCGCTCGCCGTGTTCGACCGCCACACCGACCGTCCGTTCCGGCAGCTGCACCAGGGTCAGGCCGGCTGCATCGGTGACGGGACGCTCGCGCTCGGGGATGCCGTCTACCGCCCTGCCCGCTGGCGGTCGGCCGTGCCGAGCCTGCCGGTCACCGATCCGGTCCGGCTCGCCGCGGCCAGCGTGGCGCTGCACACCCACCTCGAGCAGCGCAGCGGCCGGCTCCCCGCTGACCTGGTCGCGCCGGCCACGATCGTGGCCGGCGGACTCGTCGACGGCGACGTCGAGGTGGTGCGCGCCACCGCCGCTGAGTTGATCGGGTGTGGCCCCGGCCTGACCCCGTCCGGTGACGACGTGCTGGCGGGTGTCCTCGCCGGCCTGCGGGCGCTCTCGTCCGCGGTGGGGGACGCTCGACGGCTGACGGCGACCCTGGACGCGGTTGGCCCGGACCTGGTCCGCCAGGCGACGGGACGGACGACCGGCGTCTCGCTCGCGTTGCTCGATCACGCCGCACGCGGTGAGGTCGCCGCTCCCGCGGGCGACCTGCTGCACGCCCTCGCGGCGCACACGCCGTGCACGACCGGCCCGGCCACGACCGACCTGGGGGCCGCGACCGACCGGCTGCTCGCCGTCGGTTCGACCTCCGGCCGCGACCTGGCCATCGGGCTGCTGGCCGCCGCCGACCGACTCGTGCACCGCGGGAGCCTGGTGCCCGGCTGACCGCGACCGGGGCCCGCACCCGTCCACCGAACCCACCGACCGATGACGAGGAACCGTGATGGTCGACCACCTCGACGTCCGAACCGGCGCGTACGCCGACTCCGTCAGCTTGATGCAGGTCAGCCGCCGCGTCAGCGACACCGACGGGGTCGCGGCGGCGCTCGTCGCGATGGCGACCGAGCTCAACCTCGACCTGCTCGACGGGATGGGGTTCGAGCGGCCCGACGCCGGCCCCAACGACCTGGTGATCGCGATCCGTGCAGCGGACGACACCGCGCTGGACGCGGCGCTGGCCGAGCTGTCGGCCGCGCTTGCCGCCGCCTCCGGTGGGGCCGATGCCGGCAGCTTCGGCGACGCGCCGACACCCCGCACCGTCCGTGAGGCGGCCGCGTTCGGTGGGCAGCTCGCACTGATCTCCACGCCCGGAGAACACGCCTACGTGGAGGCGTTGGACGCGCTGCGGACCGGCACGCACGTGATGCTGTTCAGCGACAACGTCGCCGTGGAGCACGAGGTCGCCCTCAAGCGGGAAGCGGCGGCTGCGGGGCTGCTGGTGATGGGGCCGGACGCCGGCACCGCGATCGTCTCCGGGGTCGGGTTGGGCTTCGCCAACGTCGTCGCGCCGGGACCGGTCGGCATCGTCGCCGCGTCGGGGACCGGCGCGCAGCAACTCAGCTCCCTGCTCGACGACGCTGGCGTCGGCGTGTCCCACGTGCTTGGCGTCGGTGGCCGCGACCTCAAGACCGCCGTCGGCGGTGCCTCGACCGTGCAGGCGCTTCGGGCGTTGGACGAGGACCCCGCCACCGAGCTGATCGTGCTGCTGTCCAAGCCGCCGGACGAGGCGGTCGGCGCCGCCGTCCGGGAGGTCGCCGGGGAGCTGACCACCCCGGTGATCTTCGGGCTGCTCGGACCGACCGAGGACGACCTGGCCGGCGTCGCCGCATCGGCTGTGCAGGCGCTCGGTCGCGAGGTGCCGGACTGGGCCACGTGGGGCGACGCCCCGACCGCCACCGGACAGGACGGCCGGCTGGTCGGGCTGTTCGCCGGCGGGACCCTGTGTTCGGAGGCGCTGATCCTGGCGGAAGCCGCCCTCGGGCCGGTGGCCTCCAACATCGCCGGTGACCCGCAGCAGCGGCTGGACGGGGAGCAGACCGCCGACGGGCACGTCCTGCTCGATCTCGGCGAGGACGAGTACACCCGAAGCCGCCCGCACCCGATGATCGACCAGCAACTGCGGCTCGAACGCATCGAGGCCGAAGCCGGACGCGACGACACTCGCGTGCTGCTGCTCGACGTCGTCCTGGGCCACGGCGCCCACGCGGACCCGGCCGGGGAGCTGGCACCCGCGATCGCGGAGGCGACCCGGACGGCCGCGAACGCCGGCCGCGCTCTGGACGTCGTGGTGTCGCTGTGCGGCACCGTCGGCGACCCGCAGGGCCGCGACCGGCAGGCGGCCGCGCTCGCCGAGGCCGGCGCGTACGTGACCGTCTCCAACGCCGACGCCACCCGTGTCGCGCTGCGCGTGCTCGGCTGACCGGTGACGCAGCGCCGACCGCCATGCGACCGGTGACGCGACGCTGACCGCTGTGCCACGCCGGCACCTGACCCACCGACCGGCCACTGATCGACCGAAGCCCCGCTTCCCGAGACGACAGGAGCGCACCGTGAGCGCTGACCCTGCGACCACCGGCTCGCCCCTGGGGGGCCTGCTCGACGGCCCCCCGACGGTGATCACCGCCGGTGTCGAGCTGTTCGAGCACACCCTGCGCGACCAGGGCGTGGAGACGATCGCGGTCGACTGGCGTCCGCCGGTCGCCGACGTCGCGTCCGAGCTGGCCCGCATCGCCGCCGACCCGCGGACCGCCGCTGCCAACCAGACCGCCGTCGAGCGCATCACCTCGGCGGAGCCTCGCTGGGTCGGGGTCAAGCAGGCGCGCGAGGCGGTCGGGATCGAGTCCGGGCAGTTCCTGCACGCCGGCCCACCGATCACCTGGGAGCGGGCGTCCGGTCCGATGCGCGGTGCTCTGATCGGCGCGATGCTGTACGAGGGCATGGCGGACACGCCGGAGGAAGCCGAGCGACGCGGCCAGCGCGGCGAGCTGGAGCTCGCCCCCTGCCACAGCGCCGGCGCGGTCGGGCCGATGGCCGGGGTGGTCAGCCCGTCGATGCCGATGTTCGAGATCGAGAACGGTGCGTTCGGCAACACCGCCTACTGCACCCTCAACGAGGGGCTCGGCAAGGTGCTGCGCTACGGCGCCTACGCCCCGGAGGTCGGCGAGCGGCTGACCTGGATGCAGCAGGTGCTCGGCCCCGCGATGGACGCCGGCGTGCGCCGGCTCGGCTCGATGGACCTGCGCGCGATCATCCAGCAGGCCATGCAGATGGGCGACGAACTCCACAACCGCAACCGGGCCGCGTCCGCGCTGTTCGTCCGCGAGATGGTGCCGCCGCTGCTCGAAGCCGGGCTCGACAGCCGGGAACTGGCGGACGTGGTGCGGTTCATCAACGGCAACGAGCACTTCTTCCTCAACCTCGGCATGCCGGCCGCCAAGTCCGCGCTCGACCCGGCCCGCGACATCCCCGGCTCGACCGTCCTGGTCGCCATGGCCCGCAACGGCACCGATTTCGGCGTCCAGGCCTCCGGCACCGGCGACCGGTGGTTCACCGCACCGGCGTCCGTCCCCGACGGGCTGTACCTCGGGGACTACGGGCCCGACGACGCGAACCCGGACATCGGCGACTCGACGATCACCGAGACCGGAGGCATGGGCGGGTTCGTCATGGCGGCCGCACCGGCGATCGTGCGGTTCGTGGGTGGCCAGGCGTCGGACGCGTTGGACGCGACCCGGTCGATGTACCGGATCGCGGTCGGCGAGCACCCGCACTATCAGATCCCGATCCTGGAGTTCCGCGGCAGCCCGATCGGTATCGACGCGACCCGCGTCGTGCGCACCGGCACCGTGCCGGCCGTCAACACCGGTATCGCCGGCAAGGTCGCCGGGACGGGGCAGGTCGGTGCTGGCCTGGTGACCCCACCGATCGAGGTGTTCGTCCAGGCGGTCCGCGCGCTCGCCGAGGCTGCGCAGGTCCCGGACGCGTGAGCCGCCGACCATCGTCGGGTGCGGTCCGCTCAACCCCCCATGGCGGGCCGTACCCGACAGCACCCGAACCCGGTCCCCCGCGCCGGGTGCTGGTCACCGGCGCTGGCGGCAAGACCGGCCGTGCCCTGATCGGTGCGCTCGTCGACGGCGGTGCACGGGTCCGGGCGGTCGTCCGTTCCGTGGACCGACACGCGGATC
>SKJX01000218.1 GCA_007121785.1 Nitriliruptoraceae bacterium
CGCAGCGGCGGGCCATCGCGAACGACTCGGCGTCGGAGACCCGCTCCCAGACGTCGACCACCGACGGATCGAACGTCTCCGGCCAGAAGTCCTCACCGATGCCCTCGACCAGGTACGGGCGGGCCTCGTCACCGGAGTACAGCGACCCCTCCGGGTCGGCCCCGACGACCGTCACGTCGGGCTTGCGTTGCTTGAGGTAGCGGCCGACACCGGTGGCGGTCCCACCGGTCCCGACACCCAGCACGAACGCGTCGATCTGGCCGTCGGTCTGGCGCCAGAGCTCCGGGCCGGTCGAGAGCATGTGCGTGGTCGGGTTGGCCTGGTTGAAGTACTGGTTCGGCTTGAACGCGTTCGGTTGCGATGCCAACCGGTCCGACACCGAGTAGTAGGAGCGCGGGTCCTCCGGCTCCACCGCGGTGGGGCAGACCACCACCTCCGCCCCGTAGCCGCGCAGCAGGGCGATCTTGTCGTTGCTCACCTTGTCGGGCACGACGAACACGCAGCGGTAGCCCCTGCGGGCGGCCACGATCGCCAGTCCCACCCCGGTGTTGCCGGAGGTCGGCTCCACGATCGTGCCACCGGGCTTGAGTTCGCCGGAGGCCTCCGCCGCCTCGATCATGGAGATCCCGATGCGGTCCTTGACCGACCCGCCCGGGTTCAACATCTCGAGCTTGGCGATGATCGTCGGCGGCACGTCGGCCGAGAGCCGGTCGAGCGCCACCATCGGGGTGTTGCCCATCAGCGCGAGCAGGTCCGGGGCGACCTCCCGCCCCCGGTCGTCGAGGTGGCGACGCGGCAGGTCGAGCGGGTCGTGTTCGATCCCGATCGTGCGGGTGTAGATCGAGGGATCGGTGACGTCGATGGGGGCCATGGGCGCTCCGCTGCTCACGGGTCGGGTGGCTGCGCAGCGTAGGGCGCTGGACCAGCCGACCGTGCCCGACCGAGGCGGCGGCCCGATCCGGGGACCCACCCGCGCCGTTGCACACACGTCGGCCCCGCTCCGACGAGGGAACGGGGCCGACCCGGTGGGCACCCCCGGTAGGAATCGAACCTACGCATCCGGCTCCGGAGGCCGGTGCTCTATCCACTGAGCTACGGGGGCGTGCACGGCGGTACGTGCCGCAGCCGAGCAACGTACCAGAGGCGACCTCGCGACCTCCTCGCCACCCGGGGCGACACCGCGTTGCGCGGCTGACGCGTCAGGGCGGGCGCCTACCGAGAGCGACATTGCGGGCTGGGGCCCATTGACGGGGGGCTCGAGGACGAGTGACCTACGGGCAAGGTCCGATCCAGGGGAGACGGCGTGGGGCAGTGGGGCGCCGATCGGCCGGAGGTGGCCGCGGCTGACCAGCGCTCACCGATCGATGGTGCCGCTGCTGACCCCAGCCGGGACCCGCAAGCGGCCCCGCCCGTCGACGACGGGCAGGGAGCCGGGCCCGCCGAGCGTCGTGTCGTGCCCCTCGGCGCGACCTCGGCGGGCCTCACCCCCGACCCGCCCGTTGCGCCACCCGGCTACCTGCGGTTCGAGGGGATCCTCGACGAGCGCCTCCGGTTCCAGCGGGCACCCGGCTACGAGGTCGCCCACCCCCAGCCGGCCGCCGGGGACGGCCGGTTCGAGGTGGTGCTGCTCGACACCGACGACGGGGTCCTCGCCCGGGTCCGGCCCGCGGTCGACTTCGCCTCGATGCCGGTCGACGCGCCGCACGGTCCGCGGGTCACCAACGTCCGTGCCGACGTGCCGTTCGACGACCAGGCGGCTTTCCTGGAGCTCCGTACGGACGGTCGGGTCCTGCACCGCGACCGGATCCCGTCGCGACCGCCGACCCTCCAGCACGTGGTGGTCGAGCCCGACGACGGGGGCAGCCCCACCGGGCCGCCGCAGCTGACACCCACCGGCTCCGCGAGCTGCACGACCGGAGGTGCTCGGGCGGGCCGTGACGGCGACCGCCTCCGGATCGAGTGGCAGGCCAGCTCACCGGTCGGCGAGGACGTCACCGTCGACGTCCTGCTGCGTGACGGCGAGGGCCGCGAGCACGCCTTCGCGCGCGGGTTGACCGGCGACGCCTACGTCGCCGACGTCAGCCGCGCCCGCGTCGAGGACGTCACCCTCGTGCTCCGCGCGACCGACGGGGTCCGCTCGACCGAACATCGCGCACCGCTGCACCTCGAACCAGCCGTTGACCGCACCGGCGGCGATGCCCGGTGAGCGCACCACCGGGCTGACCTCCCCTCGGACGGCCCGCAGCCGCTGCCGGACCAGGCCGTGCGTGCCCTGGTGCGGCCGCCCGCGGTGGGCACGACGCCGGCATCGGCGTACGCTCCGCCGCCGATGCCCACGACCTCCCTCGGACTCCACGATGGCCCGTCCCGACCTGCTCGACCCCGTCCTCGGTGACCTCGACGCGCGGATCCGTACCGCGCTCGACGCCGCCGAGCTGCCGGCCGCCGACCCGGACCTCGAGAAGCCCAAGCAGCCCGAGCACGGCGACTGGGCGACCACCGCCGCGCTGCGTCTCGCCAAGCCGGCCAAGCGCAACCCGCGCGAGGTCGCCCAGTTGATCGTCGACCACCTCGACGTCCCCGACGTGGTGGAGGAGGTGTCGATCGCCGGCCCGGGGTTCGTCAACTTCCGGTTCGCGCACCGCTACCACGAGGAGCTGGTCCACCGGGTCATCGAGGCCGGTGCGGCCTACGGTTCCAGCCGCAAGCCGCAGGATGAGCAGCGTCGTGTCAACGTGGAGTTCGTCTCCGCCAACCCCACCGGCCCGCTGCACGTCGGCGCCGGCCGTTGGGCGGCGACCGGCGATGCCATCGCGGCGCTGCTCGAGGCCACGGGCGACGAGGTGGTCCGCGAGTACTACGTCAACGACGCCGGTGAGCAGGTGCGGATCTTCGGAGAGTCGGTCGTGCTGACGGCCGCCGGCGAGGACCTCAGCGACGAGCACTACCGCGGCGCCGCCATCGCGGAGGTGGCCGCCGAGTTGCGCGAGCAGCACGGCGACGAGCTGTTCGAGCGTCAACCCGGGGACGACGACCTGGTCGGTGATGACGCCGCGGCGGTCGTCCACGATGGGCAGGCGCTGCGGGACGGCGACACCGATGTCGGCACGGCCGCCGGCGACGCCCGGGTCCACCCCGGTATCGCCGCGCGGGTCGGCGTGCTCGGCGTCGAGGCGATGCGCCAGCGCATCGAGGACGTCCTGCACGAGCTGGGCGTCGACTTCGACGTGTGGTACTCCGAGCGCGAGGGGCTCCACGCATCCGGCGCGGTCGAGGAGACGGTCGCCGAACTTCGTGAACGCGGCGTGGCCTACGAGACCGACGGTGCGCTGTTCCTGCAGACCACCGAGCACGGTGACGACAAGGACCGGGTGCTGGTCCGCTCCGACGGTCGGCCGACCTACTTCGCGTCCGATTGCGCCTACCTGCGCGACAAGTGGTCGCGCGCCGACCAGCTCTACTACCTGCTCGGCGCCGACCACCACGGCTATGTCGCCCGGTTGAAGGCCGCCGCGGCCTGTCTGGGGCTGCCGCCGGAGCGGGTCGAGATCCGGATCGGGCAGCTGGTCAACCTGCTGCGCGACGGTCAGCCGGTGCGCATGTCGAAGCGCGCCGGGGAGACCATCGATCTGGACGAGGTGGTCGACGAGGTCGGCGTCGACGTCGTCCGCTACCACTTCCTGCGGCAGGGCCTGGACACCGCGGTGGACTTCGACCTGGCCGTCGTCGCGCGGCAGTCGATGGACAACCCCGTCTACTACGTGCAGTACGCGCATGCTCGCATCAACTCGCTGCTGCGGATGGCCGACGAACGCGGCTTCGACCACGGCGAGTTGGGCGACGCGGACCTGTCCCTGCTGGACCACCCTGCCGAGCTGGAGCTGCTCAGCGCGATGGCGCAGCTGCCGGTCATCGTGGCCGAGGCGGCCGAGCTGCGCGCGACCCAGCGGCTCGCCCGCTACGCCGAGGAGCTGGCCGGCACCTTCCACCGGTTCTACACCGAGTGTCGGATCCTCGCCCCGGCCGACGCCACCGAGGAGGAACGCGCTGCTGCCGAGGAGCTCGGCCGCGCCCGCTACTGGCTGGCGGTGGCCGCCAAGCAGGTGCTCGCCAACGCCCTCGGCCTCCTGCGCGTCGGTGCGCCGGAGCGGATGTGACGACCCACCGCCGGCTGTCGCCCGGAGCTGCGCTCGGGACCGACGGTGCGGCGACGCCACGGAGATGCCCATGACCGGTCCCTGGCCCCTGACCGCCGACCGCGACGCCGACGGCGCGTTGACCATCGGTGGCGTGTCGGTCCGAGAGCTCGCCCGTGAGCACGGCACGCCACTGTGGGTGGTGGACGAGGCCGACCTGCGGACACGTTGTCGCCGCTACGTCGAGGGCTTCCCCGGCGTCGAGGTCACCTACGCGTCCAAGGCGTGGTGCACGACCGGGGTGCTCCAGCTGGTCGACGAGGAGGGACTGCTGATCGACGTCGCCTCCGGCGGTGAGTTGTTCACCGCCCTCAACGCCGGCGTTCCCGCGGATCGGCTGATCCTGCACGGCAACAACAAGTCCGAGGACGAACTCGAGCGCGCCCTGGACGCGGGGGTCGGACGCATCGTCGTCGACTCGTTCGACGAACTCGAGCGGCTCGAGCGGCTGGCCGCCGCCCGTGAGGTGGTCGCACCCGTGTGGTTGCGGATCACGCCTGGCATCGATGCGCACACCCACGAGTACGTGCGGACCGGCCACGACGACTCCAAGTTCGGGTTCACGCTGTCGCTGGGGTTGGCGGATCAAGCCTTCGCCCGGGCGTTGGAGCTCGACCATGTGGACGTGGTGGGGGTCCACGCGCACATCGGCTCGCAGATCTTCGGCACCGATCCGTTCATCGCCAACGTCGAGGTGGCCCTCGACCTGCTCGCCAGGTGGCGGGACGAGCACGACGTGACCCTCGCCGAGCTCAACCTCGGCGGGGGGATGGGGATCCGCTACACCCACGAGGACCACCCGGTCGAGGTGCACCGCTACGGCAAGGCGGTGCTGGAGTCGGTCGATGAACGGTGCGAGGCGCTGGACCTGCCCCGCCCGCGGTTGATCGTCGAGCCGGGCCGGGCGATCGTGGGACCGTCGACGATCACGCTCTACGAGGTCGGCACGATCAAGGAGCTGCCGGGGCTGTCCACCTGGGTCAGCGTCGACGGCGGCATGAGCGACAACATCCGTCCCGCCCTCTACGACGCCGAGCACGACGTTCTGCTCGCCAACCGCGTCTCGGACGCCGAACCGCGGGCGGTCACGGTGGTCGGCAAGCACTGCGAGTCCGGGGACCTGGTCCGCGACCATGCCCCCCTACCGCGGGATCTGGCGCTCGGTGACCTGCTGGCGGTGGCGGCGACCGGTGCGTACACCGCGTCGATGGCCTCCAACTACAACCAGCTCCCACGGCCCGCCGCCGTCCGGGTCCGCGACGGGCAGGTGCAGCCGCTGGTCCACCGCGAGACCGAGGAGGACCTGATCCGACGCGACGTGCCGCTGCGATGAGCACCGAACCGCAGGAGCAGGGACACGACGAGCCGGGGTCGGCTGGATCAGGGTCGGCTGCGTCGGAGGCCGCCGACCGCGGACCCGCCGAGCCGTCGGTCCGTCGGGTCGATGACCGGCTGGGGCTGGCGGTCCGGCGGGCGACGCTGGGTCCGGTCACCTTGGTCACCTACGCCCGCGATCACGTGACCGTCCGGACCCCGTCACGGCCGGATTTCCGTGACGGCAACACGCTGGATCTGGCGGTCCCGCCGGCGCCGGAGGATCTGCCTCGCTGGCTCGACCGCTACGACGACACGATCGGGACGCTCGGCACCCCGCATGCGCAGGTGCGGTGGGAGGAGCCGCTGTCGCCACGCGCCTCGGCGCCATCGGAGGCCGACCCCGCTGCGGCGGTGCCGACCCCCGATCCGGCGCTCGCGGAGGCGGCCGAGGCGCTCGGCCTCGAGCTGTCCGCGGTGACCGTGCTGCTGCTCGACGAGCTCACGCCGCCCGCGCGTCGTCCACCCGCGCAGCTCTCGCCGGTGGAGCCGCCGGCGGCCGAGCCCGGAGGACCGGTCGACCGCCGTTGGCACGCGGCGACGGTGCTGTACCGCTACGCCGCTGGCGACGCACCGGACGACTGGCGGGACTGGGAGTCGGCCTTCGTCGACTGGTCGGTGGAGCAGCAGCGGCAGCTGGCGACCGCCGGCCGGTGCCAGGTGTGGATCGCGATGCGCCACGGGACGCCGGTGGCCCGGTTGACGGTGATCCACGACCGGCAGGGGCTGGCCGCCGTGGAGGACGTCGTCACCCATCCGGTGCATCGTGGGCTCGGCATCGCGTCGTGGCTGACGGCCACGGCGGTCGGTGCCCACCTCGAGGTCTACCCCGGCAGTCGGATCGGGCTGGGCGCGGAGCCGGGCACCGACGCCGACCGGCTCTACCGCCGGCTGGGCTTCCGGCCGCACGCGACGGTGTGGACCGCCCTACGGCCGGATCCCCGGACGCGCGAGGACGGCTGAACCGGGGCAGCCCGCCGGGCGCGGCGTCGACGCGCGACGGCCTGCGGGTCAGAACGGCAGGGCGGGGTCGCGGGGGAGCTCGGCGAACGCCGGGTCCTGGATGGCTGGCGCCGTGGGTGAGGTCTCGGCGTCGGGTGGGGGTGGCCCCGGCGATCCCCGCGGCATCGGTGGTTCCCTCCCCGGCGAGTCCCGCGGTGCCGGTGGTTCCCGGTCGGCGGGTTCCCGGAGTGCGGGTGGTTCCCGTCTGGACGGGCCGGGCGGCGCCGGTGGTCGTTGTCCGGCTGCCGCCGGCTGGTCGGGTGGTGCTCGCCAGGTCTGGGGGACGTGCCGGACGTGGACGCCGGTCCGTCGGTGGAACCATTGCCGGGATCCGTCGGGCGCGCCGACCGCGTCCCAGCCGTCGCGGTCGCGCGCGTGGTTGTCGGTCGCGCAGAGGTGCCCGAGGTTGTCGACGTCGGTCCTGCCGCCGTCGGTCCAGCGATGGGCGTGGTCGAGGTGGCAGTTGCGGGCGGCGACCTGGCAGCCCGGAGCCGTGCAGGTGGCGTCAAGCGCCAGCCGGGCGTCGCGCAGCCAGCCGGGTGGGACCCGGGTGCGTCGGCCGACGCCGAGCACCTCACCCGCGTCGTCGATGACGATCGTCCGCAGGTCTGCGCCACCGGCGTCGACCAGTTCCCGGCTGGCCCGGGCGGACAGGCGCAGGCGTCCACCGGTGAGGGTGGTGAGCAGGTCGCCCGGGACCTCGCCACCGAGCAGGGACGCGTACGGCAGGCGCAGCAGCAGGGTCGGTCGGGGGCGGGCCCGGCCGGTCGGGCCGTCGTCGGGCTCCGGCGGGTCGGC
>SKJX01000069.1 GCA_007121785.1 Nitriliruptoraceae bacterium
ATCGACCGTGTGCTCGCCGAGGTCTACCCGGGTGACAAGCGCGGTGAGATCGAGCGGCTGCAGGACGCCGGCGAGATCGTGGCGATGGTCGGCGACGGCGTCAACGACGCACCGGCGCTGGTCCAGGCAGATCTCGGCATCGCGATCGGGACCGGGACCGACGTGGCGATCGAGTCCAGCGATCTCACCCTGCTCCGTGGCGACCTGCCGGGGGTGGCCCTGGCGATCTCGCTGTCACGTCGGACCTACCGCACGATCCTGCAGAACCTCGGTTGGGCGTTCGGCTACAACGTCGCCGCGATCCCGCTGGCGGCCGTCGGCTTGCTCAACCCGATGATCGCCGGCGGTGCCATGGCCTTCTCCAGCGTCAGCGTCGTGCTCAACGCGCTGCGGCTGCGCCGGTTTGCTCGATCGGATGACGGCACCTCGGGTGGTCACACTCCGTCCGCGTCGGTGCCGGCCGCGACGGCGTCGGGCTGACCGTCACGTCAGCCCGGTGCCGGCCGCCGACATCGTCGACGGCCGGGTCGATCCCGGGCGGTGTCTGCGTCCACCAGCCCTCGCTGGAGCGCCGGCCCGTCGGTGGACGGATCAGTCGGCGTCGTCGTTGGAACACTCGCCGATCTTGATCGGTCCTTCGTGGTGCCCGCCCGTGCGTTCCACGGCGTTCCAGGCGGTCGGGTGGCCCGACGTCGGGTTGTCCGTCCTGCCCATCAGCTTGGTGGTCGCCGCGTCGAGTCCGACCTCGTCGCCGCTGTTGTACGACCCGGGGTGTCCGCCGATGGCGTCGTCCTCGCCGCCGACCTCGCCGTCCTCGCACCCGAAGTTGTCCTGCGCTCCCTCGCCGGGTGGCTGCATCGCGATGGCCGGGCCGGCGCTCAGGCCGAGGGCCAGCAGCAGCGTGGCCAGCAGGATGGTGATCCGTCGCATGGTGCTCTCCTTTCCCCAAGGGACGGTCCGGTTCCGTCCGAACCGTGGTTGACCGCTCCCTGGCACCCTCAACGACGACCGCAGCGTCGGCTGCATTGCGGGCCGCAATGGTCGATCGCTCGACGTGCGGTGGTCGGACGAGTCGCCGCCGAGAGCGCGGGATCCGCCGGCTTCAGGCTCCCAGCAGCGCCCGGGTGTCCAGCACGATGAACCAACCGAGGAACCCGAGCACCACCAGGATGAACGCGGTGTAGGCCCAGCGGTGGGCCCAGTCGGCCAGCCACACCCGCCGCAGGCTGAAGACGGCGAGCGCCACCGCGGCGACGCTCAGCAGGATCGAGACCGGTCGGGCGACCGCACCGGACCAGCCGATCAACGGTGACAGCGCCGGCAGGATCGCGTAGGTGATGACGCACCGGATCGCCGAGAGCACCAGCGAGCCCTTGAGGCTCATCAGCGCCCGTGGATCCGCATCGCCGATCAGCAAGACCTTGCGCGCGAACCGGTCCGCCACCGAGCGGGACGGGTGATCGCGGGTGCGATCCTCGGTCGCCGAGGTGGTCACGGGATGCCTTCGTCCGGAAGCGGTGCGCCGGACGGATGGTACTGGGTCGACATCGGCGTTCCCGAGCCCGCCGTCCCGCCTGGGCAGGCACTACCGTCTGCGACAACATCACGTCGCCAACGCCCGTCGCCGCCCGCCAGGAGTTCGCCGATGACCACGACCCCGTCGCCGCTGGCCGACCTCTCCGACGCCGGGGTCGCCGTGTGGCTCGACGACCTCAGCCGCGAGCGCTTGGCGTCCGGCGGGCTCGCCCGCCTGCTCGAGCAGCAGCATGTGGTCGGCGTGACCACCAACCCGACGATCTTCCAGAAAGCCCTGGAGCAGGGCGCCGCCTACGAGGACCAGGTGCGTGATCTGGCGCGGCGCGGGGTCGAGGTCGAGGAAGCGGTCCGCGCGCTGACCACCTACGACGTGCGCTGGGCCTGCGACGTGCTGCGGCCGGTGCACGACGCGACCGACGGGGTGGACGGCCGCGTCTCGATCGAGGTCGACCCGCGGCTCGCGCACGACGCCGAGGCGACGATCGCCGAAGCCCGCGCGTTGTGGTGGCTGGTGGACCGCCCCAACCTGTTCATCAAGATCCCGGCCACGGTCGCAGGGCTGCCGGCCATCACCGCTTGCCTGGCGGAAGGCATCAGCGTCAACGTGACGCTGATCTTCTCGCTGGAGCGGTACTCGGCTGTGATGGAGGCCTTCCTCGCCGGTCTGGAGCAGGCCCGCGACGCTGGGATCGAGCTGACCAGCATCGCCTCGGTGGCATCGTTCTTCGTGAGCCGGGTCGACACGGAGGTCGACGCCCGGCTGGAGAAGCTCGACGACGCGACCGGCCAGGAGCTGTCGGGACAGGCGGCGATCGCCAACGCCCGGTTGGCGTACGCCCGCTTCCAAGAGGTCACCGCCTCCGAGCGGTGGCAGGCGTTGTCCAAGGCCGGGGCCCGGCCGCAACGGCCGCTGTGGGCGTCGACCGGGGTGAAGAACCCGGCGTACGACGACACCCGTTACGTCGTCGACCTGGTCGCCCCCCAGGTGGTCAACACCATGCCGGAGGCCACGCTGCGGGCGGTCGAGGACCACGGGCGGATCCGTGGAGACACGGTCACCGGTACCGCTGACGACGCCCAGGCCGTCCTCGACCGGCTGGAGGCCGTGGGCATCGACTACGACGACGTCGTCGCCAAGCTGGAGGCCAACGGGGTCGCCGCCTTCGAGAACTCCTGGAACGAGCTGCTGGCCGGCGTCGACGAGGTGATGGCGCGCGCCTGAGTGGCCGGGCCACCTACTGGCGCGGCCACGACGCCGGATCTGGCTGACTAGCTCGGGGGACCGAGGTGCGCCGAGCTGCCGGCGTCTGCTGATGAGGTAGGCGCCAGCGCCACGGGTGCCGCTCTCACGTCGGGGCTGTCGGCGGGACCGCGTGCGTCGAGGACGGTGGCGATGCTGGTGAGCGCGACGTCGACGACCTCCGATGCGTTGAGCGCTTGGCCCTGCTCGACGAGCGCCTCGAACCGGGCCGTGCCGAGTCGTTCGGTGAGCGCATCGTGCGCTTCGGCCAACCGGGCGGCCTCGTCGCCGTAGGCCGGAGCGGCCGCCCCGGCCGCGTCTTGAGCGCCGTAGAGCCGCGCGGCCGGGTGATCGGCGCCGACCCGGACGAGCAGCGGCACGAGATTGCGCAGCGTGGTCCACTGGTGGACCCAGTCGCCGCGGCGGTGCCAGCGTCGGATGATGTCGGGGAAGGCGGCCAGCGCCTCGTACGGGGAGTGGTGGCGGGCCAGGAGCGAGGTGGACGCTACGCGCGCCACGCCCTCGAGGAATCGGCCGCGGACGGGACCGGCCAGGGCGATGACCTCGTCGAGGAGTCGTAGCGCGGTCTCGGGATCCTCGTCGCCGCAGGCCTCGGCGTGGCCGTACAGCGTCCAGGCGCGCTGGGTCGGGTTGCCGAGTTGCTCACCGGCTGCTTGTTGCTTCAGGGCTGCGTCGAGCCCGGCCTGCTGCTGCCCGCCGTACACCAGGGCGAGGACCTCGTGCATCTGCATCCACAGTCGGTGGTAGGTGTCGCCGTCGCGGCGGGCCGAGGCAACGGCTCGTTGTGTGTAGTGGCGGCAGTCGTCGAGCCGCCCCTCGTGCAGGGCGGTGGTCGCAAGCACACGCAGGGGTACGAACTGGCCGGAGGGCCCGGGTGCGGCCGCGATCGCGTGCTCGGCGAGTTCGCGGGCGCTGGTGAGGTCACCGCGGTTGCTTCTGCCGTGTGCGGCGATCCCCCACACCGTCGGCATCAGTGGGTGGCCCGCAGCGGCGGGCAGGGCGGCGGTCTCCTCCGCCCAGACGAACACCTCGTCGTGCAGCCGGAAGCGCGCGTAGATGTAGAGCGCGGCGGTCAGGCGCAGGGCGAGGTCCGCGTCTCCCTGTCCGGTCGTCCAACGATGGGCGCCCCGCAGGTTGGCGAGTTCCGCCTCGAGCAGCATGACGGCTTCGGCCTCGTCGGGACCACGCACGGCGGCGTCGGCCCGCTCGGCGAACTCGACGAACCAGGCGGCGTGGCGTGCCCGCATGGTCGCCTCCTCGCCCCGTTCGGCTAGACGCTGCTCGGCGTAGTGGCGCAGCGTCTCCAGTTGGCGGTAGCGCACCGGCGAGACGCTGCGGTCCACCTCGATCATCGAGCGGCTGACCAGGCCGGCCAGCAGCCCTGCGATGCTCTCCGCGGCGAGGTCGTCGTCGGTGCAGATGCCCTCGGCCTCCGGAAGCGTGAAGCCGCCGGCGAACACCGCCAGCCGGTCGAAGAGCCGTTGTTCGGCCGGATCGAGGAGCAGGTAGGACCATCGGACCACCGCGGTCAGGCTGCGGTGGCGCGGATCGGTGCGAGGGCCGTGGGTGAGCAGTTGGAAACGCTGCCCCAGACGACGGGCGATCTCCGCCGGCGCGAGGGTGGACACCAGTGCCGCGGCGAGCTCGATGGCGAGCGGCAACCCGTCGAGCTTGCGACAGATGTCGGCGACCGCGGTCGCGGTCGTCTGGTCGGCGACGACGTCGGCGTGGTAGGCGCTCGCCCGGTCGTAGAACAGCCTGGCCGAGGGGGCGCTGTCACGGTCGTCGGCACGGTCCGAGGGCAGGGGCAGTGGGGGCACGTGCCACACCTGCTCACCGTCGACGGTGAGCGGTTCACGGCTGGTCGCCAAGATCGTGACCTGCGGGCAGGTGCGCAGGATCAGCTCGGTCAGCTGTGCGCTCGCCTCCACGACGTGCTCGCAGTTGTCGAGCACGAGCAGCAGACGTTTGTCGGCCAGCGCGCTGACGATGCTGTCGGCCAGGCTGTGGCTGGCCTGCTGATGCACGCCGAGGATGTCGGCGACGACGTGGGTCAGCGCTTCGGGGTCGGTGGGCGCCAGCTCACACCACCACACGCCGTCCGGGTAGCGCTCGTCCATCACGGCGGCGGCTTGGAGGGCGAGACGGGTCTTGCCCACCCCGCCCACGCCGGTCAGCGTCACGAGGTGGTCGCGTTCGAGCAGGCGACACACCGCTTCGGTCTCGTGCCGACGACCCACGAAGCTGGTGATCGGTCGCGGCAGATTGCCGGGCGGCCGCTCGACACGATCGTCCCGACCGTCGTTGCCAGCGGTGGTCGTCACGCTCGTGGACCGTCGCAGGATCTCGCCCTGCAGCTGCTGCAACGCGGGGGAGGGATCGAGGCCGGACTCGTCCGCTAACCGTCGGCGAACCCGCTGGTAGACCTCGAGCGCCTCGGTCTGCCGTCCGGCGTGGCTGAGCGCGGTCATCAGCTGCAGGTGTGGACGCTCGCGCAGCGGGTGGGCGTCGGCGAAAGACGTGAGATCGGCGACCAGCCCGGTGTCGCCGAGGGCGAGCCGTGCGTCGAACGCAGCTTCGGTGGCGGTCAGCCGCAGCTCGTCGAGCCGGAGCGCCTCGGCCCGCGCGAACTCCTCGTCCGCGAACTCGCCGTAGGCAGGGCCCTGCCACAGCGCCAGCGCCTCGGCTAGGCCAGCGGCCGCTTCGGCAGGTGCGCTGCCCAGCTGCTCGCGGGCGGTGGCGACGAGCCGCTCGAACCGTCGTGCGTCGAGTTGCCGGTCGTCGATGCGCAGCCGGTAGCCGTGCGTGCCGGACTCGATCAGGCCGTCCTCGCCGAGCACGCGCCGCAGCCGGGAGAGGTAGGTGTGCAGGCCCTTGGTGGCGCTCGGTGGCGGCTGCTCACCCCAGAGCACGTCGACCGCGTGCTCGGCACGTACCGAGACGCCGGTGTGGAGCAGGAGCAGCGCGAGCAGCCGCCGCTGCATACGGCTGCCGATGTGTACCGGGGCGCCGACGCGCTCGACCTCCAGCGGCCCCAGGACGCGAAAGTCCATGCGCCCTCCCGCGCAGAGCCTCACCGTAAGCCGGGCAGCCCCGCCCGACAAGGCCTGGCACCGCCGATGGTGGCGGGCGTCACCGACACGCAACCGTGCTGCGGTCGCCGCGCAACCGGCGCGGGCAACGGTGTTGCCACTCGCGCATACCGGCCTCGGTCGGTGTCGCGCCGCCCGATCGCCGGAGACGAAAGGCTCGCGATCATGAGCATCGACCGCATCGACCGCATCGACGCGACCGACCCGCCAGGGGATGCACCGACGCAGCTCGACGTGGACCGTGTGGAGGCGTTCGCCGGACAGGTCGCCTCCGACATCGGTACCGTCTTCGCTGGTGCGACGGTCTACATCGGCCACCACGCCGGGTTGTACGCAGCCATGGCCGACGGTGGAACGCTGACCGCCGAGGAGCTCGCCGAGCGGGCCGGAGCGCACCCGCGCTACGTGCGCGAATGGCTCGGAGCGCAGGCGGCCGGCGGCTATGTCGAGTATGACCCCGACCGCGGCGCCTTCCGGCTGCCGCCCGAACACGCTGCCGTGCTGGCCGACAGGGCCAGCCCCGCTTATCTGGCCGGGGCCAGCGACGGGATGGCTGCGATCTGGGCGGCTGCGGAGCGGGTCACCGCGGACTTCACCGTCGGGGAGGGCGTGCCGTGGCACGAACACGATGCGCGGCTGTTCTCCGGAACCGAGGAGCTGTTCCGCCCCAGCTACGAGACGTTCCTGACCAGCGAGTGGATCCCCTCCCTCGAGGGTGTCAGCGAGAAGCTGGCGGCGGGGGCGCGGGTCGCCGACGTCGGCTGTGGGCACGGCGTGTCCACGATCGTCATGGCCAGGGACTTCCCCGACTCGAGCTTCCACGGGTATGACGGACACGACGCATCGATCGCCACCGCCCGTCAGCGTGCCGCCGACGCCGGGGTCACCGACCGAGCGAGCTTCGAGGTGGCGCTGGCCACTGCGCTGCCGGGCGGCGACTTCGACCTGGTGGGTTTCTTCGACTCGCTGCACGACATGGGTGACCCGGTCGGTGCGCTGGTCAGCGCTCGCGAGGCACTCGCCAGCGATGGCACGGTGATGTTGATCGAGCCGTTCGCCGGCGAGGGGGTCGAGGACAACCTCACGCCGGTCGGCCGGCTGTACTACTCGGCCTCCACGCTGGTGTGCACCGCCAACGGCCTCGCCCAGGGCAACCGTCCGGTGCTCGGAGCGCAGGCCGGCGAGGCGGCGCTGCGCGACGTGCTCGCCCAGGCGGGCTTCAGCCGCGTCCGTCGCAGCGCCGAGACACCGTTCAACCTCGTCATCGAGGCCCGGCCATGAGTGCGACCCGAGACCGCCATGCCGGCGCGGCGACCGTGGCGGCTACCGCGACGAGCGCCTCCGCCGGGATCGCCGCAGCCGGGTCCGACTCGGTGCACCTCGACTCGCCGGCCGAGTTGGCGGCGCGCTACCGCAGCGGCGCGGAGGCCGGCGACGCCGAGGCACTCGCCGGGCTCTTCCGGCCCGATGTGCTGGTCGACACCCATGTCCCGAACTGGCGCTTCCAACTCCAGGGCCGTGAGGTGGCAGCCGAACGCGCGTGCGTGCTGCCACGTCCCGGACGGTTCACCACCTTCGACACCGAACCGACCGATCGCGGGCTGCAGGTGCAGTTCGAGTGGCACCAGGGCGCGTCGGCGACGGTGGTCCGTCAGCTGCACTGGTGGCGTCTGGTGGACGGTCAGATCGCCGAACAGGTGGTGTTCTGCGCCGGAGTGTGGGACCGTCGTCTCCAAGCGTTGATGGCGGCCAAGGCCCCGCTGGTGCGACCATGACCACCCAGGCGTAACGCAGCGACCCGAGAGGGACGGCGATGAGCATGGACGTGCACGCCGATGCTCCGAGCGGAGTCCGTGATGTGGCCCCGTCGGTCGGGGAGCTGGTGGGCCCGACAGCCGTGCGTGAGGCCTTCGCCAGCGCCGACGGCAAGTCGGGGGCGCGCATGGAGCGGGTGGTCATCGAGGGGGAGCGCTACGTCCTCAAGTACCTGCACGTGCGTGATGACTGGACCATGCGGGCGACCGGGGACATCGCCTGTCGGCCGGTCACCCTCTGGCGCATGGGCTGGCTGGACCTGCTGCCCGACTGCATCGACCACACGGTGGTCGGTGCTGCCTGGGACGACCGGCCGGAGGGACGCGGCGGCGCGATCCTGATGCGTGACGTGGGCGACCAGCTGCTCGCAGAGGGGGATCACCAGATCCCGTTGCCGCAGCACCTGCGGTTCCTCGACCACATGGCGCAGCTGCACATCGCCTTCTGGGGCCGACCCGACACGATCGATCTGTTGCCCCTGTCGCAGCGCCTGGTCATCTTCGGTCCACGTTTGCCTGAACGTGAGCGGGCATGCGGTGGAACCGATGACGTGCCCACCCGGTCCGTCCCCGAGGGCTGGGCACGCTTCGGTGAACGCGCCCCACGTTCGGTCGACCTCGTCCGGGCGCTGCACGACGACCCGACACCGCTGGCGGATGCGCTGGCGACGACACCGCAGACGTTGGTCCATGGTGACTGGAAGGCCGGCAACCTCGGTCGTGGCACTGACGGGCGCACGATCCTGATCGACTGGGCCGTTCCCGGCGTTGCCCCGCTGTGCGTGGACCTCGCCTGGTACGTGTGTCTCAACCGGGCGCGACTGCCGCACTCCAAGGAGGACGCGTTCGCGGTCTACCGCGAGGCACTCGAACGCCACGGTGTCGACACCGGCCCGTGGTGGGAGCGCCAGCTCTCGCTGTGCCTGCTGGCCATGCTGGTGCTCTTCGGATGGGAGAAGGCGCTCGGCGACGACGACGATGCCGCAGCGGAGCTCGCCTGGTGGGAGGCTCGGGCGCTCGAGGGTGCGAGGTGGCTGTAGGTGGCTGACGGCGAGCGAGACCGGGGCCTGGTCGCGGTGATCCGGCACGCCCACGGAGACGGCCCCGGCCGCGCTCTCAGCCGTCGACCGCGTCCAGCGCCTGGCGCAGGTCGGCGACGATGCGGTCCTCGCCCTCGAGCCCGATCGACAGCCGCAGCATCCCCGGCAGGATGTGCGCCTCCAGCCGTGCCTCGGGCGTCATGTTGAAATGTGAGGAGTTGAACGGCAGGCTCGCCAGCGTCTCGACCCCGCCCAGGCTGGTGGCCTCCGTCGCCACCTCCAACCGGCGGATCACCTGCAGCGCCCGTTCATCGCCGCCCTCGAGCACCAGCGTCACCATCGCCCCGTGCTCGTCGGGCATCACCTGCGGCACGACGTCCTTCGCGTCCGGGTGGTCGTCACGGCCGGGGTAGACCACGGCAGCCACCCCCGGCTCGTCGACCATGATGTCGGCGATCGCCGCCGCGGACCGGCACGCCTCCTGGAGCCGCACCGGGAAGGTCTGCACCCCCCGCCACACCAGGTAGGCCGCGTGCGGGTCCAGGCACCCGCCGAAGGTGATCATCCGCCGCTGGATCTCCTCGTGCAGCGGGGTCCCGTTGACGCAGACCACCCCGGCGACGACGTCCGAGTGGCCGCCCAGGAACTTCGTGGCCGAGTTGATGACCACGTCGGCGCCGAGCTCGAGCGGCCGAGCACACCGCGGGGTCGCGAAGGTGTTGTCGATGATCAGGCTCGCGCCGACGGCATGCGCGGTCTCCGCCACCGGCGGGATGTCCAGCAGCCGCAGCTGCGGGTTGGACAACGTCTCCCCGTAGACCACCGCGGGCTGGTGCTCGGCGATCGCCCGGGTCCAGGCCTCGGTGTCCCAGGCGTCGACGCGCACCACCTCGACCCCGAGCCGTGGCAGGTCCCGTTCGAGCAGGTCGTCGGTGTCGCCGTACACCTGCCGGGAGGCGACCACCGTGTCGCCGGTCCGCAGCAGGGTCATCAGCGAGGTGGCGATCGCCGCCATCCCGCTGGCGGTCATCATCCCGTGTTCGGCGTGCTCGAGCTGGGCGATCGCGTCGGCGGCCGCCTGCACGGTCGGGTTGGAGAACCGCGAGTACCAGGTCTCGTGGAGCCCGCCGGTGCCCTGGATGTCCTCGTAGGCACGGTCGTCCAGCTCGAAGGTCGTGGACTGGTAGATCGGCGGGGTGACGGGGAAGGTCCGCGCCGTGTAGGTGCGGCCGGGACGGTTCGATGCGGGAGACGACACCTTGGCTCCTTCGAAAGGTCCGCTCGCCCCACCGACATCGAGGTGGTGGCGCGAGCGCCTGCGAGACTCGGCGCACGACCGTAGTTGGCCCCCGCACGCCGGGGGGCCCGGCCGGGCCTGCGAAACGCTGCGGCCGTGCGGGCGGGCGGTCCCGCCTGGTCTGGACGCGACGACCTTCACACGCCACCCTTGCCGACCCGCGACCATCCTCGCCGCCCCGTCACCCCAGAGCCGGAGGGACCGCCATCCTCACCGACGAGTCCGCGGCCGACGGGCCCAGCGAACGGCGCATCGCGGCGAACGAGGCACCGAAGGACCCGGCCAAGGCGCTCCGGGTCGTCACCGGCCGGCGGAGCGTGAGCAAGCTGACCGCGCCGGGACCGACACGGGACGAACTCGGCGAGATGCTCGCCGCCGCCTGCACCGCCCCCGACCACGGCAAGCTGCGGCCCTGGCGGTTCCTGGTCCTGGAGGGTGACGCTCTCGGACGGCTGGGGGACGCCTACGCCCGGGCGCTGGCCGTCCGCGATCCTGCCGCCACGGCGGAGGACCTCGACCGCGCGCGCGGCAAGCCGCAGCGTTCACCGGTGCTGGTGGCGGTGATCGCCCAGTTCACGCCACACGCCACGGTTCGCGAGTGGGAACAGCTGATCGCCGCCGGGTGCGCTGCGCACAACCTGTGCCTCGCCGCGACCGCCTACGGCTACGGGTCGATGTGGCGCACCGGCTGGTACGCCGAGCATCCCGAGGTGCTGGCGCACCTCGGGCTGGACGCCGATGAGCGGCTGGTCGCCCTCGTCCACCTCGGGTCGGTCGCCGAGGGTTTCGCCCCGCCGCCCCGCACGGTGGACACCTCCTGCGTCACCTGGTCGCGCTGACGTCTTGCGGCCGGCCGTGACCACCTCGACGTCGATTCGTGCCACGTTCGTCGGCGGTGGTCACTCATCGAGGTCGAGCATCTCGCTGCACACCGGCCAGGCACCCCAGCCCTGTTCCTCCAGGACGCGCTCAGCGACCTCGAGCTCGGTCTCCTTCTCCGCGCGGCCGGCATGGTCCGGCATGTCCGGATCCCGGAACGCCTCCCAGGTGTCGGGGTGGAAGTTCAGCCCACCCTGGAAGTGGTCCCCGTGGTCGAACTCCAGCCCGTAGTCCCACCGGCGGCTGCCGGGTTCAGGATCGCCGTCGGCGTCCCAGTCGCCGGACTCGCAGTCGGCCAGGCGCTGCCAGTCCTCGAGGTCGGCCTCGCCGTCATGCTCGCTTGACGACGTCGCGTCGGTGGTCGGGTCGGGCGGGGCGTCGGGGAGCGCCAAGAACTCCGGATCGGCCAACCCGTCCGCCGGGTCCTCCTCGGCCGGTTGGACGAGGGCGTCCGGTTCGTCCGTCGCTGGTAGTGCCGCGATCACGACCGCGCCGAGCCCACCGGCCAGCAGCGGGCGGACGCCGTGCTGACGACGTGGCCGACGACGTACGTCCGGGTCCTCGGAGATGAGCAGCCAGGTTCGGAGGCGAAGGGAAGCCTGCTGGTTACCAGGACGGGGCGCTACCGGCAACCGTCGTCCGTCACCGCGACCGTAGGTGCCGAGCGTGGCCGTCAGCGCGACTACCTTCCCCCGCTCCACACCGGGAGGGCCCCGATGACGATGCTGACGCCCGTCAGCGAACACGACCTGCTGCTGTTCTGGATCGCACTGGTCGTGTTGCTCGGGACCGCGCGCGGTCTGGGTGCGGCGATGCAGCGGATCGGCCAGCCACGGGTGGTCGGGGAGCTCGCAGCCGGGGTGCTGATCGGGCCCACCGTCTTCGGTCGGCTGTTCCCCGACGTCGCCGGCTGGTTGTTCCCGGGCGATATCGTGCCGTCGGCGCTGCTGCTGGCCGTGGCCTGGCTGGGGATCGTCCTGCTGCTGCTGGTGACGGGGTTCGAGACCGACCTCGGGCTGCTGCGCCGCCTGGGGCTGCCGGCGGTGAGCCTGTCCACCGGGAGCCTGATCGTGCCGCTCGGCATGGGGTTCGCGCTGGGCTGGGTCATGCCGCCGGTCTTCTGGGGTGAGGAAGCGGGCCGGCTCGGCTTCGCGATGTTCATCGCGGTCGCGCTGAGCATCTCCGCGCTGCCGGTGATCGCCAAGATCATGACCGAGATGAACCTGATGCGGCGCAACGTGGGCCAGTTGACGATCGCGGCGGCCATGGCCAACGACCTCGTCGGGTGGCTGTTGCTCGGCGCGGTGGTCGGGGTGTTCACCGGCGGTGCCGTCGATGCGGGTGCGTTGGCCCTGAGCTTCGGTCTGGTGCTGGCCTTCCTGGTCGGGGCGTTGACGATCGGTCAGCGGTTCGCTGATGGGATCCTGCGGCGGGCTCGGCGATCCGGCGGCTTCGGTGCCGCCCTGTCGGCGACGCTGTTCGTCACCTTCGTCCTCGGGGCCATCACCCAGGCGTTGGGCGTCGAAGCCGTGCTGGGTGCCTTGATCGCGGGGATCGTGCTGGGCCGCTCGCGCTACCAACGCACCGACGTCAAGCGATCGATCGAGGTGATCGGCAACGAGGTCTTCGCCCCGATCTTCTTCGCCACCGCCGGGCTGTACGTCGACCTCGCGGTGCTGTTCGAGCCGCAAGCGGTGCTGTGGGCCGGCATCGTGCTGTTGGTCGCTGCCGTCGCCAAGCTCGCCGGTAGCTACCTCGGTGGTCGGTTGTCCGGGCTGTCCAATGTGGAGAGCCTCGCGGCTGGGATCGGTCTCAACGCGCGCGGGGCGATGGAGATCGTGCTGGCGACGATCGGCCTGTCACTGGGCGCGCTCAACGAGACCTCCTACGCCATCATCGTGCTGCTGGCCGTCGCGACGTCGATGGCTGCACCGCCCCTGCTGCGTCCGGTCCTGCGCCGCCTACGAGCCGCACCGGAGGAGGAGGAGCGCCTCCGGCGGGAGGAGGTCCTGTCCCGCAGCCTGATCGCCAACGCCAGAAGCGCGCTCCTACCGACCCGGGGTGGGCTGAACTCCGCCGTCGCGGCCCGGGTGGTGGACTCGCTGCTCGAGCCCAGCGCACCGGTCACCGTGCTCAACCTGCGACCCGCCGGTGAGCCTGAAGCTGAACTCGACAGCGTCGTGCACTCGTTGGGTGACCGACCCGTGGACGTGCGGATCGAGACCCACGACGACGTCGGCGCGACGATCCTGGCCGAGGCACAGCTGGGCTACGGGCTGGTCGCCCTCGGGCTCAACGACGACTACGCCGGCTCGCACCAGCTCTCCGAGCCGCTTCAGGAGGTGATCGCCCACTCGCCCGTGCCGCTGCTGTTGGTCCGCCGCGCGGCCCGTACCCGTGACGTCGGCGACCTCGAGGACCTCACCGTCGGCCGAATCCTGCTCGGGGTCACCGGGACGCGGCCGGGTCGGGCCGCGGAGGAGCTGGCCTACCGGCTGTCCACCGCGTTCGACGCGGACGTGCTGGCCGTCCACGTCATCACTCGCGACACGCGCGGTCGGGAGTCGTCGCCAGCGGTTGAGAAGCAACTGGAACGTGTCCAGGAGGTCGCGGCTTCCTTTGGGGCCGCGAGTGCGACGGCGGTGCGCCACGGGATCGTGCCGGCCGACGAACTGGTATGGGCTGCGGACGAGTGGGACGCGGACACGATCGTGCTGGGGACGTCCATGCGGACCGCGGACGGCCGGCCGTTCCTCGGCCACGGCACCGAGTGGTTGCTCGAACACGCCCGTCAACGGGTCATCGCGGTGGTCTTCCCCTCCCAGGAAGCTGGCGGGGGCGACGGCCACCAGGGATAGGCAGGACCCCCCATCTGCGGGATGGTCGGCCGACCGGAACCGGCGTATGGTCGCTTCCGAGGCGGTGAGCCTGGGGAGCCATGATGGACGGTGCGGTCGCGGAGCGGGCGAGGCGGGGTGTCGCGCGGTGGTGCGAGCAGGCCACGAGCGCCGGGGCGCTGCTCGAAGGGGTCGCGAGGCGGCTGCGTCCGGTCCTCGGACAGGACGCGGGAGCCTGGCTGGTCACCGACCCGGTCACAGTCCTGTTCACCGACGGCTACATCGAGGGGTTCAGCGAGGACACCTGCTCGCCGTGGTTCCACCACGAGCTGTCCGTCCATGACGTGGCCCGATTCTGCGATCTCGCCCAGCAGCGGCAACCGGTCGCGTTGCTCTCCAGGGTGACGGACGGCGCCGTCAGCAGCAGCGCCCGGTGGCGTGAGGTGCTCCAGCCGGCAGGCTTCGGTCATGAGCTGCGGGTGGTCTTCCGCGACGGTGGCAGTACCTGGGGCGCGGCGACGATCCACCGAGACACCCACCGCCCCGACTTCTCCGCGGAGGACACCCAGCTGCTGGCAGAGCTGTCGGCGGTGGTCGGCGCGGGTCTGCGGAACCTGATCGTCCGCGATCGTCTGCGGACCTACGAGCTGGGTGGGCCCGGACTGCTGCTGGTCGGCCCCGATCAGGTCGCCCAGCCCGCGACCCCATCCGGCGCACAGTGGCTGGAGGCGATGGGTATCCCGCAGGGCGCTTTCCGGCACACCTGGCTCCTGACGCTCGGCGAACTCGCCACCGGCGGTGGGGCCACCGCCCGACGCGTTCGCGTGCGGGCACGAGATGGGCGGTGGGTCACCCTCCACGCTGAGCCGATGTCCGACGACGGCACGTTCGCGGTCATCGTCGAACCGAGCCGGCCGGCGGATATCGCGGGGCTGGTAGCCCTGGCCTACGGGCTGTCCCCCCGAGAGCAGGAACTGGTCCTGGCCCTCGCCCGCGGGGAGAGCACGGCCGCGATCGCCGAGCGGTTGTTCATCTCACCGCACACGGTCCGCGACCACCTCAAGTCCGTCTTCGACAAGACCGACGTCAGCAGCCGCAGCGAGCTGCTCGCCCGGCTGTTCCACGACCATTACGCCGAGCCCTTCTTCAGCCGCGTGACCGCGACGCACTGAGCTGAGCGCGACGAGCGCCTCCCGGCAACGGTCGGTGCCGGGTCCGGTCCACCCGTGCTCGGGTCCGCCGACACGCGTCCTGATCCGTCCCTGTCGAGTCCACTCCGGTCCGAAAAGGAGCTGCCATGAGCCTGACCCGCCACCCGTCCGACGGGTCGTCCCCCAAGGTCGACCTCACCCAACCGCGGTTGCTCGCGCCCGGAGACGGCGACCACATCGCCTTTCTCGGCACGATTATGACGGTCAAGGCCGGGGGGGGATCACACCGGACGCAACCTCAGCGTCATCGAGTGCCTCGCGCCGGCCGGGTTCGGACCGCCCCCGCACCGCCACGACCTCGAGGATGAGCTGTTCTTCGTGCTCGAGGGCGAGATCAGCTTCGCGTGTGCCGGGCAGGAGGCGACCTACGGCCCCGGTGGGTTCGCCTGGTGCCCCAAGGGGCTGCCGCACCGTTTCCAGGTCTCCGATGACGGCCCGGCGCGGATGTTCCAGGTCACGACGCCGGCGCAGTTCGAGGACTTCGCCCTCGCAATCGGCGAGCCCGTGGCCAGCCCGGTGCTGCCCGAACCGGCGGTCCCCGATGTGGAGTCGCTGGTGCGGATCGCGGCGGAGTTCCAGATCGAGATCCTCCCGCCTTCCTGAGAACGCCAGAGCTCGCTCGACAACCGTCGAGCCGCAACCCACCGAACCAAGGAGCGCACGATGCGAAGACTCATGTTGCTGGCCGTCATGACGCTGGTGCTGCTGATGGCCGCCCTGCCCGCGACCGCGCACTACCTCACCGTCACTCCGGGCGGCTCGGAGGTGAAGACCAACTGGGTCGGCGGGCCAGCCCTGCCGGACGCGGCCCAAGGCCAGGGGCTGATGGAGATCGGAGGTGGCCCTGATGCCGGGAGCTTGCAGCCGCCTTCGCATGGTCGCGGGTTGAACACCGCCTGCGAGGCGACGGAAGCGAACCCATCGGTGGTCGACATCCGGGGTCCGGGACCCAGTTGCCCGCACGGGCAGTGAGCTGAACGTCGTGAGCTGGACGCATGGTCCCGTCCGCAGGTAGCGGGGGAGACCGGATGAGGCGGTGCCGAGCGCAGCCGCGCTCGGCACCGCCTCATCCGGATGGTCCGTCAGCCGTCCCGGTGCCGGTCCAGACGGTCGGCGATCGCCCCGCACACGCGGGCGAGGTGGTCGACGTCCTCCCGGTCGAGCGGATCGAACACCAGCTGCTGCACGGTCTCGACGTGGCCGGGTGCGGCGGCGGTCACCTGTCCCAGCCCTGTGTCGGTCAACACCGCGAGGGTGGTGCGGGCGTCGTCGGGACTGGGGGTGCGTCGGACCCAGCCACGTCGTTCAAGCCGGGTGACGACGTGGGAGAGCCGCGACAGCGACGCGTTGGCCTGCGCGGCGAGGTCGCTGAGGCGCAGCCGGTGGCCGTCGGCCTCGCTCAACAGCGCCATCACCCAGTACTCGAAGTGGCTCAGCCCGGCGTCGTGTTGGAGCTGGTGGTCGAGCTCGGACGGGAGCTTGAGCATCACCGCGGCCAGCTGGCGCCACGCGTGCTGCTGGTCATCGTCGAGCCAACGAGGGTCGAGCCCACGGGGTACATCCATGCGGACAGCATGCCAGATGCTTGACGCTTCAACAAATAGGGCCGACACTGTACTTGACGTCTCAACCTTCTGCCGTCCCGGAGCCCATCGATGTCGTCCGCACCTGACCACGCACCGGCCCCCGCCACCGACGCCGCCTCGAAGAGCGACGAGTCGCGGGATGGCCGCACGATGCCAGCGCTGTTCATCAGTCACGGTGCACCGCCGCTGGTCGAGGACGAACGCTGGACCGCCGAGCTGGCCGAGCTCGGTCGGGAGCTGCCGCGTCCGACGCAGATCCTGATCGTCTCGGCGCACTGGGAAGCGGCACCGTTGATGGTGGGCGCGACCGAGACCGTGCCGCTGGTCTACGACTTCGGCGGCTTCCCGCAGCGGTTCTATGACGCGACCTACCCAGCTCCGGGTGCGCCCGGGCTCGCGGACCTCGTCCAGGCGATGATGCCGGACACCCAGCAGGTCGTCCGCACCGACCGGGGCCTGGACTACGGCGCCTACGTGCCGTTGAGCGTGATGTACCCGGACGCCGATATCCCGGTCCTGCAGATGTCGCTGCCGACGTTGGAGCCCGACCGACTGCTCGACCTCGGTCGCCGGCTCCGACCGCTCCGCGACGAAGGCGTGCTGATCGTGGGCTCCGGGTTCACCACCCACGGGCTGCCATTTCTCTCCCGCGAGCACTGGCGTTCCACCGATGCGCCGCCCCCGGGCTGGTCGGCGGAGTTCGACGCGTGGGCGCAGGAAGCGTTGCACGACGGCGACGTGGAGTCGTTGGCGGCGTTCCGCGACCGGGCTCCCGGGATGCCCTACGCGCATCCGACGGTCGAGCACTTCGCGCCCCTGTTCGTCACGCTCGGGGCCTCCTCCGATCCGGAAACCCCGCCGGAGCAGCTCATCGACGGCTTCTGGATGGGGCTGGCGAAGCGATCGGTGCGGGTGACCTGACCACCTGCCTCGCCGTCACACCGTCATCCGGATCGCCGTCACCTGCTCCGACGACGCTGGGGCGGCACCACGGTGCTGCTCACCACGTCCCGGAGCGGCTGTTCGACGTGACGATGATCACGATGTGCACGGGGCTCACCCTCAACCGCGACGTCCAGAAGGGCGTCCACGCCCGGTTCCGCTCGTTGCCGATCTGGCAGTCCGCCACGTTGGTGGGACCGCTCCTCGCTGTCGTGGATCTGGACCGTCCTGGGCATCGTCATGCGGTCCGAGCAGGCCCTGATGGGCCTGAGCATGATGGTGCTGTTCCCGTTGACGTTCGTCAGCGATGTGTTCGTGCCGCCCGAGACCCTGCCGGGCTGGCTGGAGTCGTTCGTCGACGTGCACCCCCGTCACGATCCTGGTGACCGCGATGCGTGGGCTGATCCATGGTCAGCCGTTGGGTGGGGAGATCGCGACGATCCTGGTCATCAGCGCCGCGTTGGTCGCGGTGTTCGGGCCCCTGACCATGCTGGTCTACCGACGCAAGCGCTGACGGGCCAGCGGCGAGGTCCGACCGGTCACCGTGGTCCGCTGAACGCGGTGTCGCGGACCTCGCCACTGAGCGTCGCTGCGGCGTAGGTGGAGGTACCCGAACGTTGCAGCTCACGCGCGGCGTTGACCAGCGCGCCGTAGGCCGTGAACGCCAACGCGCCGCCGGTGGAGACGCGTCGAACGCCGAGCTCGCGCAGCTCGTCGAGCGACGGTCCGTCCGGTAGGGCGAGGACGTTGACGGGCGCGTCGATCCCCGTCACGAGCCGATCGATCTCGCCGCGGGAGGTCAGCCCGGGTGCGTACACCACGTCAGCGCCGGCGTCGGTGTAGGCCTGCAACCGGGTGACGGTGTCGCCGAGCGCGTCGACGCCGTAGAGGTGGTTCTCCGCTCGAGCGGTGAGAACCAGCCCGTGACGGTCCGCCTCCTCGGCCGCGGCAGCGACCCGCTCGATCGCCGGTTCCAGCGGGTCGATGCGATCGAGCTCCGGGTCGTAGTCCTCGATCGAGCAGCCTGCGGCGCCGGTCGCGGCGATCAGTTCGACGGTCTCCGCGACCCCGTCGGGAGTGGTGGCGAAGCACCGCTCCGCATCGACGCTGACCGGTGACTCCACCGCGGCCACCAACTGAGCAGCGTGATCGAGCAGTTCATCGCGGGTGATCGCCTGGTCGAGCCGGCCCAGGGCCGCCGCGTGCCCGGAGCTGGTCGTTGCCACCGCCGGGAAGCCGAGGCTGGCGAGCAGCCGGGCCGAGCCCACGTCCCAGGCGTTGGGCATCACGAACAGTCCGTCGTCGTGCAGGTGGGCGAACCGCTCGCGGCGACGGTCGATCTCGGCGCGTTCCATGCTGGCCTCCGACGGGTGGGATACCGCGGTGTTGCCGCCGGCCCCGAAGGTCACGCTAGGCCCGCGCCGCACCGACGGAATCCCCGACCTCGATCCTGTGTCCGTGGACGCCCACGCCAGTGCAGCCGACGGACGGTCGCGCGTCGGATCAGTTCGGCTGACGTCGAGGAAGTCGCAGCTGCACGCGCGTCCCTCCGCTCGGGCGGGTGCACGCGGAGACCTCGCCGTCGTGCAGGCGGACGTACTGCTCGACCAGCGTCAACCCGACCCCGATCCCGGGGGAGGGTGCCTGGGTGGCCTGATCGCCCTGGACGAACGGGGCGAACACCTGCTCGCTCACCTGTTCGGGCAGACCGGGCCCGTCGTCGTCGATGGTGAGCTTCAGGTGGTCCCCGTCCGGGTACCAAGCGACCGTGACCTCGCTGGAGTCGGGGGTGTGGCGGATGCAGTTGCTGAACAGCAACTGCAGGCAGCGTTCGAGCTTCGGTACGTCCACGTCGACCTCGACCGGGTCCCCGGTCAGTTCGACCCGGCGTCCGGCGAAGTCGGTGGAGTCAGCGATGCGGGTGAGCAGCTCGGAGAGCTCGACGCGCCGGAACCGCGTCTGGCTGACGCCGTCGCGCAGTTTGCTGGTCTCCAGCAGGTCCAGCACGAGCCACTCCAGCCGGGTGGCGTTGGCGACGAGCCGGTCGGTCAGATCCGAGGTGTCGAGGGCCTGGCCGCCCCTCGCCGCCCGGTCGAGGGTGTGGCTGTAGCCGACGATGGCGGTCAGCGGGGTCCGAAGTTCGTGGGACACCCCGTTGAGGAACGCCGTCCGCTCCTGCCCGGCTTGTCGGAGCTGCGCGGCGGCATCGCGCTCGGCCATGGCCGCCGACTCGACCCGACGGACCCACCGGCGGAGGACGAACCGCAGGACCAGAGCGGTGACCACGACGAACGCCAGTCCCTTGACCAGTTCGAAGGTCAGCAGCGAGATGGTCGTGCGTCGAGCGATCCAGTCCACCGCAGGGCCGCTCACGAGGATCCAACCGCCGGCGACCAGCAGGTAGGTCAACGTGACCCGATCGGCCTTGTGGCTCCCCAGATCGTCGATCAGGTCCGCTGGTGTGCTCTTGACCGTCGGTCGTCCAACGTCGTCCCGTACCGCATTGCTCGTCATCGCCCCCCCGCTCCCTGGTTGTGCGGGCCAGGTCCCGGGGGTGAGGCTAGTCCGCCCCCGGTGAGGCCCCCGGGAAGTCTGGTCGGTCAGCGGTCGCAAGGTTCGGAGCCGGCCGCCCACGTGTCGAGCAGCGTCCTGACCATCGCCATCGGGTCGACCGCCCCCATCACCCCACCCATGACCGCCAGGCCATGCACACCGGCCTCGCGCCACCGGGCGGCGTTGACCGGGGTCACGCCACCGAGCGCCAGCAGCGGCAAGTCACCGGCAGCGTCGACGAGTTCGCGGACGCCGGCCGGGCCCAGCACCGGCCCGTACCCGGGCTTGGAACCGGACGCCGCCACCGGCGACACGAACGCGTACGAGGCACCTTCCGCGCGGGCGGCGGCCACCTCGTCGCGGTCGTGGCACGAACGGCCGAGCAACCCGACCGGAGCCGGGCAGGGCGGATCGTCCGCGGCCAGGTGGACCCCAGCGGCGCCAAGTTCGCGGGCGAGACGAACGTCGGAGGACACGAGCAGCCGGGCCCCGGCGTCATCGACCAGCGAGGCGAGCTCCGCGCCGAGCGACCGGCGGGCCGCAGCCGGCAGGTCCTTGTCCCGCAGGAGGATGGCGGGGGCGCCGGCGTCCAGCGCGGCAGCGACCACCTGTGGCACGCACCGGCCGGCCCGTGCGGCCGCGTGGCGATCGGTGATCACCACCAGCGTCGGCGGGACCGGGGACCGTCCCACCGACGACGGACCCGCCGGTTCGCTCACGACGGATCGGGGTCGGTGAGACCGAGCAGGTCCGGGCGGCCCTCGCCGGTCGTGGACGCCTGCGCGTAGGAACGACGCGGGATGCGGCCGGCGCGTCGGGCGAGCCAGCCCGCCTCGACCGCCGCGCGCATCGCCTGGGCCATGGCCGCCGGATCGCGAGCCCGCGTCACCGCGGAGGCCAGCAGCACTCCGTCGCAACCGAGCTCCATCGCCAGGGTCGCATCGGAGGCGGTGCCGATACCGGCGTCGAGGATCACGGGCACCTCGACCTGTTCACGGATGATCGACAGGTTGTAGGGGTTGAGGATCCCCATCCCTGAGCCGATCGGCGAGCCCAGCGGCATCACCGTCGCGCAGCCGACCTGCGCCAGGCGGGTCGCCAGGATCGGGTCGTCGTTGGTGTAGGCCCAGACCGTGAACCCGTCGTCGACGAGCTGCTCGGCGGCGTCGAGCAGCTCGGTCGCGTCGGGCAGCAGCGTCCGTTCGTCGCCGATCACCTCGAGCTTGACCCAGTCGGTCTCAAAGGCGTCACGTCCGAGCTTGGCGACCTGCACCGCCTCGCGGGCGGTGTAGCACCCGGCGGTGTTGGGCAGCACCCGTACGCCCGTCCGCTCGATCACGTCGAGCAGCGACCCGGGGCCGGTGTCGGTCACCCGTCGCAGCGCCACCGTCACCACCTCGGTGCCCGATGCCTCGATCGCGCGCGACAGGACGTCGAGGCTGGACGCACCGCCGGTGCCCAGCACCAGCCGGGAGCCCAGCTCGGTGCCTCCGATCGTCAGTGGTGCGTCCATGGTCCTGGCTCCTGCTCGGTGCGGACGCTGCGGGTCAGCCGCCCTGGACGGCGCCGACGATCTCCACGCGGGCACCGTCGGTCAGGGTCAGCTCGTCCCAGCGGTCGCGGGCGGCGACCTCGCCATCGACCGCGACGGCGACGCCGCGGCGGTCGGCCACCTCGCCGTCGACCACGGCGCCGAGCGTGGTGGGGCCGTCGAGCTCGCGGGGCTGTCCGTTGACCTCGATCCTCATGTGCCACCTCCGGTCCCGCGGTTGTCGGCGACCAGCACGTCGAGTCCCGAGTGTGGGCGGTCGGGTCGCTCCCCGCGAGCTCGGAGGGCTGATCGGTCGGGGGAGGCCACCGCCAGGACCGGTTCGGGTTCGCCACCGGTGGCCAGGGTGGCGACGGCGTCGGCGGTGATCGCGGTCAGCAGCACACCGTTGCGGTGGTGGCCCGTCGCGAGCAGCAGCCCCTCCAGCGAGGCGTGGCCGATCACCGGAGCGTTGTCCGGCGTGGTCGGACGCAGCCCCGCGATCGTCTCGGTCAGTTCGAGTTCATCCACGCCGGGCACGATCCGGGTCGCGTCGTCGAGCAGTTCGCGGGTGGCGCCGGCCAGGACCGACGTGTCGAAGCCGCGCTCCTCCTGCGAGGCACCGACGAGCAGTTCGCCGTCGTCACGCGGGACGAGGTAGATGCTGCGGTGGCGGACCAGCCCACGCACCGTGGTGGCCAGCACCTGGCGGCCGCCCGGGTCAC
>SKJX01000138.1 GCA_007121785.1 Nitriliruptoraceae bacterium
CGGCAGCGTGCTCCGCCCAGCGGGAAGCTGACCCCCTTGCCGTGCCGGCGCCTGACCCCTCGAGCGGCGCCGCCGCGCCGGATGTGTGTGCAGATAGATGGCGATGTGATCGTGGGTGCCCACGCTCGATCGGGACGGATGACGGACGGGGTCGAAGGTTGGATGCCGGCGGTATCGCGGCCGCGTACGACGCGGCAGGCTGACGCCTGACCACCACGGAACAGCTGACGCCTGACCACCACGGAACAACGGCGGCGACGGCTTCGGCCACCTTCTCGTCAGGAGGATCCGTGGCGCTGCACGACGACCTCGAACGCTGGCGTGCTGCGGGACTGATCCGTGAGGATCAGGTCGCGGCCATCGCCGAGCACGAGCGGGTGCAGGGCACCGGCGACCGGCGCAGCAGCCTGGTCGAGGCCATCGGGTACGTGGGCGCGGCGCTGGCGGTCGGCGCCGTCGGCCTGCTCACCGCTGACGCCTGGTCCCGGTTCACGCTCGGGGGGCAGCTCGCGCTCGTGGCGCTGCTGACGGTCGTCGCGGGCGGAGCAGGTGTCGTCGCCGCACGGGGTGAGGCCACGGCCACGCGGCGTCTGGGCGGCGTCCTGCTCGCCGCGGCGGGGGTGAGCGCCGGGTGGTTCGCGGGGATCGTCGCCGCTGACGTCGCTGACCTCGACCAGGCCGGGATCCTGCTCGCGGTCGGGATCGCCGGTGCGGTGGTGACGCTGCCAGCGTTGCTCCTCCGCCCGGGGATCGCGCTCCAACTGGTCGGCCTCGCGTCGATCGTCACGGTGGCGGTCGGTGCACTGTCGCTGCCGCAGCTGACCCCGGATCGGGCCTGGTTCTCCCTGCTGGCCTGGTCGGTCGCCGTCGCCTGGGCACTGCTCGGCCGTGGCGGGGCCATCCGGCCGACCGGTGTCGCCATCGCGCTCGGCGGCGCGGGGGCGTTGATCGCCCTGCAGGCCGGCACCTTCGATGCGCCGGTCGCGCTGCTGAGCCTCGGCATCCTCACCGGCGCCGGTCTGGTGGCGCTAGCGATCGTCGACGGCCGGACCCTGGCCCTGGTCGTCGGCAGCCTCGGGCTGTTCGTGATGGTCCCGCAGCTGGCCTTCGAGCTGTTCGGCGACGCGATCGGTGCGCCAGCCACGCTCCTGGTGATCGGACTGCTGCTGGTCCTGCTGGCGATCGGCCTGGGCCGGGCGCGACACGAACTCGGCGGCCCGGGAACGACGTCGCCGCCATCAGGTGGCCCATCGCCGAGCGGTGCGGACGAGACGGCGCCCGGATCCGACGAGGTGGCCGGAGCCGATGATCGAGGTTTGCCGCACCGGTCGGAGGGGACCCGCCGATGAGCGGCGCACCGCCACCCACCTCCCCGGGGACCCGGCCACCGCGGTCCGACCCGGCCCGGCGCGGGTCGCTCATCGCGGCCGCCGTGGTGGTCGTGCTGACCGTCGGTGCCGTGGTGCTGTGGGGCGTGGAGCGGCCACCCGAGCTTCCGCCCCTCGAGTCTGGCGGCGAGGTCGCGCCCGAGGCCGGGGTCGCGTGGACCGACGGAGACGACCGGGGGACCTGCGTGCACGTCGCCCGCCCGGACGGCAGCTCCTCGGAGCTGACCTGCGAGCTCCGCGGGAGGGTGGTCGGCTGGGACGACCGAGGCGTGCTGGTCCAGGAGTTCGTGACCGACGGGACGGACCTGGTGATCGTGGACCCGGACACCGGTGATCGCGAGACCGAGGAGCTCGATGAGCCGATGCAGCGCGGCTCCGGGGACGAGGTCGTCGGTCGCCACCTCGACGACGACGACGTGCTGCGCATCGAGGACCGCCGCAGCTCGGACGTCCAGGTCGCCGACATCCCGGCCCGCCCGTCCTACGACCTGCGGTGGGGGGAGTACGCCCCGGACGGCCACGGCGTCGCCGCCATCGACTCCGCGGACCGGCTGCTGTTCATCCCGGTCGATGACCAAGGGCACGGCGCGGACGCCCCTCGCGTGTGGGTCGAGGACGTGGAGGCCGTCGATGCGGTGTGGCAGGGTCGTGCGCCCGAGGACCAGTGAGCCCGACCCGCGTGCCCCGACCCGCGTGCCCCCGACCCGCGTGAGGCGCGTCATCGGGGCGCTTCGCCCGCTGGCTACGCTCGGCGCGACCTGGCCCTGCGACCGTGTCCCTGCCACTGGACCTGACGATGAGCGACCTGCCGAAGGCCTACGACCCCGCGACGGTCGAACCCGACCTGTACGCGGGCTGGGAGGCCGCCGGACTGTTCCACGCCGAGCCCGACGATGACGGCGAGCCGTTCTCCATCGTCATCCCGCCGCCGAACGTCACCGGGTCGCTGCATGTCGGCCACGCGCTGGACAACACGATCCAGGACGTGATCATCCGCCGCGAACGCATGCTCGGCAAGAACGCGGTGTGGATCCCGGGGACCGACCACGCCGGCATCGCGACCCAGAACGTGGTGGAGAAGCAGCTCGCCGCTGAAGGCACCGACCGTCACGCGCTCGGCCGCCAGGCCTTCCTCGACCGCGTGTGGGCGTTCAAGGAGGAGTCTGGCGGCACCATCCTGCGCCAGCTGCGCAAGCTCGGTGCCTCCGCCGACTGGGAACGCGAGGTCTTCACCTTCGACGGCCCCCGGTCCAACGCGGTCCGCGAGGTGTTCGTCTCCCTCTACGAGCAGGGGCTGATCTACCGCGGCAACCGGTTGATCAACTGGTGCCCGCGTTGCCAGACCGCCCTGTCGGACATCGAGGTGGAGCACGCGGACGTCGACGGGGAGCTGGTCGAGTTCACCTACCCGTGGGCGGACGGGTCGCCCGGCGGCGTCCAGGTCGCCACCACCCGGGCGGAGACGATGCTGGGCGACACCGCCATCGCGGTGCACCCCGACGACGAGCGTTACCGCGGCACCGTCGGCCGCGAGGTCCGTCACCCGTTCCAGGACCGAACCTTCCAGGTCATCGCCGACGACTACGTCGACCCGGAGTTCGGGTCCGGTGCGGTGAAGATCACGCCCGGGCACGACCCGAACGACCACGAGATCGGGCTCCGCCACGACCTCGACGTCATCGACATCCTGGACGATCACGCCGTCACCACCGAGGTGGTGGGGGAGCGGTTCGCCGCCCTCGACCGGTTCGACGCACGACGCGAGGTCAAGGCGGCGCTCGACGATGCCGGCCTGCTCGTCGAGGTCGAGACCCACCGTCACTCGGTCGGACACTGCTCCCGGTGTGACACGCCGGTCGAGCCGCGGCTGAGCCTGCAGTGGTTCGTGTCGATGCGCCCCCTGGCGGACAGGGCGGCGCAGGCGGTCCGTGAGGGGCGGACCCGGTTCGTGCCGGAGTCGCAGACCAAGAGCTTCCTCGACTGGCTGGACAACCTCCACGACTGGTGCATCTCGCGGCAGATCTGGTGGGGCCACCGCATCCCGGCCTGGTACGGACCGGACGGGCAGATCGAGGTCTCGCGCGAGGACCTCGACCGCGACGGTTGGGTCCAGGATGAGGACGTGCTCGACACGTGGTTCTCCAGCCAGCTGTGGCCGTTCTCCACGCTCGGCTGGGAGGGGCCGCACAGCGACACCCCGGAGCTGCGCACCTGGTACCCGACCTCCACGCTGGTCACCGGCTACGACATCAACACGTTCTGGGTCAGCCGCATGCTCATGATCGGGCTGTGGTTCACCGACGACGTGCCGTTCTACGTCGTGTACAACCACGGTCTGGTCCGTGACGAGCACGGCAAGAAGATGTCCAAGTCGTTCGGCAACGTCATCGACCCCCTGGACCTGGTCGACAGGTACGGCGCGGACGCGACCCGGTTCTCGCTGCTGCGTTCGGCTGCACCAGGCACGGACGTGCCGCTCGCGGAGGAGTGGGTCGAGGGCGCCAAGCGCTTCACCAACAAGATCTGGAACGCCGGGCGCTTCGCGCTCAGCAACCTCGACGGCACCCGCCCGGGTGAGCTGCCACCGACCGAGCAACTCACCCTCGAGGACCGCTGGATCCTCTCCCGCCTCCAGGCGATGCACGCGGAGGTCGATGCCGCGTACGGACGCTACGACTGGTCGGTGGTCGCGAGTGGGCTCTACCACTTCGTCTGGGACGAACTGGCCGACTGGTACCTCGAGGCCCTGAAGGTCCGGATCTACGGCGACGACCCGGAAGCCGCCGAGGTGGCACGACGGGTCCTGGCCGTGCTGCTCGACGAGGTGCTGCGGCTCGCGCATCCGATGATGCCGTTCGTCACCGAGACCCTCTGGCGGGCGCTGACCGGTTCGGACGGGGGCCGCGACTCGCTGATGGTCGCCGCGTGGCCGGACGCTCGGCCGGAGCTCGCCGACGAGCAGGCCGAGGCCGACTTCGGGGTGATCCAGAGCCTGGTCACCGAGATCAACCGTTTCCGGTCGCAGAACTCCATCCCGCCGAAGGCACGGTTCGAGCTGGTCGTCGCCAGCGACGAACGGGCGCTGCTCGACGCGCACGCGTCCGTCATCTGTTCGTTGGCCGGCCTCGGCGGGCTGACGGCCGTGGAGGCGATCGAGGAACGGCCGGGTACCTCGACGATCCAGTTCGTGGCGGGGCAGGCGCAGGTGGACCTCGCCGGGCTGATCGACGTGAACGCCGAACTGGCCCGGTTGCGTAAGGAGCTGGAGAAGGCGGACGCCGACCTCGACCGGATCGACGGCAAGCTCGCCAACGAGTCGTTCGTGGAGCGGGCCCCGGCGGAGGTCGTCCAGCGGGAGCGGGACAAGCGAGGCGAGCTCGAGAGCACCGTCTCGCAGCTGCGCGAGCGGATCGACGCCCTGTCAGCCATCGAAGCCTGAGCCGCCGGTCGGCGCGTGGCTCGGTTCCGCGTCGACCGGGGTGGTCAGCGGCCGTAAGTTACGGTAGCGTAGGTTGTTGCGTCCGTGGCTGCAGTGCACGTCGCGGCCACCGACCTGTTGGAGCACGACCCTGGGAGCACCATGTCCGCCACCCGCCTGACCGACCGTGAGCTGCTCGCGGAGCTCGAACCCGTCGCGGAGCAGCAGCTCCGACGGCACGAGAGCATCGCGGACGAGTGGTTCCCCCACGACTACATCCCGTACTCGATGGGACGGGACTTCGACACCGACCCGTGGACCCCGGACCAGGCCCGGCTCGAGGGGGTCGCCCAGGTCGCGTTCGAGGTGAACCTGCTCACCGAGGACAACCTGCCGTCCTACCACCGCGAGATCCACGACATGTTCGGGTACGGCGACGGCGCGTGGATCAACTGGGTGCACCGCTGGACCGCGGAGGAGGGTCGGCACTCGATCGTCCTGCGCGACTACCTCGTCGTCACCCGCGCGATGAATCCCTACGAGATGGAACGCGCCCGCATGGCGCAGGTGCAGACCGGCTACGACCACGACAACAAGGGCACCCTCAACGGCATGGCCTACGTGGCGTTCCAGGAGTTGGCGACGCGGGTCAGCCACCGCAACACCGGCCGGTACTCGCAGGACCCGGTCGCCGACCGGATCATGGCCAGGATCTCCAAGGACGAGAACCTGCACATGCGGTTCTACCGCGACATGTTGCAGGCGGCCATGCACGTCGACCCCTCCGCCGCGGTCGAGGCGGTCGTCGACGAGATCATCGGCTTCGAGATGCCTGGAGCAGGCATGAAGCAGTTCCTCACCAAGTCGGCCCAGATCGCCAACGCCGGCATCTACGACCTGCGGATCCACCACGACGAGATCGTCTGGCCGCTGCTGCGCCACTGGAGGATCTTCGAGCAGGAGGGCCTCGACGAGCATGCGGAGGCTCGCCGCGAGGAGCTCGCCGAGTTCCTCGACGCGCTCGACACCAAGGCCACCCGATTCGAGGAGAAGCGCAGCGCCCGGCAGGCGCGCCGCGCCGCCTACGCGGACGCCTGACGCGCCCTGCCCAACGGGTCGAACGCGGTCGCGCGGCTGGCTGAACCGCCCTCCTGGCCACGCAAACCCGTCGCCATCGGTGGCTAGCCTCGCGGGGGCGCCGACCTCGAGGTTGCCCATCGTGCCGCCAGACGACCACCCGCAGTTCCGCCGCGCCCACGAGGCGCTCATGGCGCGCGGGCTCGGACGGATGATCCCGGACCTGAGCCGCATCACCGAGCTGTCCGAGCTGCTCGGTGATCCGCAGCGGGCCTACCCGTCGGTGCACGTCACCGGGACCAACGGCAAGGGGTCGGTGGTACGGCTGGTGGCCGCGTTGTGCTCGGCCGCAGGCATCACCGCCGGCACCTACACCTCGCCCGACCTGCAGAGCGTGCGCGAGCGCCTCAGCCTCGCCGGTCGCCCGATCGGTCCCGCCCGCTTCGCCGAGGTGTACGACGAGGTGGCTCCGTTGGCGGACCTGGTGGACGCACGCGCGCGTGAACGGAGCGGCGCCGATGCCGACACGGTGACCTACTTCGAGCTGCTCACCGCGATGGCCGGCTGGTGGTTCGCCGATGCGCCGGTCGACGTCGGGGTGTTCGAGGTGGGGATGGGAGGCTCCTGGGACGCGACCAACCTGCTGCGCGGCGACGTCGCCGTGTTGAACGTGATCGACACCGACCACCCGGAGCTCGGGGCGACCCCCGAGGCCGCGGCACGCGAGAAGGTCGGCATCATCAAGCCGGGGGCGCAGGTGATCAGCGCGCGCCAGACCCCGGAGGTGGCCGCGATCATCGAGGGCGCGGTCGCGGAAGCTGGCGCCACGTCGTGGTGGCTGGGGGAGGACCTCGAGGTCACCAGCCGCGCCGTCGCCGTCGGTGGGCAACTGGTCTCGTTGCGGGTCGGTGACCGCGTCGTCGACGACGTGCTCCTGCCGTTGTACGGCGCCCACCAGGCCGACAACGCCGCGCTCGCCCTCGGCGCGTTCGCTGCGCTGACCGACGCGTCCTTCCACGCGATGGACGACGAGGTGGTGCGACACGGCCTGGGAGCGGTCCAGGTGCCGGGCCGTCTCGAGGTGGTCCACCGCGACCCGACCGTCGTGCTCGACGGTGCTCACAACCCGCACGGGGCGCGGGCAGCGGCCGCCGGTGTCGACGAGGCGTTCGGCTTCCGAGAGCTGGTGGTGGTCGCTGCGTGTCTGGAGGGCAAGGACGTCGAGGGCATCCTGCTCCCGTTCCGGGAGCTCGCCACCCATGTGGTGGTCACCCGTGCACCGTCGCCACGAGCCGCGTCGCTGGAGCAGATGCAGGCCGCGGCCCTGGCGGTCTGGGGTGAGCTGGGCGTGGTCATCGAGTCGGCCGTGGACCTCACGACCGCGCTGGGCCTGGCCGAGACCGTTGCTCGCGAGGGCGACGGGGTGCTGGTCGTCGGTTCGCTGACCACGGCGGGGGCGGCACGCGAGCGGTACCTCCCGCTGACCGATGACGACCCGGAGGAGGTCGTGCTCGCCCCCGAGGACGAGCCGCCCGCCTTCGACGACGAGGATGCCGACGCGCTCGCGACGCTGCTTCAGGACGAGGACGAGTTCCGCGAGGCGATCGACGAGCTGCTGGATGCGCAGGACGAGCGGCCTCGACACGACCCCGACGACTGATCGCGGACGCCGCCGGACCGCCGTGCGGCCGCCTTCCGGTCGCCGTGCAGCGGGACCGCCGGTTTGCCGCCCTGCGGCGGGGCGGGCAGGCTGCGCCGCTGACACGACCGCGACGACGCGGTCGCCCACCATCCACCACCTGGAAGGGACCCTCCGTGGCTACCGAGCAGACCCTGATCCTCGTCAAGCCCGACGGCGTCGCCCGCGGTCTCATCGGGGAGGTCATCTCCCGGATCGAGCGCAAGGGCTACACGATCGAGGCGCTGCGCATGATGGAGCTCCCGCGCGAGACCGCGGAGGAGCACTACGGCGAGCACCGCGAGAAGCCCTTCTTCGGTGATCTCGTCGATTTCATCACCTCCGGGCCCCTGGTGGCGATGCGGGTCGCCGGTGAGGGCGCCATCGCTGGCATGCGTGCGGTGATGGGTGCCACCAACCCGCTCGAAGCCACCCCCGGATCGATCCGCGGTGACTTCGCGACGGAGATCGGTGAGAACCTCGTCCATGGGTCGGATGCGCCGGAGTCGGCCAAGCGCGAGCTCGGGCTGTTCTTCCCGGACGACGCCTGACCCGGTCGTCCTCGCGCTACGGGCCCTCGGCACCACCTCGACGTCGCGGTGTCAGGTGGTGCCGGGTGGCCGGAACCGGACGTCGCGTTCCAGCGCGCGTGACGCCAGGGCCTCCACGAGCGGGGTCGCTATCGCCATCGGGTGGCTGCGGTCGTCACCGTAGAGCTCCAGGAGCCAGCCGTCGCCGTCGTCGGTATCCGGTTCGGTGAGCCCGAGCACGTACCGCTGCCCCAGCTCGGCGAGGAGCTGCCGTTCGTGCTCGTCCGCGGTCGGGTCGTCGATGTCGACGGCGAAGCCGTGCCCGTGCTCGAAGGCGTCACGGGTCGCCGGGTAGTCGTCGATGTCGTACCGGTCGTCGTTGGTCGGGATGGACACGGCGGGGTTGATCTGTCGGCGCCGAGTGTGGACCTCGTGGGTGTACAGCGTCCGCGAGCCGACGGGCAGCCGGGAGATCACGTAGCAGTTGAGCTCGAAGAGGCCGGCCGCCGCATCGCCGATCGCGGCGAGTCGCGCACTGGGGCGAGGGTCCGAGGCAGCCGAGGCCCAGCGTCGGAGCGCTGCATGCGTGACCGTCGGGGCCGCCCCGGCCGCGTCGTCGATCGGTGCCCCAGCCCCTCGCGGTGGTCGATCGCCGTCGGGGAGCTGGTCATCCGGGGGTGGCTGGTCGCCGGACGGGTCGTGACCCTCGGTGGTGAGCACGCGCGAGGGGATGTCGCTGTCGGGTCCGACCGCGACGAGCGGAGCCCCGGTGCGTTTCGCCAGCAACTGGGCGGCGTCAGCGCGCCGCACCAGTTCGCCGACCGGCATCTGGTCCGGGCGGACGATCGCGTAGCCGGCTACCAGCTGTGGCTGAGGAGCCGGCCCGTCCGCGAGCCTCACCCGGACCCGGTCGACCAGGTCCTCGACCTCCGCGGATCGAGCTTCGAGGGCGACGGCGAACACGTCGCCCGAGAGACGGCCGACGAACGACTGCGGCAACGACAAGGTCGCGCGGACGAGCACGTTGGCGACCCGGACCAGCGTCTGGTCGCCGGTCGCCTGCCCGTAGCGTTGGTTGATGCGTTGGAGGCCGTCGACGTCGAGCAGGAGCAGGCCCGTGGGCGTCCCCCTCGCCCCGTCCGTCAGCCGCGTCCGCAGGTGCGCTTCCAACGCTCGCCGGTTCGCCAGGCCGGTCAGTGGATCCTCGAGCTCGCGGCCGGCGGGCACGGAGGTGCGGGTCCGTTGGACCGCCAGGCTGATGACGTTGGCGATCGCGCTCGCGAACGGGGAGTCCGCCGAGGTGAACGGTGGCGCGTCGCTGGCCGTCGTGGCGACCAGCTGTCCCCATGGGGCGCCATCCACGATGATCGGCGCGGCGATGCCGGACCCCTTGTCGCGCTGGAGCAGCCACCGTGCTTCTGCGGACGTCGGTTCCGCATCGGCCAGCGCGATGGTGACCGAACGGTCGAGCATGTGGGCGGTGCTGACCGGGTAGGTGCTCAGCGGGAAGGTGACCTCGGTCGGGCGCCGCTCCTCGTCCGGACCGATGTCGCCGACGTTGACGAGGACACGCATCCGCTGATGTTCACGCTCGAGCCGGGAGATCGTCAGCGATGACGCACCCAGCGTCGACAGCGCTTCGTCGGCCATGACGTCGAGCAGGTCCTCCAACGACCCGGTGCTGCTGATGGCCTGCGTCAGCGCGGAGAGCGACCGGAGCCGTCGAGTGGCGTCGTCGCGGGAGCGCAGGCGCCGATCGAGCGCGCGTAGCTGGCTGACCGGCGGGGGGCTCGGTTCCTGACGGTCCGCCCAGGCCCGGACGCGCGCGGCCAGGTCGGGGTGGTCGGCGCCGTGCAGGTGGGCGAGCGCACGGATCGGATCGTTACCGTCGCGGCAGGTGAGCGCGAGCTGCCGGGCGGCGCCTGCGAGCGCTCCGGGGGAGGCGTCGGGGGTGATCCGTGGCCGCGCGTTGAGCGCCGCGATCAGCTCGGATGCGACCGGTGAACGCGTACTGACGAGCTCGGACAGGCGCTGGGGTGCGTCCGCGATCGCGGCGAGCACGGCGGTGATGTCGGCGGTGCGCCGTTCGAAGCCCATGGCCTCGGCCAGCACCAACGCCAGCTCCTGCGCATCGGCGCGGAGGGTGCCGGGTTCCGGTGCGGAGGTACCGAGGACCAGGGCGATCGCCAGGGCCAGGTCCGTCGCCTTCGGCGACAGCCCGCGGTCGGGTGGGCCCGGCTCGCGCCACGGTGTCGTCTGCTCGCAGGTGAGCTGGAGCTCGTGGGCGCGAGCCGGTTTGGCGAAGAGGTACCCCTGGCCGTACCCGCAGCCCCACGCGGCCAGCGTGCGGGCCTGGGCGGGCGTCTCCACGCCCTCGCCGACGACGCGGAGCCCGAGGGTGCGGCCGAGGCCGATCGCGGCTTGGACGACCAACGCCCGGCCGCGTGGGGTCTCGTCGACGTCGCCGAGCGAGGCGACGAAGGAGCGGTCGAGCTTGATCGACCGGGCCGGCGTGGCTGCCAACAGGTCGAGCGAGGCGAACCCGGTGCCGAAGTCGTCGATGGCGATCCGGACGCCGAGCAGCGCCAAGGTGGACAGGGTGGCCTCCGCCAACCCGTCCGGGTCGAAGGCCGCCGTCTCGGTGACCTCCAGGGTCAGCGATTCCGGCACCAGGCCGGTGATGTCCAGGGTCCGCTCCACCGCGTGGACGAAGGTCTCGTCCCGTAGCTGGAGCGGGGAGACGTTGACGTGGACCCCGAGCTGGCCGAGGGTCGGTTGGCGCCGCCAGGTCGCGAGCTGGGCGCATGCGCCCGCCAGCATCGCGACCCCGAGCGGATCGATCAGCCGGCTGCGTTCGGCGACCTCGATGATGCCACCCGCGTCGGCGAGCGCGGGATGGTCGATGTCCTCGAGCCGGACCAGGGTCTCGACCGCGACCGGACGCCACGACGGCAGTTCGACGATCGGTTGGTACACCGCCTGGCAGCCGCCGTCGGCGATCGCGTCGGCGAGCAACCGCACCGCCAGGTCCTCGACCGGCCCATGGTCGCGTTTCCATCGGGCCAACGCGTCGCCGATCCACTGCTGCAGCGGGCGCGGCAGTGGTAGCTCCGGGGGTGCCGGACTCACCTGCCCATCACCCCCCGCCGGTCCTCGTCGGCTGCATCCCGTCCGGTCGTCCCTCCACCGGTCCATCGGCCGGAGCGTGCTCAGCTTGACCCCGCGGCCGGCATCCGTCCACAGCCCCGCGGGGATCGGTTGTTGGACGGGTCGCGTCGGCGGGCAGGCTGGCACCAGCCGACCTGGAGGAACGCCCGTGACCGCGACCCCACCGATCCTGCCCGCGTCGACGGAGGGCGCGGCGTGGTCGCGCGGAGCGACCTCGGGGCAGATCACGGTCGATGGCTGCCCCGGCGCGTGTGGTCGCCGGTTCCATCCGGACGCGGCGGCGACGCGGCCGGAGGTGGTCAGCCCGGAAGCGGCCGCGACGCTGCTGGTCCCGCTGTTGAGCGGCGCTGACCGCGAACGGTGCGTCGCGGGCCTGCTCGACACCAAGCACCGCCTGCTGGAGCTGGTGACCGTGAGCGTGGGCAGCCTGGATCACACGTTCATGTCGCCTCGGGAGGTGTTCCGCGACGCGTTGCTGGCCAACGCCGCGGCATTGGTGCTCGGCCACAACCACCCGTCCGGTGATCCCGAACCGTCCCGCGACGACGAACTGGTCACGCGTCGGCTCGTCCGCGCCGGTGAACTGGTCGGCGTCGAGGTCCTCGACCACCTGGTCGTCGGCGGCGATCGCTGGGTCAGCCTGGCGCGTCGCGGCGCGGTGTGATCGCCGGGAGGTCATCCTTGCGATGTCGCGACCTCCGTGGCCCGCCCGGCCGGGTTCGCCGACCAGCACCGGATCGTCCTCTGCTCCTTCATCGGTCGGTCCCTCCCGAACCGTCGCCCACGTCGTCGTCGCCCCGTCGGGAAGCTTCTGCGAGTGGGGGGACCGCGTCAACCAGGCAGGACGCACCGAGGGCACCGGCAGGGACCGGGGCCGTCCGGCGGGGGCGACGCGCAGCGCGCCATCGGACCGGCGCTGGTATCGTGGGGTGATCGGCGCAGCCACGGGGGTCCCCGCCCAGTACCTGGTGCTGGCGTCCGAACCCGGCGCTCCTCCGCCCGGTCGGCCGGCCTCCCGGTGGCGCGCTGTGCGTTGGTGTCCACATCGATCCGGCAGGTCCCACGTGGCGGCGAACATCGGCAACTCCCTGCAGTTCCTCGGTCGCGACATGGCCGTGGACCTGGGTACCGCGAACACCCTCGTCTACGTCCGCGGGCGTGGCATCGTGCTCAACGAGCCGTCGGTGGTCGCCATCAACACCAAGAACGGGGCGATCCTCGCGGTCGGATCCGAAGCCAAGCGGATGATCGGGCGCACGCCGGGGCACATCATGGCGATCCGGCCGCTCAAGGACGGCGTCATCGCGGACTTCGACGTCACCGAGAAGATGCTGCGGTACTTCATCCAGGCAGTGCACAAGCGCCGGTTCCTGGCGAAGCCGCGCGTGGTGGTGTGCGTCCCGTCGGGGATCACCGGTGTCGAGCAGCGCGCCGTCGAGGAAGCCTCGATCCAGGCCGGCGCCCGTGCCGCGTACATCATCGAGGAGCCGATGGCCGCCGCGATCGGCTCGGGGCTGCCCGTCCACGAGCCCGCCGGCAACATGGTCGTCGACATCGGCGGTGGCACCACCGAGGTCGCCGTGATCTCCCTGGGGGGCATCGTCACCTCCCAGTCGATCCGCATCGGCGGTGACGAACTCGACGAGTCGATCATCTCCTACATCAAGAAGGAGTACTCGCTGATGCTCGGCGAGCGCACCGCCGAGGAGATCAAGATGGCGGTCGGTAGCGCCTTCCCGCTGCAGGATGAGCCGCACGCGGAGATCCGCGGTCGTGACCTGGTTTCCGGCCTGCCGAAGACGATCATCGTCTCCGCCGACGAGATCCGCCGCGCCATCGAGGAACCGGTCAACGCGATCATCGACGCGGTCACCAGCACGCTCGACAAGACCCCACCGGAGCTCGCGGCGGACATCATGGACAAGGGGATCGTCCTCACCGGTGGTGGTGGCATGCTCAAGGGTCTCGACGAGCGGCTCAAGCACGAGAGCGGGATGCCCATCCACATCACGGAGAACCCGCTGTCGTCGGTGGCCGTCGGGTCGGGCAAGTGCCTGGAGGAGTTCGAGACGCTGAAGAAGGTGCTCGTCTCGTCCTCGCGGACCTGAGGTCGTCGGTCACCCCGGTCGACCAGGCGCCGACGGGTCGCCAGGTGTGTGGCTGACGGAGGTGACCGAAGACGCCGAGGTGAGGTGAGCGGTGTTCCAACGCAGGCGGGCGAGCATCCTGCTCGGGGTGGTCATCTTCGCCTCCCTCGTACTGGTGACCGTCGACTTCCGCGGTGGAGAGGACGGGCCCCTCGACCGTGCCCGTGGGGTGACGGCCGCGGTGCTGCGGCCGGTCCAGGAAGGGGTGGCAACCCTGATCGCGCCGTTCAGCGATCTGGGTGATCGGATCGGCGAGCTGTTCCGGCTGCGGTCGGAGAACGCGGAGCTCCGCGACCGCGTGGCCACGCTTGAGGAGCGAAGCGCCACGCGCGCCGACCTCGAACGCGAGAACCGCGAGCTCCGTGAGCTGCTGGAGCTGACCGACCGGACCGAGCTCGACACGGTCGCGGGACGCGTGGTCGCGTTGGCGCCATCGAGCTTCGAGTGGACCGTCACGATCGACGTCGGGACCAACGACGGGGTCGGCCGCGGGATGCCCGTCATCGACGGTGATGGCTTGGTGGGTCGCATCATCCAGACCTCGCCCAACGCCTCACGCGTGCTGTTGGCCATCGACCCGAACTTCGCCGGTGCCGCGCGCACCGACCGCACCGGTGAGGTCGGGACGATCGAGGGGCGCGGGAGCGACCCGATGCTGCTGCAGTTGCTCGACCCGGAGGGTGACGTCGAGGTCGGCGACGAGATCGTGACGTCGAGCTACGACGACGGGGTGTTCCCCGCCGGCGTCCCGATCGGTGAGGTGCGTGAGGTCACCGACGGACCGGGGCGACTCTCGCGGGAAGCGCAGGTCAGCCCGTTCGTGGACTTCTCCCGGCTGCACCACGTCGCGGTCGTCCGGACCGATGGGGTGCAGCCCCTGCCGCCGTTCGAGGACACCGAGGGCATCCCGTTCGAGGTCCCCGAGCCGGACGATCGCGACGATGGCGACGATGTGGATGACGCCGAGGGCGATGACGGTGACGAGGGCGACGGGTGATCCTCCGTGCCCTGGTCATCGGTCTACTGCTACTGACCGCGGCGGTGCTCGAGACCGCGCTGTTCCCGGCCCTGACGCTGCTCGGCTACCGACCCGATCTGTTGCTGCTGGTGGTGCTGGCGATCGCCATGCAGGACGGGCCGATGTCGGGTGCCCGGGTCGGGATCATCTCCGGGTTGCTCGCCGACCTGCTCGTCGTGCAGTCACCCGTCGGGCTGTCGGTGCTGATCCACACGGGCATCGGGTACCTCGTGGGGGTATCGCGGCCCTACCTCGCCCCGGACTCGCTGTCCGCGCCGCTCGCCCTGGCGTTCGTCACCGGGGCGGTCGGGACCGCCGGCTACGGCATCATGGCGTCGCTGCTGGCCGACGAGCGGGCCAGTGCCGAGCAGGTCGTCCGGGCAGCACTCGCCGTCGGGCTCTACAACATGCTCCTCGCGCCGCTCGCCTACGCCGCGCTGCGTCGGCTGTCCGACCGGTTCCCGGTGCGAGGGCCGGCCAGCGACTGAAATCCGCGCCCGACCGAGCCGAACGCCGACCGGTCGTCATCTGGCCGGTGGTACCGTCGTACGACGTCGGCGGGGGACGGCGCGTCGGCCACCGTCCCCTTGCGGTCCAGCCCTTCGGTCCTCGGCGGGGGGACGGCGACCCCGTCAGCATGACGGCTCGGACGGAGCGACACCCACCCCATGGCTTCCCCCTCATCGGACGCGTCCCCGGTCCTGCGGCTGACGTTCCTCGCGGTCCTGGTGATCGCGCTGTTCCTGGCGCTCTTCGCGCGGCTGTGGTTCCTCCAGGTGCTCACGGGCGACCGCTACGTCGAACTCGCCGACAGCAACCGGCTGCGGACCGTCGTCAGCGAGGCGCCGCGCGGTTCCATCCTCGCGGCGGACGGTGAGGAGCTGGTCCGCAACCGGCCCGCGTTGGCGATCAGCGCCGATCGGCAGGTCCTGCTCGACGACGCCGGTGAACCGCGCGACGAGGAGGCGGAACGGGTCATCGCCCGACTCGGTGAGCTGCTCGACCTCGACCACGACGAGGTGATCGACCGCCTCGGCAGCCAGCGGCGGAGCCCGTTCCGGCCGGTACCGATCGAGACCGACGTGCCCCAGGAGGTCGTCTTCACCGTCCGTGAGCAGCAGGAGTTGTTCACCGGCGTGGAGACCGAGACCCTGCCGGTCCGCGAGTACCCGGAGGGGACGCTCGCCTCCCACCTCGTCGGCTACATCGGTGAGATCTCCCAGGAGGAACTGCTCGATCCCGAGTTCACCGACTACCTCGGTGGCGATCTGGTCGGCCGGTCCGGGCTCGAGCAGAGCTACGAGAGCGAGCTGCGAGGGACCCCGGGTCGACGGCTGCTGGTGGTCAACGCCCGCGAGAACGTCCTCGACGTGCAGTCCGATCGGGCACCGATCCCCGGCAACGACCTCATCACCACGATCGACCTCGACTTGCAGCAGGCGACCGAGCGACTGCTCGAGGAGGGCATCGAGTCCAGCCGCGACATCCAACGCGACGATGGGCGCTTCCTGCCGTCGGTCGCCGGGTCGGCGGTCGCGTTGGACGCCCGGACCGGTGCGGTGCTGTCCATGGCGTCCTACCCCGACTACGATCCGCGGGAGTTCCTCGGCGGTCTCAGCCAGGACTACGCGGAGTTGCTGTTCGAGCCCGAGAGCTACCAGCCGCTGGTCAACCGGGCCATCGCGGGCGAGTACCCGCCGGGCTCGGTCTTCAAGACCGCCTCGGGCGCGGCCATGATCGAGGCCGGCCAGATCGGCCCCCGCGGCACGCGCGACTGCGACGCGGAGTTCGAGGTCGGTGGCGTCACGTTCCGGAACTGGAACCGTGGGGTCAACGAAGGGCCGATGGATCTGTCCGACGCGCTCAAGCGCTCCTGCGACACCTACTTCTACACGTTGGCGTACGACAACTGGCAGCAGGAGCAGGCGCAGGACGACCCGGAGGAAGCGCTGATCGAGGTGGGTGAACGGTTCGGGTTCGGTCGGTCCCTGGACCTGGACCTGCCCGGCGAGCTCGACGGGCGACTGCCCGGTCGCGCCTGGAGGCAGGCGTACTGGGAAGCCAACCGTGACCGCTGGTGCGAGCAGGCCGAGGCGGCCCCCGAAGGATCCGTCGAGCGCGAACTGCTCGCCGACAACTGCCAGTTCGGTGGCGCTTGGCGCGGCGGGGATGCCGTCAACAGCTCCATCGGCCAGGGCGACGTCCTGTCGACCCCGCTGCAGGTGGCGGCCTCGTACCAGGCGATCGCGAACGACGGTGTCCTGATGCGGCCGCACGTCGGCGACCGGATCGTCGGGCCCGACGGCGAGGTCGTCGAGGAGATCGAGCCGGAAGCGCTCGGTGACCTCGGGCTCGACGACCAGGTGCTCGCCGTGATGCGTGAGGGCCTCGAGGCCGTCCTGATGGACGCCAGCGGCACCGGCGAGAGCGCGTTCGACGGGTTCCCGCTGGCGGAGATCCCGGTGGCGGGCAAGACCGGGACCGCGGAGGCAGGTCCCCGTGTGCCGTACTCGTGGTTCGTCGCCTACGCGCCCGCCGACGACCCGGAGATCGTGGTCGTGGTCAACGTCGAGCAGGGCGGCGGCGGGTCGCAGACCGCAGCGCCGATCGTCCGCAACATCCTCGAGCACCACTTCCGCATCACCGCGGCCGAGGACGCGGAGTTCGAAGCCGGAGAGGAGATCCTCGACTGACCACTGATGGTCACCCGCCCCGTGCGGGGCGACGAAGCCACGACCCCGACCGCCGCGACCGGCGGGTGCATGACCCGCAGGATGGAGGTGAGCGATGGAGATCGGCTACGGCCAGGACCGCGAGCAGCGGATGCTGCGCGACCGCGTCCAGGCACGCTGGACCTCGACCTACTCACCCGTCCGGCACCTCGATCCCGTCCTGGTCCTGACCGCGCTCGCGCTCACCGGCATCGGGCTGGTCGCGATCTACAGCGCCAAGCTCGTGGCGCTGTCGTCGCAGGATCTGCCCACCACCTTCTACGTCACCCGGCAGCTGATCGCCTTGGCGATCGGGGTGATCGCCATGGTCCTGGCGGCGATCATCGACTACCGGCAGGTGCGCATCTACGCCCCGGCGCTGTACGGCATCGGGCTGATCCTGCTGATCCTGACGCTGACGCCCCTGGGCACCGAGATCAACGGATCCCAGCGCTGGATCGTCATCGGGGGCTTCCAGCTCCAACCTTCGGAGCTGGTGAAGCTGTCGGTCCTGGTGACGATCGCTGCGCTCCTGCACGAGTCCAAGGGCGCACCGCACATCGGCCACGTCGGCCTGTCGTTGCTGTTGACGTTGGTCCCGACCGGTCTGGTGTTCCTCCAACCCGACCTGGGCACCTCCCTGGTGTTCATCTGGGGCACGGCCGTGCTGTTCCTCATCGGTGGGGTCCAGGCCCGCTACCTCATCGGCCTGGTCGTCGGCGGGATCGGGGCGATCGTCGTCGGATGGCAGCAGGGACTCGTGGCCGAGTACCAGGTCAGCCGGCTGACCGCGTTCCTGGAGGCGGCCGATGCCACCGCTGCGCAGACCGCGGCCTTCCAGACCCGCCAGTCGTTGATCGCGATCGGCTCGGGCCAGTTCGCCGGCAAGGGGTTGTTCGAGGGGACCCAGACGTCGCTGTCGTACGTGCCGGAGAACCACACCGACTTCATCTTCACCGTGATCGGTGAGGAGTTCGGGTTCCTCGGCGCCAGCGTCGTCCTCGGTCTCTACCTGGTGCTGGTGTGGCGGGGCCTTCGCATCGCGATCCTGTCCAAGGACATGTTCGGCACGTTGGTCGCCAGCGGCATCGTGGCGATCCTGACCCTGCAGGTGTTCGTCAACGTCGGCATGACGGTCGGTCTGATGCCGGTCACCGGCCTGCCGTTGCCGTTCATCAGCTACGGCGGCACCTCGTTGATCGTGTGGTTCGCCATGATCGGGTTGCTGCTCAACGTGCACATGCGCCGCTTCTGAGAGCGCGTGACGGACGCGCGGTGGGGCGCAGCTCCTCGAGTCCTGCGGCGAGCGCGAGGCGGTGCGGTCCTGCGTGTGATCCGTCGCGCTGCGGTCGATGGACGAGGTGCGGCTCGTCGCCGAGGTGGCACGCCCCGAGGTGTTCCCCGCCGGCCGACCCACCAGCGTCGGGCGGATGCTGGAGACGCAACGGGGCTGGCTCGACCAGCTGAGCTGCCAGGGGTCCGGCCGGCCATCGCCGACGCACGGTGACGTCGGCACCGCGGACAGCGAGACGTCGTGTGGCTGCTAGGCTCGAGTGTTGGGCGATGATGCCGGCGACGCGGTGGTCGCTGCGCGGTGCTCGTCCGCTGGGCCCGCCGACCTCCGCGACCGCGCCCTCCCGGACACCAGCTTCCTGGGGGCGACCGGCGCCACATCTCTACCCGGCCCCACCCCGCCGGAGGCGATCGTGCTCGGTACCGCACCTACCGTCCCCGTCCCACCGATGGCCACCGGGGACGACCGCGCCGCGGTCCGTCGACCCGGCGCGGCAGCGACCGAGCCACCGTCGTACTGGGACGCGATCGAACCGCTGCTGACGGACGTCAAGAAGCCGGCGCAGTACGTCGGCGGCGAACACAACCAGCAGGTCTCGACCTGGACGGATGCCCAGACGCGCTGGCTGCTGTGCTACCCGGACACCTACGAGGTCGGTCAGCCCAACCAGGGCATCCAAATCCTCTACGAGATCCTCAACGAGCGGGCCACCGCTCTCGCGGAGCGGTGCTACGCACCGTGGGTCGACCTCGAGCCGCTCATGCGCGAGCGGGGGATCCCGACGTTCTCGTTGGAGGCGCACCGGCCGGCGTGGGCGTTCGACGTGTTCGGGGTGACGCTGCCGCACGAACTCGGCCACACCAACCTGTTGAACCTGCTCGACCTCGGCGGCGTGCCACACCGGACAGCCGACCGCAGCATCGACGACCCGCTGGTGCTCGTCGGCGGGCATGCGGCCTACAACCCGGAGCCGCTCGCGCCGTTCATCGACGCGGCGATCATGGGAGACGGCGAACAGGTCACCGTCGAGGTCGACGACGTCGTGCGGGTCTTCAAGGCCGAACGTGAACCCGGGGGAGCGCTGGCCGAACTCGCTGACGAGGACGCTCGACACCGCCTGATGCGCCGTCTCGCCGCCGTGGAGGGGGTCTACGTCCCGGCCTTCTACACGCCGAAGTACCACGAGGACGGACGACTCAAACGCACCGTGCCCAACGAGTCCGGCGTGCCCTCGCTGGTCCCCAAGCGCACGATCCAGGACCTCGAGGAGTGGCCGTACCCGCAGAGGCAGATCGTGCCGATGACCGAGACGGTCCACGAGCGCTTCAGCGTGGAGATCTTCCGCGGCTGCACCCGTGGGTGCCGGTTCTGCCAGGCCGGGATGATCACCCGGCCCGTCCGTGAGCGCCGTCCGGAAACCATCAACCGGTTGGTCGAGGAGGGGGTCAAGGACACCGGCTTCAACGAGGTGGGCCTGCTGAGCCTGTCGTCGGCTGACCACTCGGCCATCGGGCCGGTCGCTCGCGACCTCGCGGACACCTACGAGGGCACGACCACCTCGCTGTCGCTGCCATCCACCCGCGTGGATGCCTTCAACGTGACGTTGTCGAACGAACTCGCCCGCAACGGGCGTCGGACCGGGTTGACCTTCGCGCCGGAGGCTGGCAGCGAGCGGATGCGCGCGGTCATCAACAAGATGGTTTCCGAGGAGGACCTGCTCCGCACCGCGGAGACGGCCTTCTCCGAAGGCTGGCGGCAGATCAAGCTGTACTTCATGATCGGCCTGCCCACCGAGGAGGACGAGGACGTCCTCGCCATCGCCGACCTGGGCATCAAGACCTACGGCATCGCGCGGAAGTACGGCAAGGCGAACAAGGTCACCATCTCCGTCGGCGGGTTCGTCCCCAAGCCACACACGCCGTTCCAGTGGGCGGCGCAGGACTCCCCGGAGGAGATCAAGCGCAAACTCGCGATGATCCGCCACCGCATCAAGGACCACGGCGGCCTCAAGCTGCGGACCAACGATCCGGAGGAGGGGGTCATCGAGGGGCTCCTCGCCCGCGGTGATCGTCGTGTCGCGGCCGCGGTCGAGCGGGCCTGGCAGCTCGGTGCCCGGTTCGATGGTTGGCACGAGATGCCGACCCTCGAGACCTGGCGGCAGGCCATGGCCGAGACGGGTGTCGACCTCGCGTGGTTCTCCTACCGTGAGCGCGACGAGAACGAGGCGCTGCCGTGGGATCACCTCGACAGCGGCCTCGAGAAGGGTTGGCTCTGGGAGGACTGGCAGGATGCCCAGTCCGACCAGCAGCTGGACGACTGCCGGTGGTCGCCGTGTTACGACTGCGGCGTCTGCCCCGGCCTGTCGATCGAGCACGACACCGGCTACACCGGCGGGTTCCAGCTGCCGGTGCTGCCGAGCAACCTCGGCGGTAGCGAGTCGCTACCGACCACGCCGGAGCGCTACGCGAGCAGCGACGGCTGAGCGTACGACCGATGAGCGGTGCACCGCGTCCCGGTGCACCCAGCGACGACCACCACGTCAACGACCTGGCACGATCCGGGGAGACGGCGACCGAGAGGAGGTGCCCGGTGCAGGAGCGGTACCGCATCCGTTGGACCAAGGTCGACCGCACGCGGTTCGTTTCCGCGCGCGATCTGACCTCGGTCTGGGAGCGTGCGCTGCGTCGGGCCGACCTGCCGATCGCCTACTCCGAAGGGTTCACGCCACACGCGAAGGTGTCCTTCCCCGACGCGCTGCCGGTCGGGGTCTCCTCGACCGGCGAGTACGCCGAACTGACCTTCGCGGCTCCCATCGATCCGACCCCGGATCTGGGAGCGTTGTCCGCCACCCTCCCGGCGGGCATGGACATCACGACCTACCTGCGGGTCCCTGACGGCGCGCCGAAGCTGGCGAAGATGCTGCAGGTGACCCTCTGGGAGCTCAGCTGGCCTGCGGCCGACCCGGCCGCAGCGTCCGAACTCACCGAGCTCCTGCAGCGACGCAGCGACGAGTTGCTGGCCAGCCAGCACGCCGAGGTGATCCGGCATCGCCCCGATGGCGACCGGACGATCGACGTGCGGCCAGCGCTGCTCACGCTCGCGGCTGCGACCCGCCACGGACCCGAGGGTCCGGGCGCACGCACCGTCCTCCGCGCGGTGCTCCGCAACGACGGCCCAACCGTGAGACCGACCGACCTCCACGCTGCGCTGACACGTGACGATCTCGCCGCGCCGAGCGCGGTGCTCCGTGTCGCCCAGGGCACGCCCGTCGACGACGGGCTCGCGGAAGCCCTCAGCGGCGAGGTCGAACCACTGGTCCCCGATGACGTCGACGCGGAGGCCGCCTGACGTAAGCGAGCCTCACG
>SKJX01000139.1 GCA_007121785.1 Nitriliruptoraceae bacterium
AGCCACACGTAGAAGGCACCGGCCGGCACGGTCCAGGTCACGCCATCGGGCATCTGCTCGTCGAGCGCACCCAGCATCACGTCCGCCTTCTCGCGGTAGACCTCCGTGAACCGCTTGATCTGGTCGCGCCAGGGCTGGGATGCCAGCCAGCGTTCGACGATCATCTGGGTCAGGTTGGACGGGCACAGGTCCGCGGCCTCGCGTAGCAGCACCAGCTTGTCGCGGACCGGTGCGGGCGCGGCGATCCAGCCGGTCCGAAGCCCCGGCGCGATCGTCTTGGACACCGTGCCGACGTAGATCACCCGTTCCGGGATGAGCTCGCGGAGCGACGGGTAGGTCTCCCCGGCGAAATCGAGCAAGCCGTACGGGTTGTCCTCGACCACCAGCAGGTCGTGGGTCTCGGCCAGCTCGGCTAGGCGGTGGCGGCGCTCGACCGACATCGACACCCCTGCCGGGTTCTGGTGGTTGGGGATCGTGTAGAGGTAGGTGGCCTGACGGCCCTCGCTGGCGAGGCGGGCCAGCTCGTCCTCCAACGCGTCGATCCGCATGCCGTCGGCGTCCATCGCGACGTGGCGCACCTCGGCCTGATGGCTGCTCAACGCACCGATGCCACCGACGTAGGTGGGGCCTTCCGCCAGCACGACGTCGCCGGGGTCGACGAAGCACTTGGCGATCAACTCCAGCGCCTGCTGCCCTCCGACGGTGACGATCAACTCGTCGGCGTTGCCCGGGACGCCCTCGTGGTGCATCACCTCCACGAGCAGTTCGCGCAGGGGTTCTCGGCCCTGCCCGCCGCCGTACTGCAGGGCGGTGGCGCCGTCGTCGCGTATCACCGACGCGGTGACCTCTTCCATCACCTCCATGTCGAGCGCGGAGGTGTCCGGCATCCCGCCGGCGAAGGAGACCACCTCCGGGCGGGAGGCCACCGCGAAGAGCGCTCGGATCTCCGATGCGCGCATGCCCTGCACCCGGTCGGCGTAACGGGTGAGGTACGGATCGGTGTCGAAGCGCACGAGCGCCTCCAGGAGCACGGGGCCGTCCGGATCGGACCGCCGGCCACCAGGCACCGGACGGCACCACGGCGGTAGCATCGAGCGTAGCGAGCGTGTCCCGGCCGATCGGTGCAACGACGACCGTCCGGTCCGTACCTGGCCGGGTCGAGCCCGCAGGTGCGGAGCCACCCGGCTCACGCTACCGGGAGGAGGACGACGTGGACGCTGCCCCGAGCCTTCGGTCCTCGCCTGACGCCGACACGGAGGCCAGGCGGCCGGTCGCTTCCGGCGGCTGGAAACGCGCCCTGATCGGGTTCGCCGTCGGGCTCGCGGCGGGGGCGGTCATCGCACTGGTCCTGCCCCGAGACGATCCGTCGACCCGACCCCGCTGATGTCCCGGCGGATCGTTTCGTTGACCGGAGGCGACGTCGAGCGGCTCCCGGCGTCCTGCCGGGGTTGTCTGTTCTGGGAGCTGGGCATCGCCTGTGAGCAGCCACGGACCGGGTCGCCGCTCGGGGGCATCCAACTCGAGCGCCGCCCGAGCGACCCGGTCGAACGCAAGGCCGCCTGGGTCTCCACGCGGGTCCAGGACGGCACACCGCCGGGGCGCGTCGTGGAGGTGGACGGCGAGGTGGTCGCCTACGCCCTGTTCGGTCCGGCCCGGGACTTCGCGCCTCGCGCGGCGTTGGCACCGAACCGCAGCACGGACGCGTTGCTGCTCGCGACGATGTACGTCCGACCGACGCAACGCGAGCACGGACTCGGTCGGGTGCTGATCCACGCCGCCGCCAAGGAGGCGATCCGGCTGGGGCTGACCGGGGTGGAGTGCTACGTCGACCGTCGCTGGCGGGAACGGGCCTGCCTGCTACCGAGCACCTGGCTGCTGCACGAGGGGTTCACCGTCCATCGTGAGCATCCCCGGACCCCGCTGGTGCGGTTGGACGTGCGGCGGCTGGCTCGCTGGTCGGCGCCGCTCGAGCACGCCGTCGACGAGGTCCTCGCCCGCCTGCCGAAGCGGACGCCGAGCCCGGTGCGTGTGGAGGAGTCCCCGGACCGCGGTCGTACGGGCGGGTTGGCGGGCATCGGCCGTTGAGGACCGGCTACCGTGGTCTCTCGACGTCGAGAGACCACGTCCGGACCGTGTCGGTCCACCCGGCCTCGGTGATCAGGCGGTCCGCTCGTCCCACCTCCCGGATGACCGCACCTCGCCGTCCGGGCGTCCGCGATGGATCCTTCTATGCGCGCCTATCAGGAGCTGTTCGGTCACCGCGATGCGCGGTGGCCGTTGCTCACGTCCAGCATCGCCCGGCTGACCCCCGGGATGATCCTGTTCGGCATCCTGCTGTTGATGCGCGACGTCGGCTACGACTACGCGGCGGTCGGGGTCGTCACCGCCGGCCATCAGGTCGGCATCGGCATCGGCTCGCCGATCCAAGGGCGCCTGGCCGATCGGTTCGGTCAGATCCGGGTGCTGCTGCCCGACGCCGTGCTGTACCTGCTCGGCACCATGGCGATCGCCGGGCTCGTGCTGGCGGAGGCCTCTCCCGCGGTGCTGCTCGCGGTGACGTTGTTGACCGGCTCGATGTACCCGCCCGTCACCGCGTGTGCGCGGGTGCTGCTGTCGCGCATGTTCCCGACCGGGCAGATCCGCGAGACCGCCTTCGCGGTGTCGACGATCGCCGTCGAGCTGGGGTTCGTCGTCGGTCCGCTGGCCGCGGCCGGCGTGGCGGTCACCGCCGGGCCGATGTGGGGCGTGATCATCGCCGGGCTGGCGTCGGCCGTGGGAGCCGCCAGCTACAGCACCACCGGCGCGGCCCGGGCCATGCCCCGGCGCGAGGTCGGCGTGCGGCGCGTCGGTGCCCTGCGGTCACGGGGCGTGCGGATCCTCGTGCTCTCGATCGGGCTGATCGCCGTGGCGATCGGTGTGGTGGAGATCGTGGTCCCCGCGGTCGCGGAGACCGCCGGCCGGTCGCCGGCCGTCGGTAGCGTGCTGCTGGCCGCCGTCGCAGCGGGCAGCCTGCTCGGCGGGCTGGTGTACGGCGGCCGGACCTGGCCCGGCACGCTCGTGCAGCGCGTGCAGGTGCTGGTGTCGGTGATGGTGCTCGGGCTGGTGCTGATGGCGGTGTCCACGGCCAACCTCGTCGGGTTCGGGGTCGCGCTGTTCGTCGGTGGGGTCTGCCTCGCGCCGACGATGATCTGCACGTTCCAGCTGCTCGATGACAACGCGATCCGGGGGACGCAGGTCGAAGCACAGTCGTGGTTGCAGACATCGGTGGTGTTCGGCATCGCGGCGGGGACGGCCGGAGCCGGCGCGGTGGTCGACCTCGGTGGACCGGGGTGGTCGTTCGCGGCCGGGGCGATCGCGGTCGCCGTCGGGGCCTCGATCGTCAACCTGCGGCGGCGTTCCCTCGATCCGGATGCGACACCCGTCCTTGGGTCCGTGGAGCGGCGTGGCGATGCGGTGGCCGGTTCGCTCCACACGTCCCAGGGCTGACCGGACCGTCCCGGGATCCGTGGAGCGGCGTGGCGATCCGGTGGCCGGTTCGCTCCACACGTCATGGATCGACCCTGAGCGAGCGTCCGGCGTCAGGCCGCGACGCGCTCCCCAACCAGGAAGCGGATCATCGCGTTGGCCAGGGCGGCGGCGATGCGTTGCTGCACCTGCGGGTCGCACAGCTGCCGACCCTCGTCGGGATGCGTGAGGAAGCCCGGCTCGACCAGGGCCGCCGGAGCTCGCGACGCCCGCAGGATCGTCCGCGTCGCGGCGTGCGTGCGGCAGTTGGGCGTACCCGTGGCCTCGAGCACGCCGTCCAGGCACAGCTGGGCGAGCCAGCGACCGCGGTCGGAGATCTGCGCGTCCGTGCCGAAGTACGTGGCCGCCGCACCGCGGGCGTTCGGTGATGGGTCCGCGTTGGTGTGGACCGACAGGATCACCTCGACGTCCTCGCGGTTGGCCTGGGTGGCCCGTTCCTCCGAGGTCGGGGTGGTGTGGGGCCCGCGGCTGAGGATCACGTGAGCACCGAGGGCGGCGAGCCGGCCCTCGACCGCGACCGCCAGCTGCCAGGTCACCTCGTGCTCCGGCGTGCCATCGGGCGCGATCACCCCGGGATCGTCCACCCCGCGGGCGGGATCGACCATCAGCCGGGCACCCGCGACGGACGCTCGCAGCGGACGGCGCAGCGACTCACGCTCGCGGACCGCCGCTGCCGAGGCTTCCTGGTGCTGGCGGTGGTAGCGCAGCAGAACGTCGACCGTGGTGGGTCCAGCCAACCCGTCGACGGCCAGACCGGCGTTGAGCTGGAACTCCCGGACGGCATCGAAGGTCTGTGGTCCGTACAGCCCATCGTCGTAGCCGGCGTCGAACCCGAGGCGGTTCAGTCGACGCTGGAGGTCGCGGACATCGTCGCCGTGCAGCAGCGGCCGGGTGACGTACAGCATCCGGTCGCCGAGCCGGTAGGACGCTCCGAGCAACTCGCGCCAGGTCTCGTCCCCGACGATCCCGTCCGCGCGGAGGCCCCGGCGCTGCTGGAAGGTACGGACCGCCGCTTCGGTACGCCGGTCGAAGACGCCCGGATCGTCGTCGCAGGGTAGGTCGAACTGGCCGAGGCGCCGCTGGATGTCGCCGACCTCGGGACCGACCTGACCGAGCCTGATCGCTTCCACATCGAGCGAGGGTAGGCGCCGATCGCGTGACGGTGACCACCGGGGCCGGATCCGTCAGTCGGAGCGGACGGTGTCGGCCGGCGCGACCGACCGGACGAACCGATCCCCGTCCGAGGTGAACCCCATACGTTCGAGGTAGCGGCGGTGTTCGTTGGTCGAGGCGGTCGCCTCCACGGAAGCGATGCCGTGACGAGCGAAGGTGTCGGTGTCCTCGAAGAACGCGCTGCCGGCGCGCAGATCGCGGTGCGACGGCGTCACGTAGTCGACGTCGATCCGTGCGTGGCCGTCCGCTGGCGGGGAAGCGAGCACGACCCCGACCGGTACCGCATCGCGGAGCACGAACCACCCCAGGTGATCGTCACGGACACCGGTCACCTCCGGTTGGAACCGTCGGATGTCGTCGAGGTGGTGCTCGACGAACCGTCGGAGCAGCGCGGAGCTCGGTGTGGTGGGGACGGCCTCGAAGAAGCCGCCCGAACGTTCGCGCGCCAACCGGACGAGGTGGTAGACGTCGATCACGATGATCGCGCCGTTGGTGAGCGCGACCGGCAGAGCGCCGATCAGCAGCCCGTACACGGTGAAGACGATCGCCCCCACGAGGTTGATGACGCGGAGCTTCAGCACCGAGGCCATCAGCAGGCTGACCACGATCAGCAGCGACGCGATGTAGCCGATGATCTCGTACAGCGTGACCGTGTCCACGTGCGCCTCCATGCGTCGACGCCCCGAGCGGGGAGCTCAGGGCGTCGAGTGTCTCAGCGAGCGTGGGAATCAGCTCACGTAGTCGGAGAGGTCGTTGAGCAGCTGCGCCTTGCCCTTGGCGCCGACGATGCGCTTGTCGGGCTGACCGCCCTTGAACACCAGCAGCGTCGGGATCGACATGATGCCGTACTCACGGGCGGTGTTGGGGTTCTCGTCGACGTTGAGCTTGACGACCTTCAGGTCGTCGGACTTCTCCGAGGCGATCTCGTCGACGATGGGCGAGACCATCTTGCACGGTCCGCACCACTCGGCCCAGAAGTCGACGAGGACGGGCTTGTCGGCCTCCAGGACCTCGGTGGCCCAGTCGGCATCGTTCACAGGGGTCGCGGACATCGTGGTCCTCCATGGGTCGTGGGTCGCACGCGGGGAGCATGCGAGGTCTTCGGCGCGGTCGTGACGCGGTGGCGGTGGTCCGGGGTGGTGGACGCGGGGCCCGTGCGGGTGGAGGCTAGAGCTCCACGGTCTCGGGCTCGGCCTCCGGCTCGCGCGCGGTCCGTCCACCGCCGCCGGCGAGCCAACGTTCGGCGTCGATCGCGGCCCGGCAGCCGGTGCCGGCGGCCGTGACCGCCTGACGGTAGATGTGGTCCATGACGTCGCCCGAGGCGAACACGCCCTCGATGTTGGTCGCGGTCGACGGCTCGTCGACGATGAGGTAGCCCTCGTCGTCGGTGTCGAGCTGGCCCTCGAACAGCCACGTGTTGGGGATGTGGCCGATCGCGAGGAACACCCCGTCGGTCTCGAGCTCGCGGGTCTGACCGCTGGTCGTGTCGCGGAGGGTGACGCTGGTGACGACCCCGTCCGTGCCGTGGATCCGGTCGATCGTGGCGTTGAACACGAACTCGATCGCGTCGTTCTTGAACGCGCGTTCCTGCATGATGGCGGAGGCGCGCAGCTCGTCGCGGCGGTGGACCACGGTGACCTTGGACGCGAACTTGGTCAGGAACGTGGCCTCCTCCATCGCGGAGTCGCCACCGCCGACCACGACCACGTGCTTGTCGCGGAAGAAGAACCCGTCGCACGTGGCGCAGGCGGAGACACCACCACCCCAGAGCTCGTCCTCGCCGGGGACTTCCAGCCGGCGTGGCTTGGCGCCGGTGGCGATGATCAGCGAGCGGGTCGTGATCGTCGTCCCGGAGGCGGTGTCGAGCCGGATCGGCTGACCGGAGAGGTCGGCCGCGGTGATGTCCTCGGTGACGAACGACGTCCCGAAGCGTTCCGCCTGCTGGCGCATCTGCTGGATCAGCTCCGGCCCGACGATGCCATCGGGGAACCCGGGGTAGTTCTCCACATCCGTGGTCAACGTCAGCTGACCACCGGTGGGTCCACCATCGACGACGCCCTCGACCAGGAGCGGCTCGAGGTTGGCGCGAGCGGCGTAGATGGCGGCGGTCAGCCCCGCCGGCCCCGACCCGACGATGACGACATCGTGGGTCCTGCCCGTCGGGTCGACCTCCGGTTGGTCCGTGTCCACCGGGTCGGTGTCCAGGGAGACGAACGACGACATGCTGGCTCCTCAAGCTGGTGTGACCGGCCCCGGAGCGGGACCGTGGCGGGTCCGCGGTCGGACCGGCCGTCTCGGCGAACCTAACGGAGCCGTCGCCGACGGTATTCCTTGGCGCACGGTCGGCGGGCCGGATGCGTACCCTGTCGAGCATGAGCACCTCGCCCACCTGCGCCCGCCACCCGGACGTCGAGACCCGACTGTCGTGCTCGGCGTGCGGGACGCCGATCTGCCCGGATTGCGGCCGGGAGGCCGCGGTCGGTTTCAAGTGTCCCGACTGCTCGGCCCACGAGGAGGCCACGACCTCCGGACGCTCGAGCGGCGCTCGCACGTCGTTCTCGCTGCCGGGCGCGGGCCGCTCACGCCCCCCGTCCAGCGGGAGCCAGGAGCTGTCAGCCGGGGTGGCGGTGCGGGCCGTCCTGGTCGGGATCGCGGCATCGGGCGTCGGTGGGGCGATCCTCTGGCCGGTCCTCCAGGAGGGCATGTTCTTCCTGCTGTCCGCCGGGGTGATCGGCTGGGGCGTCGCGCGCGCCGTGTTCTGGGCGACCGAGGAGCACAGCTCCCCGGCGATCCGGGCCGGGGCGCTGGCGCTCGCCGGGTTCTCCGTGGCGGTCGCGATGGCGCTCGCGGGGGTGGGGACCGGACGAGGTGGTCTGGTGTTCCTCGCGTATCCGGCGGCGATCTACGGCGGCTGGATCGTGGTCCGCCAGCGCTAGGTGGCCGCACCAGTAGGTGGCCCGGCTCACCGGCCTCTGACCGCACGGTCCCTCAAGGCGCGTGGCTGCGGCGCTACTGCTCGAAGTGCAGCACCTCGCAGCTCCCCCGTTCGATCACCCAGACCTCGCTGCGTGTGAACGTCGAAGTGTCGGGGTCGATGGTGACCAGACCGACCAGCAGCGCCGATGCACCGTCGAACGTGCCGAGTTCGACGTAGGCCGGGATAGCGGTCACCCCGGGGTCGAGGAGCTCTCCCAGGCAGCGGGCGAGGTCTTCGGCCGCGTCGTCGTCGAGCGGCTCACCCGAGCGGGTGACCGGCGGCTCGTCCACGTCCGGGGCCTCGAGGGTGTCGCTCTCCGCGCGTTCGTCCGGTGTCTCGGTGGGACGGACGCCGAGCTCGCGCTGCCAGCTCGCCGCGACCTCGTCGCCCTCCGGGCTGCCGAGCTCGAGGTCACGGACCAGCTGGAGCTCCTCACCCTCGAGGACGGCCTCGACCCGCGCATCGTCGAGGTCGGCGCCCTCGTCGACGACCGGTGGCGCGTCGGGCAGCGAGCTCGCCAACGCTGCGCCGTCGTCGAGCTCCTCCTCGGGAGCCTCCTCGGCCTCCATCTCCGGCTGCTCGGCGTCGTCGGCCGAGTCCTCCATGATGTCCGCGTCGGCCATCTCGTCCGGCGACGCCACCTCGTCGGCGTCGTCCTGGAGGCCGGAGACCACGACCCCGCCGACCACCAGCACGCCGACGGCCGCCGCGGCGATGGCCAGCGGCGCGTGCCACCTCGACGTCCGGCGGGCGCTGAGCTCGTCGCCGACCGGCCCGGGCGCCTGCGATGCGGGCTCGTCGTCGATCGACGGGGCGCGCTCGGGCATCTCCTCGAGCACCGGTCGCAGCCGCGAGCGCAGCCGGTCGCCGGCGCCTGACGGCAGCGCGGTCGGTGAGGCATCCGCCAACGCCGCATCAGCGCGCTGCAGGTCGGCCAACGCCGCGCGCAGGCGCGGGTCGGCGGCCAGCTCGGCCTCCACGGCGGCGTGCTCATCCGGTGTGAGCTGGCCGTCGAGGTAGGCCGTGAGGCGCTCGGCGGGATCCACCAGGGCTTCCTCGTCTCGGACGTGGGCGGGGCGGGGAACGGGAGGCGGGGTGACGGTGCGTCCACGGTGGGACGTCTCGGGCGCTGCGTGAGGTCCGTCGGGTCGCACAGCGCACGACCCGGTCGGTTCACGTGGGGTGGGTCGGCGGCCCTCGTGGTGCGGAGCTGCGCGAAGGTGGTGCTGAGGTGGGAGCGTCGGCTGGCGGCGGCTCGTCTGCGGCGGCGTCGGACGTCGCCAGCAGCTCACCGAGCCGGACGCGGGCGCGCGACACCCGGCTCTTGACCGTCCCGACCGGCAGGTCGGCCAGCGCGGCGGCGTCCTCGTACGACAGCCCCTCCACCGTGACCAGCAGCAGCAGGCGGCGTGCGCCGGGTTCGAGCTGGTGGAGCGCCCGGCGGAGCTCGTCGCCGACCTCGACACCGAGCTGGGCGTCAGCGGTGTCGGGTCGGTCGATCACCCGGTCGACGTCGGCGACCGGCGTGCTCGGGCGGCGGGCGTCGCGCCGGACATGGTCGGTGCAGACGTTGCGGGCGACCCGGTAGAGCCAGGTGGACAGCTTCGCGTCGCCCCGGAACCCATCGGCGCTGCGGGCGAGCCGGACGAAGGTCTCCTGGGTGGCGTCCTCCGCGTCCTCCGGCGAGCCGAGCACCTGGAGGCAGACGGCGAACACCCGCCGTTGGAACCGGCGCAGCAGCACCTCGAAGGCGGCCTGACGTTCCCCGGCTGAGCGTGTGGTGTCCACGTAGGTGGCCAGGACCACCTCGTCGCTGTCGCGTGGCGCGCCGCCGGCGTCGGCCGGGGACGGACGGACCGGCTCGTCGGGTCTCACGCCGGACCGAGGAACTCGACGTCGGCGACCTCGGCGGTGTACTCACCGGCGCTGTCGGCGGAGAGCCCGGTGATCCACACCAACCAGTACCGCTCCGTGGTGGAGCTGAACCGGAACGGGTGTTGGCTCAAAGTGGCGACCTGGGAAGCCCGCGGTTCCCCCCAGGCCTCCGGCCCGGCCTCGGTCGGCGGCAGCGTGGAGGTCGCGTAGATCTCCACGTCCAACCCCCCCCGGACCAGATCGAGGTTGATCCCGCGGACGTCCTGCTCCTCGCCCAGGTCGAACAGCAGCCCGATGCCGTCGCGGTCCTCGTCGAAGTCGGGTGCGTCGTAGGCGTCGGAACGCCACTGGGTCTGTGGGTCGCTCGCCGCGAACGCGGCCTCCTCCGCGTTGTCGCCACGGTCGGGGTCGACCGGATCGAAGACCGTCACGTCCTCGACCGGCCAGGTCTGCGGCTGGACCGCGGTCTCCGTCGGCTCGTCAGCGCTCATCGCGTCGTAGGCCAGGACCGTCACCACGGCCAGCACGATGCCTCCGACGAACGCCGATGACAGGCGGCGGGCGTACTCCCGGCGCGTCGCCGGCATCGGGCCCGACGAGGTCCGCTCGTCGACGGTCAACGCCGAGGGGTCCGCGGGGGCGGCGTCGTCGATGAGGCCGGCGGTGACCTCGTTGGGCTTGCTGGTGACCAGCGGGGCGAGGGCGGCCGCCACGAGGCCGCCGTCGGCGAAGCGGTCCTTGCGGTCACGGCGGGTGCTGCGCACCACGATGTCGTCGAGGGCTCGTGGTACGTCCGCCCGCAGCTGGCGGGGTGGGAGCACGTCGTGGGTGAGCCGCATCGCGGCCGTGGCCGTCGGGGTATCGCCCGTGAAAGCGGGGCGGCCGGTGAGGCACTCGTGGAGGACGATACCGAGCGCGTAGATGTCGGCTCGCGCGTCGATGTCGCCGTCCTCGAGCTGCTCCGGCGCGACGTACGCCGCGGTGCCGACGACCGTGCCCGGTGACGTCAGCGTGGCGTCCCCGCTGCTGAGCGCCTTGGCGATCCCGAAGTCGGTCACCTTGACGGTGCCGTCGGAGGCGATGAGGATGTTGGCGGGTTTGACGTCACGGTGGACCAGACCGTGGTCGTGCGCCTCGCCCAGGGCCGCGGCGACCTGCTCGCCCAGGGCCGCGACGGCCATCGGGTCGAGTTGGCCATGGCTGCGGACGACGTCGCGGAGGCTCGGCCCGTCCACATGCTCCATCACGAGGTAGACGAGGTCTCCCTCGCGGCCGGTGTCGTAGATGCGCACGGCGTTGGGGTGGTTGAGTTGGGCGGAGGCCCGGGACTCGCGCTCGAACCGTTCGACCACCGTCGCGTCGGTGGCGTGGTGGGGGTGGAGCAGCTTGATCGCGACCGTTCGCGCCAGGTTCTCGTCGAAGGCGCGCCACACGATCGCGGCACCCCCGGAGGCGATCGGCTCCTGCAGGGCGTAGCGCTCGCCGAGGTGCGACCGGTCCGGCCACGGCCGGTGGGTGTCGGCCGTGCCGACCTCCTGGGAGACGGGTAGCGCCAACCCGTCGGCGTCCGGTGCTTCGGATCCGGCGCCGTCCGACGCGTCCGGCTCCTCGGGCTCGCCGGACGGCGTGGTCGCGGCGGCGTGCTCGTCGGCGGGCACACCGCGATCGGGGCCGTCGAACGACCCGCTCCCGGTCAGGGTGAGGTCATCACCCTCGGTCGGTCGGGTCGATCGGCGCGGTCCGACCTGCTCGCTCGGGCCTCGCTCCACCGCTCCCCCTCGCAGTACGCCTGGCCAGGCCGCATCGCTGTGCCGGTCCTGGACGGCTCCGGTGGGCTCCGGAGCCGGTGCCCACGGTATTCGGCGGGGCCGCGCCGTGCGACCTCACCGCCGCTCGGGGCTCGCCGCCCCGCCTCGCTCGTGGGTCGCCCCGTCAGGACGGCGGACCGTCGTGCGCTGACCGCTCATCCCGGCTCGCTTCGTGATCGACAACACGCAGGGGTGGCCGCGCGACCCCGGAGCGTGCGCTCCCGTCACGTGAGGTCTGGCCGCCTGAGGTCGGCGTGGTGACCGGCACGGGGATCTCAGGGAGGTCGTCACCGCCCGCGTCGGCATCGGCGGGCGGGCCGCCGGTGTGTCCGCGTCCGGTGCCACGCGTGCCGGCGGCGCCACCCCGTCGCAGGACGCCGGCGAGCAGGAGGCCCAGTACCACGACGGCGACGGCCAGCAGCGTCGGTCCGGAGATGGCGGTCGAGCGGACCGCCACGGTCGCGACGGTGTGCTCGTGGGTGCCCGACGGGTCGCTGACCCGCACCGTCACGGGGAACGATCCGGTCGACAGCGCCTGCGTCTCGAACGTCACGGTCCGGCTCTCGTCCGGCTGGAGCTCGATCCGCTCGGCCCGCCGACCTTCCGGCCACTGCAGGGTGCCCGGCGAATCCACCTCGACGTCGACCAGGATCGGCCCGCCACGGGGTCGTTGGAGGGTGACGGGGATCTGCCCGGTGTCCGAGGTGAGGGTGATCTCGCCATCGGGCACCTCGACCTCGCCGAAGGTGGCTTCGACCGTGCGTTCGACGTCGCGCAGCAGCGCCTCCGCGTGGTCCTGATCGGCGCCGTCGTACCACCTCGAGGTGGTACGCAGGACCGTGTCGTGCAACCGGTCGACCGCGCGATCTCCGAGCCGCTCACCCCCGTCCGGCAGCGACGCCGCAGCGGCCTCGAGCCCGTCGGACACCTCACGGATCCGGTCGCTGCGGTCGACGGTCGATCCGGGTCCGGTCGGCTCGCGGAGTTCCAGGGTCCCACCGCTGATCGGTACCGCGCTGGTGACCGCCGTTGCGGGCGCGAGTTCCAGCCACGGTGCGCCGACCAGGTGTGACAGCAACCGTTCGGCGGTCTCTGGGGACGGGTCCCAGGTCGCCGGTGGGAGCATCGCCAGGGCGCGGTCGTCCGCGTCGGTGGTCAGGTAGGCCATCGCGGTCTCGGCGATCGGCCGTTGCGCGGCGAGCACCGGCCCGGCGGGGTGGTCGGTCTGTGCCAGCGACTCCTCCAGGTAGGGGTCGGCGACCAGCGCCGTCAGCAGCCGGCCCGATGGGGCTCGCACCTGTCGGACCGGTCCACCCGACCACCCCTCACCCGGCCGGGGCACGTCGACGGCCTGTGACGACAGCAGCAGCTGCTCGCCGGGGAGCAGGTCGAGGACCGCCGGGTCGACCGCCTCCCGGAGCAGGTGGGTGGACGCGTCGACCTCCACCCCGAGCTGCAGCTGGACCCGGCGGCGTCCGTCGATCGCCGCCTCCGCCGCGAGGTCGGCCAACGGCGGATCGCTCTGCAGGAGCCCGCTGAGGTCGGCATCGGCGTACGCCCCGCTGACCGGGTGAGCATCCAACGTGGAGGCGACCTCGCGCAGACGGGTCAGCGCGTCCATCGACCGGTTGGGCGCGCTCGCGTTGGCCGGCACCCGCCGGCCGACCAGTTCACCGTTGGGTGCCCGCTCCAGGGCGGTGAAGCCGTCCGCGCGGTCACTGAGGTCCTCCAGCAGGTGCGCGGCCGGGGCGAGCTGGATCGGCTCGCTCGGGGTGTGTTCCACCGCGGAGAGCAGCACGTCGAGCCGGCCGCCGTCGGTGAGTTCGTCGTCAGCGTCCAGGGGGTAGGCGTCCCGGGTGGTACGCCACGGCGACGCGTCCAACGGCCAGGTCAGCGTCGTCAGCAGTGGCTCGGTCGGATGCTCCTGGAGCCAGACGACGGCGGTGATCGTCTCCACGAGGACGTCGGTCCCGCGCGTCACCGCGATCCGCACCGGGTGTACTCCCCCGGGGTCGGTCGCCCACGGCACCATCGACTGCTCGAGTCGCTCCTCGACCCCCCGGACCTCCCCCGGCGCGAGCGGTTCGCCGTCAGCGATGCCCTGGTTGTGGACGTGGACCGGTGTCCCGACGGGCGAGCCTTCGAACGCGTCCCGCAGCTGCTCGCGGTCATCGACCTCCGGGTAGACCTCCACCACGGTCTGCAGCGAGTCCGTGGGTCCGTCTCCGAGGTTCTCCAGGACCAGCCGGACCTCGAGGTCGGCGGGGATCGACCGCGGATCGTCCGGCGCCTCCGGGAGGTGGCTGACGCTGCCCGGGCCGAGGACGCCGGTCAGCTCGGTGATCGTCAGCCGCAGGTCCGGGTGGCTGGCCGCATCGTCGTGCTGATCGGCGGCGGCCTCGAGGGGCAGGAGCATGACCGTGGCGAGGCAGACCACCGCCGCGGTCGCCCGTCGACGGGCACGGAGCCACCACGTGCTGCCGACCGGACGCGATCGGCAGGCACCACCTCGCGGTTCCGGGGTCATCGGGACCCGGTCGGCGGGTGTGCTCACCGTTCGGCCCGAGCGTCGAGCGCCCGAGCCGGTTGTTGCTGGTCCGGGTGAGCGTCGCGTGCGCGCTCCACGAGCTTGCGCTCGTTGCGGTGGGCGAGCCGCACGAGCGCGACCTCCGCGGGGACCCACTCCACGTGCTCGGCCTCGTCGTCGCGCGCCACGGGCTCCTGGCCGTCCCACCACATGTAGTAGTAGTGGACGAACTTGTGGTAGCGGACGTGGTCCGGCCGCCACACGAACCAGTAATCGATCGTGCCCAGCAGGTGGTCGATCACGGCGCCGTAGCCGGTCTCCTCACGCACCTCGCGCAGCGCGGCCTGCTCGTCGGTCTCACCGTCCTCGATCCCGCCCTTGGGCAGGGTCCACTGCGGCTTACCGGCGGCGTTCCGCCGGGCGATGAGGAGCACCCATCGGCGACCGTCCGGCCGGTCGTCGCAGACCACCCCTCCGGAGGAGGTGGCACGTCGGGTGGGGTACCTGGCCATGACCGGAGGGTAGCGAGGAGGTCGCTGCCCCGGACCGGGAGCTGGGCGCGGGCCCCGTCGGTTCACCTAGCCTGCCGTTCCCGGTGGGTGCGCGACGTCCGGGGCGCCCACCGCGGACGTCCTTGAGCGTCAGGAGCACACGTGAAGGCGCTGATCCAGCGGGTCACGGAGGCCCAGGTCACCTCCGCCCCCGATGCCTCGGGCCCGTTCGAGCAGGTCGGCAGCATCGACCGCGGGCTGGTGGTGTTCGTCGGGGTGACCCACGACGACGACGAGGCCAAGGCCACCAAGCTGGCCGAGCGCACCTGGCGCCTACGGCTCTTCGACGACGACGATGGCGTGCCCAACCTCAGCGCCGAGGACCTGGGGGCTGGTGTGCTGGTCGTCAGCCAGTTCACCCTGTACGCCGATACGCGCAAGGGTCGCCGACCGTCCTACCTGGGTGCGGCCCGGCCCGACACGGCCGAGCCGCTGGTCCAGACCTTCGCTGACCGGTTGAGCGAGCTCGGTGCCACCGTGGCCACCGGCCGGTTCCGCACGGCGATGCGCGTCCACCTGGTCAACGACGGGCCGTGGACCATCGAACTGGAGGCCTGAGCAACCCCGTGACCCGCCGGTGGTGTGCTCAAGCGGGCCGGCGCAGGAGCCGATACGAGGGCAGGGTCCCCGCGAGGCTCGGGGTCCGCCGAGCCGCTCCCTCTCGTCCGAACCGAGGTCCGTGCTGTGCCCACCGTCGACGACTACCTCCAGATCCTGGTCGAGACCGGTGGATCCGATCTCCACCTCAAGGCGGGCGGGCCCGCCTACGTGCGCATCGACGGGGACCTCAAACCGGTCACGCGGCTGCCACCGCTGTCGCAGAACGACACCGAGCAGCTCGCAGGCCAGATGCTCGATGAGCGGCTCACCCGGACCTTCCAGGAGGAACGGGAGGCCGACTTCGCGCACTCGGTCCCCGGCGTCCGCCGCTTCCGTGTGAACGTGTTCCGCCAGCGCGGCTCGGTGGGCCTGGTCTGCCGCCGCGTGCTGCCCGGGACCCCGGACTTCCCTTCGCTGGGGATGCCGCCGGCGGTGCGCAAGCTGGCCGAGGAGCATCGCGGGTTGGTCCTGGTCACCGGCCCGACCGGGTCCGGCAAGACGACCACGACCGCGGCGATGATCAGCCACATCAACGCGACACGTCGGTGCCACGTCGTGACCCTCGAGGACCCGATCGAGGTGATGCACCGCGACGACAACGCGATCATCGACCAGCGTGAGATCGGCGTGGACACCGAGGATTTCGTCACCGGGCTGAAGGCGGTCTCGCGCCAGGACCCGGACGTCATCTTCATCGGCGAGATGCGTGACCTGGAGACCATGACGGCCGCGCTGCAGGCGGCGGAGACCGGCCACCTGGTCATCTCCACGCTGCACACGACGGACGCACGCGAGACGATCAACCGCATCGTGGACATGTACCCGAAGGAGCAGCAGGCGCAGGCGCGGCTGTCCCTGGCGAACTCGCTCAAGGGGATCGTCTGTCAGCGCCTCGTGGCCCGGGCGACCGGGGAGGGACGCCAGCCGGTCGTGGAGGTGTTGGTCATGACCACCCGCATCTACGAGTTCCTGATGGACCCGGCGCTGCTGCCCCAGGTCGACGACGCGATCGCCGAGGGCGGCTACTACGGGATGCAGACCTTCGATCAGCACCTGTTGCAGCTCTACCGCGACGGCGAGGTGTCCCTGCGCGACGCCCTGTCGGCGGCGAGCAGTCCGCACGACTTCCGCGTGTCGCTACGCGGTGCTGGCCTCGCTGCGTCCTGAGGGCCCGGCCGGCCCGGCCGCCGCGGTGTCGTCGACCTGCCGGTCGCGATCCGGGACCACCGGTGTCGGCGACGCCGCGTGCGCGCTCAGCCGTTGGTGCAACGAGCGGGCGGCGTCCCTGCCGGCGTCCAGGACCTCGATGACCGCTCCGGGTCCGGCCACGTGCGCCACGAGGGTGGTCAGGCCCAGCCGACGCTGGAACGGGCTGCGTCGGTTGGTGACCGCCTGCACCTTGACGACCGGCGCGATGCTCGTCGAGATCGAGAGGGCCCCGCGTCGTGAGGCGACCACCAGCTCGGTGAGACCATGGGCGAGCTGGCGGTACTCCACGAGCGCGAGCACGGTGTTGATGGGCAGCAGCGCGAGGACGATCCACTGCGCCCGCTCGACCACGGGGTGGTCGAGGAACGGCAGCAACTCCGGGGCGAGCCAGACCACGGCGATGGTGAACAGCGCCGGACGCCACCACCGGAACAGTGCGCGACGTCGGGCAGCGGTGGGGTGGGCGTGGAGCTCGGGGATGCCGGGCACGTTGGGCAGCAGCTCCGAGAGCAGGTCGTCGACATCTTGCTCGGGCAGCAGTGGGACCGTGACCCGACCGTCCCCGCCGGTGGAACCGCCGGCCGAACGGATCCGGACCGTGGCGTAGCCGAGCAGTCGGCGCAGCCAGTTGCGGTTGACCTCCACGAGCTGGACGCGCCGCAGGGGCACCACGGACTCGCGGGTGGAGATCAATCCGCGTGAGACGTGCAGGTCCTCGCCGTCACGGTCGATGCGGAACCGTCCGTCGCGCAGCACCCCGACGACGATGGCGGCGATGACGCTGAGCACCAGGATGCCGGCGGCCCCCATCGCGACCAGCCGCCAGTCGGGCCCGGTGAGTTCGCTGGGATCGACCGCGATCCCCTGTTCGATGAGGTAGTTGGTCACCCGGTTGGCGAAGTTGCCGACCTGCTGCCCGATGAACTGGAACGCACCACCGATCACCGCCGGGAGCACCAGGAGCCGTGCGCCGGTGACCGAACTGATCACCACGTGCTTCATCGGGACCGTCAGCACCCGCGTCGCCGCCGGGGGGCCCTCCGTCCCGTCCTGGGTCACGGGATGGTCGCCCATCCGTTGCTGGCTGGCCCGGACCGCGGCCCGCAGCGCGAACGCGTCGGGTTCGGGGACGACCCGCAGGTCGACCTCCGGTTCGCTCGCGCTGCCGGCGGTCTCCACGCGGATCGCGGCGAGCCCGAACACGCGCATGAGCGCGCCCCGCTGCACCTCGACCTGCTGGATGCGTGCGACGTCCAGGCTGCGGCGGTTCCGGCTGAGCACGCCGTGATCGACCCGGAGCACCTCGCCGTCGAACGAGAACGTGCGGAACCACCAGTCGAGGGTGCGAGCGACCAGCCCGACGATGCCGAGGATGATCATCATCACCAGCGTGACCATCCCCCCGGCGGCGAACGTCGCGGCGATCGGGACCACCAGCACCTGCACGAGCTGCGCGGCCGGGATCCCCAGGATCACCGAGAGCGGGTGGAGCCGACGTGGGGTCGCGAACGGGGCGACCTCGGGGGGCAGGTCGGGGTGGGTGGGTTCGTCGTCGCCCGGCGGTGGGGCGTCGGGCCGTGGACCGCCGGGCGGTGGCGGCGGTGGGATGCTCGCCGGCCGGGGCGCTGCCGTCGCCGGCGGCGGTGGTGGTGGCGGCGGCCGACCCGTTCCGTGGTCGTCGGATGCCCCCGGGCGGCGCGGGTCGTCTGGCCGAGGTTCAGACGGCATCCCGCAGGTCCCCCGTGTGGTCGGCGACGGCCTGCGTCGCTCGAGCCAGCAGCTCGACGCGCACCTGCGGTGCGTCGTCCTCGGGGATCCCGGGGAGCGTCGCCGAGCCGGAGGCCGACGCGGTCGTCACCTGCAGGTTCGCCAGGTGCAGGAGCCGGTCGAGCGGCCCCTGCACGATGTCGATCTGCTGGATGCGGAAGTAGGGCACGGTCTCCTGCTGGTGGATCAGGACCCCGTGACGCAGATCGACGGCCTGCTCGGTCAGCTGCCAGCGCCACCGGCGGTAGCGGGCCGGCTGGAGCCAGCCGATCAGCCACGTGGCGAACACCAGCCAGCCACCGAAGACCGCCCACCCCCAGCGGTCCAGGAACACGAACCCGAGGGTGCTGGTCACCACGACGGGCATGATCAGCGACAACGCGGCGCTGATCCGCCACGAGGTGACGGCCGCCGGCGCCAGCGTCCGCTCGCGGGCGTCGAGACCCGGTGCCTCGGCGACCTCGTCAGGGGTGGTACCGGCGGGCGCTTCAGGGGGGAAGGCGACCGCACCCGGGTCCCCGGGCGGTGGCCCCGAGGGTGGAGGGAGGTCGCTCACGCTGGCTCCGTGGAGGGATCGGTGGTCGGTGACCATGGCCGACACGGTACGGGGTCAACTCGCGCGGGGGCGCCCGCTTGCCTACCGTCCGGCCGACCGTCCGGCGACCCGGCGAGCCATGAGCCACGACACCCTCACCTCGGAGCAGGCCGCCCAGCTCGGGCGGCTCGTCGACGTGTACCCGGAGGCGCGCGAACTCGGGGAGCGGTTCGCGGCAGCCGGTCACGAACTGCACCTGGTCGGCGGCACCGTCCGTGACACGCTGCTGGCCGGTGGTGACCCGGCGCGGGTCGATGAGCTGGACCTCGACCTGGCCACCTCGGCGTTGCCGGAGGAGACCGAGGCGTTGGTCCGACCGTGGGCGCAGGCGGTGTGGTTGACCGGTGCGGCGTACGGAACGGTGTCCTGCCAGGCACCGAGCGAGGGTGGTCCCGCCCGCACGGTGGAGATCACCACCTACCGCTCCGACGAGTACCAGGAGGGGTCACGGCATCCGGCGGTGACCTACGGCGACACGATCGAAGGGGACCTCGCCCGCCGCGACCTGACCGTCAACGCGATGGCGGTCCGCGTTCCGAGCTTCGAGTTCGTCGACCCGTTCGGCGGGTTGCAGGACCTGCGGGCCCGCCGCCTGCGGACGCCGGTCGATCCGGAGATCTCGTTCGGGGACGACCCCTTGAGGATGGTCCGGCTGGCCCGGTTCGCCGCGACGCTGGACGCCGACACCGCGCCGGAGGCGGAGGCCGCCGCGGTCGAGATGGCGGACGAGTTGGAGACCATCTCCGCGGAGCGCATCCGCGACGAACTGGTCAAGCTGCTGCTGTCGCCCACACCGCGGCGCGGTCTGGAACTGCTGCTGCGCACCGGGTTGATGGACCGGTTCCTGCCGGAGGTCGCCGCGCTTCGCGACTGCCACGACCCGATGCACCGGCACAAGGACGTGGAGGCGCACACCATCGCGGTGGTCGAGAACACGATCCCGCTCGAGCCCGACGGCCCGGACCTGGTGCTGCGTCTCGCGGCGCTGCTGCACGACATCGGCAAGCCGGACACCCGTGAGATCCACGACGACGGGACGGTCACCTTCCACCACCACGACGTGGTCGGTGCCCGGATGGCCCGGCACCGGATGCGCGAGCTTCGCTTCGACAAGCAGACGATCAAGGACGTCAGCCAGCTGGTCTTCATGCACCTGCGGTTCCACACCTACAAGCAGGGCTGGACCGACGCGGCGGTCCGGCGCTACGTGCGCGATGCCGGGCACAACTACGGCCGGCTCAACGCGCTGACCCGCGCGGACGTGACCACCGGGAACCCCCGCAAGGCGCGACGCATCCAGCAGCGGGTCGACGAGCTCGAGGAACGCGTCGTCGAGCTGCGTGAGCAGGAGGAGATGGACGCCGTCCGTCCGCCGGTCGACGGCAACCGGATCATGCAGCACCTCGGCATCCGGCCCGGTCCGCTGGTCGGTGATGCGTGGAACCACCTGCTCGAGCTGCGGCTCCAGCACGGGCCGATGGACGAGCAGGACGCGCTCGAGGCGCTCGATGCGTGGTGGAAGCTGCGCCAGGACGAGCAGACGTGACCCGGTCCGGACGCGGCGAGCCGTCGACCGACGGACCGTCGTGGCGTGACCACCTCGACCGTCCGACCCAGGCGCCAGCCACCCCCGGCGCCGACGCACCGGCGGCCTACGCGCCGATCGGGGCGTTCCAGGGCGACGCCTACCACCGCAACGCGTTCGCGCACGGCACCGACGAGGAGCTCGCCGCGCTCCGGGCGCTCGTGCCGCTCGACGAAGGCACACGGGTGCTGGACGTCGGGTGCGCCGATGCTCGACACCTGCGTCGCCTCGCGACGGCCGATGTGATCGGGGTCGGTGTGGACGTCGCCCCGGCGCTGATCGGCGCGGGCCGCGCCGCCGCGCAACGAGCGGGCGTCGAGGTGGAGCTGCTGGTCGGCGACGCCCGCGAGTTGACCGCGACGCTGACGACCGCGGGTGCGGCGACGCCGGGACCGGGCGGGTTCGACGTGGTCTGGTCGCTGTGCCAGGGCGCGCTGGGGACCTCGCCGGCCAGCGACCCACGGGTCGTCGCCGAGCTCGCATCCGCCGTCCGTCCGGGTGGCTGGGTCGTCGTCACGCTGTTCCACGCGCTGTTCGCCGCCCGCCACCTCGCCCCCGGTGACGCCTTCGACACCCGGCACCTGGTGCACCACCAGCGCAGCGAGGTCCGTGGCCCCGACGAGCGACGCCGCGAGTTCGACCTGTGGACGGCTGCCTACACCGCACGGGAAGGCGTCCGGCTGCTGGCCGATGCCGGGCTCACGGTCCACTCGGTCCGGGGTGCCGAGCCGGGCGGCTACGGCCGTCGCGCCGCCGGCGAGGTCGCGCTGGACGACCCCGAACTGCTCCTGGTCGCCACCCGCCCCGGTTGACCGTCACCGCGTCACGCCCGCCGGTTCCGGTGACGCGTCGGGCCGGTGATGCAGCGGGGTGCGCAGGTCCGGCCAGCGCGCAACCACGATCCGCCGGATCGCCGACGGGGGGACGGGCCCCCACGTCCGGCTGTCGGTGGAGCGCTCCGGCAGGTCGCCGCGCACGTCCACGCCGTCGGCGGTGACCGACCGCACCCGCTTGACGACGAGGTGGTCGGCGGCGCGCGGGTCGGCGACGACGACGAGCCGGCCCGGCTGGATGCAGCGGCGGGTGGCCGGACGCGTCAGCAGCACGTCACCGGCCGCCAGCGCCGGCTCCATCGAGGTGCCGGCGACCCGGACGAGGGAGCGGTTGAGCGCGACCGCGACCACCTCGGCGACCAGCAGCGCGAGCACGGTCACGCCCAGGCGCCCGGTGGGAAGCGGACGCACGGTCCGTCTCGGCCCGATCCGCCGTCCGCAGGTCCGCTCAGCGCGGTTGTTGCGATACGTTCGCATCTGTCAGCTCCCCTGCTCGGCGATCGCGGCAGCGTCCACCGGCGGATGGCCACCTCGGCCCGCCGGTCGGCCAGTGGTGGCGTCCGACGGCAGCACTATGCTCGCCCGCGACCCAGCTGCCGAAGCGAGGGAACCATCATGCGGATCACGAACCTCCTCAGCGCGCTGCACCCGGCCCGCGAGCTGACCACCGTCGACGCCCACTGCGACCTGATGTGCGGGGTGTACAACCCGGC